>JBQCJF010000120.1:0-25330 GCA_051953015.1 Luteimonas sp.
CGGGCCTATTTTGCGTCCCCCCGCGGGCTCGTAACCCCCCCCCGCCGCCTGGCCCCGGCCCCGGGCGGGGGGGGCGCGCGGGGGGGGGGGGCGGGGGGCGGGGCGCGCCGCCGCGAGATCCACGGCACGTCCGGCAGCGCGTCGCCGTAGGTGTCGTGCACCCAGCGGTAGCTGCACAGGTCCTTCATCAGCATCGCCGCGCGGTGCGCGGGCTGTCCGTCGGCGGCGGGCATCACGTGCTGGCCGACCTCGCGGAAGCCGAAGCTGCCGTGGAACAGCAGCGCCGGATCGTTGCCGTCGTCGAGGAACACCTCGCAGGCCAGGCGCGGGTGGCGCAGCTCGGCGTGGCTCTGCACGTCGGCGTAGAAGGCGCGGCCGACGCCGCCGCCGCGGCGGCGGCTCGCGACCACGATGCGGTCGATGTAGAAGAAGTCCTGGTAGCGCTCGCCGAACCAGCGGAAGTTGCTGCTGTCGTGCCGGGCGGACGAGGCGAAGCCGACCAGGAACCCGGCCAGCGCGCCGTCGCGCTCGGCGATGCGGAAGTAGTCGGCGTCGGCGTGGAAGCGGCGGAGCCGCGCCGCGTCCATCGGCAGGATCGCGGGGCCGGCGGCGTTGTTGAGGGCAAGGACGGAATCCAGGTCGTGCTCGCGCACGTCGCGGATGACGATCGACATTCCCGGCTCCAGCGTACGAACAGCCGCGATTATCGCATGGCGGCCGCGGCGGGGCGATGTCGCCCGGCGGTGGCGGCGGCGCGCGCGGCATGACTTTCGGGGGCGCCGCCGGCGGCCCCGTTGCGCCTAAGATGCCGCATGTTCGCCCGCCTCGACCACAGCCAGCTCCTGCGTTACGCCGGCCTGCTCACCTGGGCGGTGATCGCGTTGCCGCTGGTCCTGCTGTCGCTGGCGCCCACCGAGCCGGGTACCGGCGAGGACGTGGCGACCGTGGTCGACGTCAGCTGGCCGGCCTGGGCCGCCTACGCCGCCTTCGGCCTGTGCTACGCCTGGCTCACCCGCGGCCTCGGCGGCCGCCGCGTGGGCGCGCTCGACTACCTGCTGCTGGTGGTGCTCACCGGCAGCGCCGTGGCGATCAGCTACTACAGCGACAGCGGCCTGGGCAGCGTGTTGCTGATGGTCGTCGCCTGCGCGCTGCCGTGGTTGCTGCCGTGGCCGATGGGCGTGGCCTGGCTGGTGCTCAGCGAGCTGCTGGTGGTGCCGGTGTACGTGCGCGGCCTCGGCTTCTCGTGGTTCGAGGCGGTGATGCAGTCGCTGCTGTACGTGGGCTTCTCGGGCTTCGTGTTCGTCACCAGCCTGGTCGCGCGGCAGCAGGCGCAGGCGCGCGAGGACCAGCGCCGCCTGAACGCGGAGTTGCGCGCCACCCGCGCGCTGCTCGCCGAGAGCGCGCGCGTCAACGAGCGGACGCGCATTTCCAGGGAGCTGCACGACCTGCTCGGCCACCATCTCACCGCGCTGAGCCTGAATCTCGAGGTCGCCGGCCACCTGGTGCAGGGCACCGCGCAGGAGCACGTGAACCAGGCGCACACGCTGGCGCGCCTCCTGCTCAGCGACGTGCGCGAGGCGGTGAGCCGCCTGCGCACCGACGACGCGATCGACATGGCGGCGACGCTGCGGCCGCTCGCCGACAACATCGCCGGGCTGCACATCGTCCTCGACCTGCCCGAGCCGTTCCTGCTCGACGACGCCGAGCGCGCGCACGTGCTGCTGCGCTGCACGCAGGAAATCATCACCAACGCCCAGCGCCACGCCCAGGCCAGCGAACTGCGGCTGCGATACCGCTTCGAGGACCGCGCGGTGCGGCTGCAGGCCAGCGACGACGGTCGCGGCGCCGACGCGCCGGCCGCCGGCAACGGGCTGCGCGGGATGCGCGAGCGGCTGGCCGCGTACGGCGGCACCGCCGACGTCGCGACCCGCCCCGGCGCCGGCTTCGCCCTGGACCTCGACCTGCCCCTCGACGACCGCCCGCCCGCGGTCGCCGCCCGACCTGCCCATGCCCTGGCTGGAGAAGACGAATGATCCGCATCTGCCTGGTCGACGACCAAACCCTGGTGCGCCAGGGCATCCGTTCGCTGCTCGCCCTGGCCGAGGGCATCGAGGTCGTCGCCGAGGCCGCCGACGGCAAGCAGGCGATCGAGCTGATCCCGCAGGCGAAGCCGGACGTCGTCCTGATGGACATGCGCATGCCGGTGATGTCCGGCCTGGAGGCGCTGCAGGCGCTGGCGCGCGCCGGGACCCTGCCGCCGACGATCATCCTGACCACGTTCGACGACGACCAGCTCGTGCTCGCCGGCCTGAAGGCGGGCGCGAAGGGCTACCTGCTCAAGGACGTCTCGCTGGAGCAACTGGTCGGCGCGATCCAGGCCGTGGCCGACGGCGGCTCGCTGGTCCAGCCGGCGGTGACCCAGCGGCTGCTGTCGGGGCTGGAGCACATGCGCAACGACTTCGTGAGCCTGGATCGCCCCGATCCGCTGACCGACCGCGAGACCGAGATCCTGCGGCTGATGGCGTCGGGCTTCTCCAACAAGGAGATCGCCAATTCGCTGGGCGTGGCCGAGGGCACGATCAAGAACCACGTGTCCAACATCCTCTCCAAGCTGGGCGTGCGCGACCGGACCCGCGCCGTGCTCAAGGCCTTCGAGCTCCAGCTCGTGTAGAGCCGACCCATGGTCGGCCCCGCGTCGCCGCGGCCCGGGGAGGCGCGCGGCCGGCGGGTGTAACCGGTCCCTTTTTGTGAGCCCCGGCGCTTCGCCGGCGCCGGCCTTCTTGCTACGATTGGCGGTCTGCGCCCCCGGCCGGCCGGTCCGAGGGCACCCTGGAGAACCTGAATGACCCGTTTGCTCGAGATCCTGATTTCCCTGGCGATCGTCGTCGCGCTGTTCCTGCTGGTCGCGCTGGTGCTGCCCTCGCACCGCCACCTGGAGAAGCAGGTCGAGACCAACCGCAAGATGACGATCGTGTACGACACGCTCAACAGCCTGCGCCGGTTCAAGGACTGGAACCCGCTGGTCCTGCGCGACCCGAAGATGCAGCTGCAGTACTCCGGCCCGACTTCCGGCGTCGGCGCGCGCATGGACTACACCTCGGACAAGCCGCAGCTCGGCCAGGGCAGCTGGGAGATCACCGCGACCGAGCCGCGCGCGAGCGTGACCTATGCGCTGGTGAACCCGCAGCGCGGCCACGACAAGACCACGACCTTCGAGCTGAAGCCGACCGGTCGCGGCGGCCGCAACGTCGAGATCACCCAGACCTATGACGTCGACTACGGCTGGGACCTCATGGGCCGCTACGCCGGCCTGTACGTCAGCCGCCACGTCGGCGACGACATGCAGCTCGGCCTCGAGCGCCTGAGCAACATGCTGGCGCAGGTGCCGAACACCGACTACGCCGTGCAGGGCACCAAGCTCGCGGGCCTGTCGTTCACCGAGCTGCCGGCCGAGGACCTGCTGGTCGTCAACGCCGGCTCGATCGAGCGCAACAACCTGAAGATCCAGGAAGCGATGCGTTCGGACATGGAGTGGATCAAGCGCAGCATGGACGCCAACGGCCTCGTCGCCGCCGGCCCGATGCGCATCGTGTCCACCGAGCTCGCGCGCGAGACCTACACCTTCGACGTGGAAGTGCCGGTCCGCCGCAAGGGCGACGCCGCGCCGGCGGCCGACGCCGAGGCGCCCGCCGCCGACGGCGCGCAGCCGGCCACGCCGGCCGGTCCGGTCCGCGCCAGGGTCGTGGCCGCCTCGGGCGCGCCGATGACCGGCCTGAAGCTGCTCGGCCCGGTGAAGTACCAGCGCTCGGAGGCCGGCCGCTACGCGACCGCCACCTACGTCGGCTACATGGCCGAGCTCGAGACCGTGCGCAACGCGCTGCGCGCGTGGCTGATGACCCAGGGCGCGGAGCCGGCCGGCCTCGCGTTCGAGATCTACAAGAACGGCATCGACCAGGCGTTCACCGCCAACGGCCAGTACGACGTGTACTGGATGGTCAAGCAGTAACGCCGACCAGAAGCAGCAGATGCCCCGGCACGCGCGCGGTTTCGACACCGAAGCCGCGCACGCGCACCTGGCCAGGCGCGACCGCAGGCTCGCGGCCTGGATGAAGCGGATCGGGCCGATCGCGCCCGACCCGCGCTGGCGGAAGCCCTTCGATCCGGTCGACGCGCTGGCGCGCGCGATCCTCTACCAGCAGCTGAGCGGCAAGGCCGCGGCCACCATCGTCGGCCGCGTCGAGGCCGCCATCGGCAGCGGCCGCTTCCACTGCGACACGCTGGCGCGCTGCGACGACGCGGCGATCCGCGCCTGCGGCGTCTCCGGCAACAAGCTGCTCGCGTTGCGCGACCTGGCCCGGCGCGAGGCCGCGGGCGAGATCCCCGACCTGCGCCGCATGTCGGTGATGGACAACGACGCGATCATCGACGCGCTGGTGCCGGTGCGCGGCATCGGCCGCTGGACCGTCGAGATGATGCTGATGTTCCGGCTCGGCCGCCCGGACGTGCTGCCCGTCGACGACCTGGGCATCCGCAAGGGCGCGCAGGCCGTGGACAAGGCCGAAGCCATGCCGGCTCCGAAGGCGCTGGCCGAGCGCGGCGAGCGCTGGGGCCCGTATCGCACCTACGCCGGCCTGTACCTGTGGCGCATCGCCGACCAGGCCGGGCCGGCGAAGGCGGAGACGAAGCGCTCGCAGGACTAGGCCGCGACCCGGAAGCCGGCCGGGTACCTGGCGAAGGGGTCGGCGTCGTTGACTTTCGTGGGCCCGGCCCCCAAAATTCGCGGCTCGCTCGCCTGCCCAGGTGGCGGAATTGGTAGACGCACTAGTTTCAGGTACTAGCGGGTAAAACCGTGGAGGTTCGAGTCCTCTCCTGGGCACCAACGCAAAGTCCGCCGGATTCCACGGAACTCCGGGGACAACACGAAAGACCCCGCCACGTGCGGGGTTTTTTGTTGTTGCCGTACCCGTTGTCCTGTCGCGTTCTTCGTGCACAAAAAAGCCGGCCAATCGGGTGGCCGGCTCGTCGATGCAGCGAGGCGGGAAGGATCAGCCTCCTCCACCGGGGGGGCTGCAGCAACTGCCGCACGCGCAGCATTCGATCGCTCCGCAGCAAGTCATCGTCTGGCCGGACCCGTCGGCGCATCCGGCGCTGCAGCAATTGGGATCGACGCGGATCCCCTGGATGACGCTGCCGGACGTCTTGGCGACCCGCGCGACCGGGGCATCAAGCGCGGGACAGGCGCCGCCGTTGAAACCCACCGCCTTCAGGTTGAACTCGGACGTCGCCGTCGCCTGCACCTTGAACGCACCGGCGGGCCCGGAGACGTCCAGCGAACCCGCCTTGCCGTCGTAGAGCACCATCGACGGCTCGCCGAGAATCACCCAGGCGCCCTCAACCCGTTCCATTACGACCAGGTCGAGCCTCACGGTCTTGCGGCCGTCAGGCAAGGGCTGCGCCGGCAGTGCGGTTGCCTGCACCCTGTAGATGTCGTTTTCCTGTCCAGGCTTGGACATGGTGGCCTGGGCTGGCTTGCCGAAGACGACGGTGAATTTCGGGTTCGCCACGGTCGCGCCATTCTTTTGAATGGCGATGTCGAGCTTGAACGCATTCGCACTGCGACTCGCAGCAGGCGCGCTCAGCGCCCCCGTCGAGAAGAGCGCAACCGCGATTGGCAACAATGAACTGAGCACCAACTTCAGAGGCATTCGCATGACGATCTCCATGAAAGATTAACGGGCACTTCGTGCGCTCGCTTCCCCCTGTCTCACTGCGCGTCCCGAATATATCAAACGCGGTAGCCAGCCGAGCCCGGGAGCTGGAATCGTTTCCCTTCGGAATGGAAGCGATTGCAGGCTGGGGTGCACGCGATTCCGCGCGAAAACCGGCCACGGATGCTGCTACGCTCGCCGCGTCACGGGCCACGGAACGGCCGCAGCGCGGCCGCGGATTGCGATGACGTTGCAACGCGCGCAGATCGACGTCCTGTTGCAGGACCTGGAAGCGACGGCCTGGCGCCGGCATCGCGCCGATCCGCGCGATCCGACCCTGTCGCGCGACATCGCCGACCAGGCACGCGCGTTGCTGCGCGTCGCCGCGCCCGGCGAGCACCTGCACATCTGCGACTGCGCGCAGCACCTGCTGCTCAGTCTCGACGGCGAAGCGCACGAGGCGCGCGAGACGCACGCGCCGGACGCTGCGCATGCCGAGCACGCCGTAGCGGCGCCGCGCACCGACGGCATCCTGCGCGCCGTGCAGCCGACGCGCGAATGCGTGCCCGACCTCGGCATCGCCCTCGTCGACGATCCCTACGACCTCGACGCCTACGTGCCGAAGGACGCGGAGCCCGCGGTCGTGCGCATGGTCCCCGCGCCGCAGCCGGTGCGGGTGTTCGCGCCCGAGCGGCGCGCGACGGAAGCCGGAGCGGACGCGCGCGAACTGCGCCGCGGGCTCACCGCGCAACAACTGCGCACGCTCGACACCATGTCGCACTTCGGCTGGACCCTGTGCTTCGTGCGCCGGCCGATGTTCCTCCCGCCGCTGCCGGTCGCGTTCGACCGCAACCGCGAGCGCTTCGTGGTGGTCGAGCCCGACGGCAGCATCGACGACGCGCCGCGCCTGCCGCTGCGCGACTGACGCGCACGAGGCATGCACGGCCGCGGTGTACCATCGCCGCGATGAAGAAGACCCCGAAGGGCGCCCGCAAGGCCGCCGGCAAGCCCGGCGCGAAGGCCGGCAGCCACCCCGGCGACAGGCCGGCCTCCACAGCGTCGGCGAAGAATCCGGCGAAGCATGCGCCAAGGCCCGGCAAGCGGGCAGGCAGCGGCCCGGCCCCGGGCGAGCACAAGGCGGCCGGCAAGCGCGCGCTGCCCGGCTGGCTGCCCGATCCGGGCCTGGCCCGCGCGATGGGCGGTGGGACCCGTCCCACCGGCCCGGGCCGCGGTGCGACCGGCCACGGCACGACCGGCCACGGCGCAAGCGCTCGCGGCGCGGGACGTCCGCAGCCGCCGCGCGAGGATCCTCAGGCCGCGCGCGAAGCGACGCGCTATGCGGAGCCGATCGCCAGCCGCGAGATGATCCTGCAGGTGCTCGCCGCGCAGGACGGGCCGATGGATGCGCAGGCGCTGGCGGAGAAGCGCGCGCTCACCGCGCCCGACCGCTTCGACGCGCTCGGCAAGCGCCTGTCGGCGATGCTGCGCGACGGCCAGCTCCTGCAGAACCGCCGCGGCGGCTTCGTGCCCGCCGGCCGCAACCAGAACCTGATCGCCGGCACCGTCATCGCCAATCCCGACGGCTTCGGCTTCCTGCGCCCGGAAAACGGCGAGGGCGACGACCTGTTCCTGCCGCCGTACGAGATGCGCAAGGCGCTGCACGGCGACCGCGTGCTCGCCAGCGTCACCGGCGTCGATCGCCGCGGCCGCCGCGAGGGCGCGATCGTCGAGGTGCTCGAGCATCGGCTGACGCGCCTGATCGGCCGCTTCATCGTCGAGGCCGGCATCAGCTACGTCGAGCCCGACGACCGCCGCATCCAGCGCAACGTGCTGATCCCGCCGGGCGAAGGCCGCGACGCGAAGCCGGGGCAACTGGTGGTCGCCGAAATCGTGCAGGCGCCGGATGCGCGCAGGCCGCCGATCGGGCGCGTGCTCGCGGTGCTCGGCGACAAGCTGACGGCATCGCTCGCGGTCGAGGCAGCGATCCACGGCCACGAGATCCCGCACGAGTTCCCGCCGGAAGTGCTGGCGCAGGCGACCGCGGTGCCGCTGGAAGTGCAGGACGCCGAGATCCGGGACCGCGTCGACCTGCGCCAGGTGCCGCTGCTCACCATCGACGGCGAGGACGCCAAGGATTTCGACGACGCGGTGTGGTGCGAACCCAACCGCAACGGCTTCCGGCTGATCGTCGCGATCGCCGACGTCTCGCACTACGTGCGACCCGGCACCCCGCTCGACGACGAGGCGCAGAAGCGCGCGACCTCGGTGTATTTCCCGGGCTTCGTCGTGCCGATGCTGCCGGAGACGCTGTCCAACGGGATCTGCTCGCTCAACCCGAAGGTCGACCGGCTGTGCTTCGTCTGCGACATGCAGGTCGGCCGCGACGGGATCCCGACCGAGGCGAAGTTCTACGAAGCGGTCATGAACTCGCACCTGCGCCTGACCTACACCCAGGTCTGGAACGCGGTGGGCGAGGGCGTGCCCGACGAGGACCGCGACGCCGCGCTGGCGAAGATCGGTGCGCTGCTGCCGCAGGTGCAGCGCCTGCACCAGCTCTACCGCATCCTCGACAAGGCGCGGGCGAAGCGCGGGGCGATCGAATTCGAGACCAGCGAGGTGCGCTTCGTGCTCGGCCCGCAGGGCGAGGTCACCCAGGCCGGCATGATCCAGCGCAACGACGCGCACAAGCTGATCGAGGAATGCATGATCGCGGCCAACGTGCAGGCCGCCGAATACCTGCTCGAGGCCGGCATTCCCGCGCCCTACCGCGACCACGACAAGCCGCCGGAGGCCAAGTACGCCGACCTCGAGGAATTCCTCAAGGAGTTCAAGCTGCGCCTGCCCCCGTGGGGCAAGGTCGTGCCGAAGGATTTCCGCAACCTGCTCGAGAAGGTCCGCGACCGTCCCGACGCGGCGCTGCTCGAATCGGTGATCCTGCGCAGCCAGTCGCTGGCCGTGTACGCGCCGGAGAACATCGGCCACTTCGGCCTGGCGCTGGCGGCGTACGCGCACTTCACCTCGCCGATCCGGCGCTATCCCGACCTGCTGGTGCATCGCGCGATCAAGTACGCCCTGACCGGCAGGCGCGCGGACCAGTACACCTACTCGCCGCACACGATGGCGAACCTGTCGCTGCAGTGCTCCGAGCGTTCGCGCCGCGCCGACGAGGCCCAGCGCGAGGTCGACGAGCGCTATCGCGCCGCGTGGATGGAGCAGCACGTCGGCGGCGAGTTCGACGGCACCATCAGCGGCGTCACCAGCTTCGGCCTGTTCGTCGAGCTCGACGAGTCCAAGGTCAACGGCCTGGTGCACGTGACCCAGCTGCCGCACGACTTCTACAAGTTCGACCCGGTGCGGAAGATGCTTTCCGGCGAGCGCCGCGGCGGCGAGTACCGCCTGGGCGACCGCGTCCGCATCGTCGTGCTCAAGGCCAGCCTCGAGGAACGCAAGATCGACTTCCGCCTGGTCGAGGACCGCGGCCGCGTCGAGCCCGCGCCGCCGCCGCCGCGCGGCCAGCCCGCCAAACGCAAGAAAAAAGCCTATTAGCCACGGATCTACACGGATAAACACGGATAAGGCAAAGGAGCTTGCTTTTGCTTGATCCGAGTTGATCCGTGTTCATCCGTGGCAAAATCGCTCTTCCACTCTCCGGGGCGCACATGAGCAAGGATTCACAGTGGGTGGCGGGGATCAACGCGGTGTCGGCGGCGCTGGAGCACGACGCGGAGAACGTGCGCGAGGTGCTGCTCGAGGCCGGCGCGAAGAATCCGCGGATCGTCGCGATCGAGGGCGAGGCGCGCCGCAGGGGCATCGACGTGCGCCGCGTCGCCCAGCAGGCGCTCGACGGCGTCGCCGGCGGCCTGCGCCACCAGGGCGCGGTCGCGCGCTACGCCGCGGCGAAGACCTGGGACGAGCACGAGCTGCCCGCGCTGGTCGAAGCCGCCGGCGGGCGCGCGCTGGTGCTGGTGCTCGACGGCGTGCAGGACCCGCACAACCTCGGCGCCTGCCTGCGCAGCGCGGCCGCCGCCGGCGTCACCGCCGTCGTCATCCCGCGCGACAAGGCGGTGCAGGTCAACGCGACCGTGCGCAAGACCTCGGCGGGCGCGGCCGACAGCATCCCGGTGATCCGCTGCACGAATCTCTCGCGCTGCCTGCGCGACCTGCAGAAGCTCGGCGTCTGGATCCACGGCCTCGCCGGCGACGCCGATGCGTCGCTGTACGCGCTGGATCTCAGGGGCAACGTCGCGATCGTGCTGGGCGGCGAAGCCGACGGCCTGCGCCGGCTCACGCGCGAGTCCTGCGACAGCCTGGCGAAGATCCCGATGCCGGGCGCGACCGAAAGCCTCAACGTCTCCGTCGCCACCGGCGTCGCGCTGTTCGAGGCCGTGCGCCAGCGCGGCCTCGCCTGACGCAGCGCACGAGTCCCGGGAGGAACGCGATGTCGTGGCTGGTGCTGGTGCTTGCGGGCCTGTTCGAGATCGGCTGGGCCATCGGTCTCAAGTACACCGACGGCTTCACGAAGCCGTGGCCGACGGTCGCGACGGTCGCGTCCATGGCGATCAGCCTCGGCCTGCTCGGCATCGCGATGAAGTCGCTGCCGGTCGGCACGGCCTACGCGGTCTGGGTCGGCGTCGGCGCCGTGGGCACCGCGATCCTCGGCATCGTGCTGCTGGGCGAGCCGGCGAACGCGGGACGCATGGTCAGCCTGGTGCTCATCGTCGCCGGCATCGTCGGCCTCAAGCTCGCCTCGCCGTAGGCGCTACGACGGTTGCCAGGCGTTCGCGATCCGGCAGAACAGCTCGGCGGTGCGCTCGGCGTCGTACACCGCCGAATGCGCCTCGTCGCTCTTCCAGGTGAAGCCCGCGGCCTGCACCGCGCGCGCGAGCACCGTCTGCCCGTAGGCGACGCCGGCCAGCGACACCGTGTCGAACACGCTGAAGGGGTGGAACGGATTGCGCTTGTGCTGCACGCGCGCCACCGCGGCGTTGAGGAAGTTCAGGTCGAAGTGCGCGTTGTGCCCGACCAGGATCGCGCGCTGGCAGTTGTGGCGGCGCACCGCCGCGCGGACCGCGGCGAACACATGGTCGAGGCCCTCGCGCTCGGGCCGGGCCATGCGGAACGGATGGTCGAGGATGATGCCGGTGACCTCGAGCGACTTCGGATCGATCTCGGTGCCCGGCGCCGGCTCGAAGTGCGAGCACGAGACTTCGCCGGGCACCAGGCGGCCGTCGGCGCCGATCTCGATCGGGATCGCGGCGAGCTCGAGCAGCGCGTGCCGGTTCCAGTCGAAGCCGCCGGTCTCCACGTCCACCACCACCGGCAGGTAGCCGCGAAAACGCTCCGCCATGGGCTTGAACGCGGGCGTCGGAGCGGGCGCGGGTGCCGTGGCGGGGGCGGGGACTTCATCCATCGCGACAGCGTAGCAGCGTGTTGACCGTGCGGGCGAGCGGGCCGCACGATGCGGTTTTCGCGCCTGGGGCCCGCCGATGACCATTCCCCGCGATTCCCGCCGCGGACCGCGCTTCGCGGCGCTGCTTTGCGCAGCCCTGTCCGCCAGCGCGCAGGTCGCGGGCGCGTCGGCCGCCGCGGCGGTGCCGAAGGATCCGGTGCGCGAGGTGGACACATTCATCGGCACGCAGGGCGAGGGCAACACCTTCCCCGGCGCATCGGCGCCGTTCGGCCTGATCCAGGTGAGCCCGATCACCGAACACTACGCGGGCTATCGCTACGACGATCCGAAGATCCGCGGTTTCGGCCATTCCTTCCTGTCGGGCGCCGGCTGCTGGGCGCAGGGCGGGCAGGTCGCGGTGCTGCCGGTGACCGGCAGCATCGGACCGGGGGGCGACTTCGACACCGCCGATCCGAAGGCCGCGCCGTTCGACTACCAGAAGTACGCGGCGGCATACACGCACGAGGGCGAGGTCGGCGAGGCCGGCTACTACCGCGTGCACCTGCTCGGCGCCGATGGCCGGGATGCCGCCGGCATCGACGCCGAAGCCACCGCGCTCACGCGCGCGGCGGCGGAGCGCTACACCTTCGCGCCCGGCGCGCAGACCGGGCGCGTGCTCGTGAACGTCGGCCAGGCGAACGAGAAGCACGAAGTCGTCGGCAGCGTGATCGAAGTCGTCGGCGACCGCGTCGTGCAGGGCAAGCTGGTCACGAACAGCTTCTGCGGCGGCGCGCAGTACACGACCTGGTTCCGCATCGAGTTCGACCGGCCGTTCAAGGCCTTCGGCACCTGGGATCGCGAGGGCGGCGTGCCCGGATCGCGGCGCAGCGTCGGCGTGCAGTGGGACGTCGCCAACGGCGCCTGGCTCGAGTTCGACCTGGATGTCGCGCGCAGCGTCACCGCGACCAGCGCGATCTCGCACGTGGACGCGGACGGCGCGCGCGGCAACCTCGAGGCGGAAGGCAAGCGCGGCGGGCGCCTGCTGGGCTTCGACGCGATGCGCGCCCAGGCGCAGGCCGCATGGCGTAAGGAACTCACGTCGGTGCGCGTCGACGGCGCCGGCGACGCCGACCGCGCCGTGTTCTACACCGCGCTCTACCACGCGCTGCTGCAGCCGCTCACCGGCAGCGACGCCGACGGCCGCTACCGCGGCTACGACGACCTCATCCACGGCGCCGACGGCTGGACGTACTACGAGTACTTCTCGCTGTGGGACACCTACCGCAGCCAGAACCAGCTGCTCGCGATGCTGCGTCCGGCGCGCGCGCGCGACATCGCGCGCTCGATGCTCGCGATCCACGAACAGATGGGCTGGCTGCCGCGCTGGGGCTACGCGAACTTCGAGACCAACGTCATGACCGGCGATCCGGTCACGCCGTGGCTGGTCGACCTGTGGCGTTTCGGCGCGTTGCAGGGGCGCGAGCGCGAAGCCTGGGACGCGCTGTGGCAGAACGCGGACGGCCGGCCGCCGGCGATGTCGCGCGCGCAGGGCCGCGCCGGCAACGACACCTACATCGCGGAGGGCTACGTGCCCTACGACCGCGCGTTCCCGTCCAAGGGCATGGACGCCGACCCGCACCACGGCGGCTCGGCGACGCTCGAATACGCGCTCGCCGACTGCGCGCTCTCGCAGATGGCATCGGGCCTCGGCGAGACCGCGCCGGCCGCGACGCTGCGTGCGCGGGCGGGCAACTGGCGGCGCGTGTGGGATCCCGACGTGCGCGATCCGTCGCTCGGCTTCGCCGGATTCCCGCGCCCGCGCATCGAGGGCGGCGCGTTCTTCGAGCCCACGCATGGCGCCTACAGCCCGCGTTCCGACCAGGGCTTCCACGAAGGCACCGCCTGGCAGTACCAGTGGCTGGTGCAGGACGACGTGCCCGGCTTGGCGGCGGCGATGGGCGGGATCGGCAAGGCGCGCGACCGCCTCGACGCGTTCTTCGCGTACGACGCGCTGCTGGCGGACCCGCGGGGCGGCGCGCGCGCGAACTGGGTGGTCGGCCCGTACAGCTACTACAACCAGTACCGCTACAACCCGAACAACGAGCCGGACCTGCATGCGCCGTGGATGTACGTGCTGCTCGGCCAGCCGTGGAAGACCGACCTGGTCGTGCGCGCGGCGCAGGCGCTGTTCCGCGACGCGCCCGACGGCGTCACCGGCAACGACGACCTCGGCACGATGTCGGCGTGGTACCTGTTCAGCGCGCTCGGCATGTATCCCGCGGTGCCGGGCACCGGACAGCTGCTGCTGCACGCGCCGCGCTTCCCGCACCTGGAGATCGACCTCGAGGGCGGCAGGACGCTAATGATCGAAGCGCCCGGCGCCGATCCCGCCGGGCAGCAATACGTCGCCGGCCTCGCCGTCGGCGGCGAGCCGCATCCGCAGGCCTGGATCGACTGGTCGGCGCTGCGCGGCGGCGGCACCGTCGCCTACGCGCTGACGGACGCGCCGCCGATCGACGGATGGGGCACGCATCCCGCGGACCTGCCGGCCTCGCCCTGCGCCACGAGCGCCGCATCGGCCCCCGGGAGCGCGCCATGAACGAACGCCGCCGTTTCCTGCGGTCCGGCCTGCTGTCCGCGGCCGCATTGGCCCTGCCCGCCGGCATCGCGACCGGCGCGCGCACCGGTGCCGGCGCCCGCGGCGGCACCGAGGCGGGTGCCGCGGTGAAGCCGCGCGTCGTCTCCACCTGGGACTTCGGCGTCGGTGCCAACCAGGCCGCGTGGCGGACGCTGCGGGCCGGTGGTTCCGCGCTGGACGCGGTCGAGGCCGGCGCGCGCTGGGCCGAGGCCGACCTGTGCAACGCGAGCGTCGGCCATTGCGGCAACCCCGACCGCGACGGCGTGCTGACGCTCGACGCCAGCATCATGGACGGCGACGGCCGCTGCGGCGCGGTCGCCGCGATCGAGGACATCCTGCATCCGGTGTCGGTCGCGCGCGCGGTGATGGAGAAGACGCCGCACGTGCGGCTGGTGGGCGAGGGCGCGCAGCAGTTCGCCGTGCAGCAGGGTTTCGGGAAGACGCGGCTGATCACGCCGGAAGCCGAGCAGCGCTGGCGCGAATGGCTGGAGACTTCCGACTACCGGCCGCGCGCGAATTCCGAGCTCGACAAGCTGCCCGGCAACAAGGCGAACCACGACACCCTCGGCATCCTCGCGCTCGGCGCCGACGGAAAGCTCGCCGGCGCCTGCACCACCAGCGGCATGGCCTGGAAGCTCCACGGACGCGTCGGCGACTCGCCGCTGATCGGCGATGGACTGTACGTGGACAACGAGGTTGGAGCGGCCACCGCCACCGGCGTGGGCGAGGAGATGATCCGCAACGCCGCCAGCTTCCTCGTGGTCGAGCTGATGCGGCAGGGCCGCAGTCCGCTGGACGCCTGCCGGGAAGCGATCGGGCGCGTGGTGCGCAAGCGGCCCGCCAGCAGCAAGGGCTGGCAGGTCGCGTTCCTGGCGATGAACAAGGCCGGCGAGGCCGCCGGCTTCGGCCTGTACAAGGGCTTCGTCTACGCGGTCTGCGACGCCGGTCGGCAGGACGCGCTGCTCGAGGCCGGTTCGATCTACGCCACCGCCGGCGAGTAACCCATCGGCCGGCGCGGCGGGCCCCGCGCCTCAGCCCGTCGCGCTGCTGCTCTCGTCGCGCTTGTCGCGCGGCGGCAGGTCGTTGTCGCCGTGCACGAGGAACCAGACGTTCTCGGCGATGTTGGTCGCGTGGTCGCCGATGCGCTCGATGTTCTTGGCCATGAACAGCAGGTGCGTGCACGGGGTGATGTTGCGCGCGTCCTCCATCATGTAGGTCAGCAGCTCGCGGAACAGGCCGGTGTACCGCGCGTCGAGCTCGGCGTCGGCGGCGCGCACGCGCTGGGCGGCGTCGGCGTCGCCGTCGCGGTAGGCAGCCAGCACGTCTTCGAGCTGGCGCAGGGCCAGGGCACCGAGCGCGCGCAGGCCGAGCGTGTGCGGCAGGGGCGGCGCGGCGTTCAGCGCGATCGAGCGCTTGGCGACGTTCGCCGCGTAGTCGCCGATGCGCTCGATGTCCGAGGCGATCCGCAGCGAGGCCAGGATCTGCCGCAGGTCGCGCGCGAGCGGGCCGCGCAGGCTCAGCTTCATCACGTCCTGGCTGGTCTCGTACTCGAGCTGGTCGATCGCGACGTCGTTGTCGATCACCCGCTGCGCGGCGCGGTCGTCGCGGCGGTCGACCACGTCGAGCGCGGCCTGCAGCTGCGACGCCGCCATCGCGCCCATGCGCAGCAACTCGCCCTGGAGGCGTCGCTGCTCTTCGTCGTAGCTCTTGACGATGTGGTCGTGCGGCTGCTGGTTCATCCGAAACGCCCCGTGATGTAGTCCTCGGTCTGCTGCTTCGAGGGATTGGAGAAGATGGTGGAGGTCGGCCCGTGCTCGACGAGGTCGCCCAGGTACATGAACGCGGTGTAGTCGGACACGCGCGCCGCCTGCTGCATGTTGTGCGTCACGATCATGATCGTGTAGTCGCGCTTGAGCTCCTCGACCAGTTGTTCGATGCGGCTGGTCGAGATCGGGTCCAGCGCCGAGGTCGGTTCGTCGAGCAGCAGCACCTCCGGCTTCAGCGCGACGGCGCGCGCGATGCACAGGCGCTGCTGCTGGCCGCCGGACAGGCCCAGCGCGTTACGGTCGAGCTTGTCCTTGACCTCGTCCCAGAGCGCCGCCTGGCGCAACGCCGACTCGACCCGCGCGGCCATCTCCGCCTTCGACAGACGCTCGTGGTGGCGGATGCCGTAGGCCACGTTCTCGAAGATCGTCATCGGGAACGGCACCGGCTTCTGGAACACCATCCCGACCTTGCTGCGCAGCCGGTTCATCGGGTACTTCGGGTCGAGGACGTTCTCCCCGTCCAGCAGCACCTGGCCGGTGGCGCGCTGGCCGGGATAGAGCGCGTAGATGCGGTTGAACACGCGCAGCAGCGTGGACTTGCCGCAGCCCGACGGGCCGATCAGCGCGGTGACGCGCTTCTCCGGGACGTCGAGCGCGATGTCCTTGACCGCGCGGGTGTCGCCGTACCAGAAGTCGAGGCCGCGGGCGGCGAGCTTCGGCGGCTGCGCGGCAGCGACCGGCGCGGGACGGGTGGCGGCGGAAGCAGGGATGGCGTCGTTCATGGCCATGGTCGCAACGAAGGAAGGGGAGGCGGCGTCAGTCATGGCGCACCCGGTTGCGCGCCACGACGGCGCGCGCGAGGAGGCTGACCAGCAGCACGAACAGGGTGAGGACGAACGCGCCCGCCCAGGCCAGCGAATGCCAGCTGTCGTAGGGGCTCATCGCGTACTGGAAGATCACGACCGGCACGTTCGCCATCGGCGCGGACACGTCCGCGGACCAGTACTGGTTGTTGAGCGCGGTGAACAGCAGCGGCGCGGTCTCGCCCGAGATCCGGGCCAGCGCCAGCAGGATGCCGGTGGCGATGCCGGGCAGGGAGGCGCGGTACAGCACCTGCACCGTCACCTTCCACTGCGGCACGCCGAGCGAGAGCGCGGCCTCGCGCATCTGCGCCGGCACCAGCCGCAGCATCTCGTCGGTGGTGCGCACCACCACCGGCAGCACGATCAGCGCCAGGGCGATGCCGCCGGCCAGCGCGGAGAAGTGCCCGCTCGGGGCGACGACCAGCGTGTACACGAACAGGCCGAGCACGATCGACGGCGCCGACAGCAGGATGTCGTTGACGAATCGCACGCCGCCGGCAAGCCGCGCGGCCCAGCGGTTGCGGCCCGGCTCCACGCGGAATGCGCCGGCGAGGAAGGTGCCGGCGAGGATGCCGATCGGCGCGCCCGCGACGACGCCGAGCAGGCTCATCAGCGCGCTGCCGAAGAAAGCGTTGAGCAGGCCGCCGGTTTCCCCCGGGGGCGGCGTCATCTGCGTGAACAGCGCCGGCGTCAGCGCCGCCAGGCCGTTGCGCAGGGTCGTCCAGACGATCCACGCCAGCCAGAACAGGCCGAACAGTGTCGCCGCGACCGCCAGGAGCTGTGCGACCACGTCCTTGGCGCGGCGATACGCATGGAGCGAGGACATGTCAGCGTCCCTCGCGCCGCGCGAGGCGGTGCAGCATGAGCCGCGCCAGGGCCAGCACCGCGAACGTGACCAGGAACAGCACGAAACCCAGCGCCACCAGGGACGAGCGATACATCGCCGAATCCGCCTCGGTGAATTCGTTGGCGATCGTCGCCGCGATCGAGTTGCCCGGCATCAGCAGCGATGCGGTGAGCTCGTGCGCGTTGCCCAGCACGAACGTGACCGCCATGGTCTCGCCGAGCGCGCGGCCGAGGCCGAGGAAGACGCCGCCGACCACCGCCGAGCGGGTGTAGGGGAGAACCACGTCGCGCACCACCTCCCAGCGCGTCGAACCGAGCGCGTAGGCCGATTCCTTCAGGCGCACGGGCACGGTGAGGAAGACCTCGCGCATGATCGACGCGATGAACGGCACCACCATCACCGCGAGCACCAGCCCGGCCGTGAACATGCCCAGCCCCAGCGGCGGACCGGAGAACAGCGCGCCGACCAGCGGCAGCCCGCCCAGGTGCGCGTCGACCCACGGATACACGTGCTCGGCGAGCACCGGCACCAGCACGAACAGGCCCCACATGCCGTAGATGATCGAGGGGATCGCCGCCAGCAACTCGATCGCCGCGCCGATCGCGCCGCGCATCCACTTCGGCGCGACTTCGGTGAGGAACATCGCGATGCCGAAGCTCACCGGCACCGCGATCAGCATGGCGATGACCGCGGTGACGACCGTGCCGTAGATCGGCACGAGCGCGCCGAAGCGCTGGCCCACCGGATCCCATTCGCGCGACCACAGGAAGCCGGGGCCGAAGGCCGAGAACGCCTCGCGACCGCCCCACAGCATCGACAGCGCGGCCGCGCCGAGCACCAGCAGCACGAGCATCGCGGCGGCGCCGACGAGCCACGCGAACCCGCGGTCGGCGAGTGCGTCGGCGCGCTCGCGCCCGCCGGCGGCGGCCGGCACGGTGCGCGGGATCGTGGCGTTCATGCGCGGCGCCACTCAGCCGCGGATGTTGGCGGCCCAGTAGGCCTCGATGCGCTGCACCAGCGCCGGCGGCAGCGGGACGTAGTCGAGCGAGGCCGCCTGCGACTGGCCGTTCTCGAAGGACCAGCGGAAGAAGTCCAGCGCGGCCTTGGAGCGCGCGGCGTCCTTCGGCTTCTTGTACATGATCGCCCAGGTGGTCGCGGTGATCGGCCACGCCTGGTCGCCCGGGGCGTTGGTCATGATCACGTTGAAGTCGGGCGCCGAGTTCCAGTCCGCGGTGGCGGCGGCGGCCGAGAAGGTCTCGTCGCGCGGCTGCACGAAGTTGCCGGCGGCGTTCTGCATGCGGCTGAAGGCCAGTTTGTTCTGCAACGCGTAGGCATACTCGACGTAGCCGATGCCGCCGACGACCTGCTTCGTGTACGCGGCGACGCCCTCGTTGCCCTTGCCGCCGATGCCGGTGGGCCAGGACACGGCCGTGCCTTCGCCGACCTTCGACTTCCATTCCGCGCTCACCTTCGACAGGTAGTTGGTGAAGTTGAAGGTGGTGCCCGAGCCGTCGGAGCGGTGGACGACGGTGATCCTGGCGTCCGGCAGCTTCAGGCCGCCGTTCAGCGCGGCGATCGCGGGGTCGTTCCAGCGCGTGATCTCGCCGAGGTAGATGCCGGCGAGGGTGGCGCCGTCGAGCTTCATCGCGCCGGCGGCGACGCCGGGCACGTTCACCACCGGCACGATGCCGCCGATGACGACCGGGAACTGGCCGAGGCCGGACTGCTTCAGCTCCGTGGCGGACAGCGGCTTGTCCGAAGCGCCGAAGTCGACGGTCGCCGCCTTGATCTGGGCGATGCCGCCGCCCGAGCCGATCGACTGGTAGTTGATGCGCGTGCCGGTCTGCTCGGCGTACGCCGCCGACCACTTGGAGAGCACCGGGTAGACGAAGCTGGAACCGGCGCCGGTGACCTCGGCGGCCGCGGCGGTGGCGGCGCCGAAGGCGAGCGTGGTCGCCAGCGCGACGGCGGCGATGCGGATCTGGTTGGAACGGGGCATGTCGCGGTCTCCGTGACGGGGAGTGGAGGAACTGCCGGCATTCCACCCGTCGCCCGTGACAGGACCAAGACCGGCGCATGACAGCCGCGTGTCAGCGCCGCGACGGGCGAAAGCCGCCTTCGCTGTCGTCAAACAGTCATGTTTCCAACGGATTCTTCACGCCGTCCGGCGACCGCGACCGTCGCCTTCACCCAAGCACATCCATCGGAGAGAGTCATGCGCCTCGACAGCATGCGTTTCAACCTCGTGTCGGCCGCCGTCGCGGCCGCGCTCCTGGCCGCGAACCCCGCGCACGCCCAGCAGGCGGCGCCGCAGGCGGCCGACCTCGACGCGCTCCGCGCGCAGATCGCCGCGCTGCAGGCGCAGGTCGAGGCGCTGCAGGAGCGCACGGACGCGCAGTCCGACATCAACGTCGCTTCGGCGAAGGCGGCCGGGGACGCGCAGGCCTCGGCCGACAAGGTCGCCGGCCTGGCGAAGCTGGTCAACGACACGAAGATCAGCGGCCGCATGTACTACGACTTCACCAGCATCGACGACACCAGCGGCGGCGCGAAGACCGCGAAGTCGGGCACCGCGTTCGACATCAAGCGCTTCTATCTCGGCGTCGACCACAAGTTCGACGACAGGTGGGCGGTCAACCTGACCACCGACTTCCAGTATTCGTCGGCGATCGGCGCCACCGAGCTCTACAACAAGAAGGCCTACGTCCAGTACACGGTCGGCGATGCGTTCGTGCTGCGCGCCGGTTCCACCGACCTGCCGTGGGTGCCGTTCGCGGAGAACGCCTACGGGATGCGCTACGTCGAGAACACCCTGGTCGATCGCCTGAAGTTCGGCACGTCGGCCGACTGGGGCGTGCACGCCAGCGGCAAGCTCGCCGGCGGCTCGATGGAATATGCCGTCGCCGCGGTCAACGGCAACGGCTACAAGAACCCGGGCCGCAGCAAGGGCCTGGACTTCGAAGGCCGCGTCAGCTTCGCCCCGACCGCCAGCACCGTGCTCGGCGTCGGCGCGTATTCGGGCACGCTGGGCAAGGAAACCGGAACGGTCGACGCGGAGCACACCGCCAACCGCGTGGACTTCATCGCCGCCTACGCCGCGGGCAACACCCGCTTCGGCGTGGAGTACTTCCAGGCGAAGAACTGGAACAACGTGCTGTCGGCCGCGTCGGACAAGGCCAGCGGCTGGTCGGCGTGGGGCAGCATCGGGCTGGGCCAGGGCGGCACCATCCTGTTCGCGCGCTACGACCAGGCCGATCCGAGCAAGACGCTGGACCCGAGCCTGCAGGACACGTACTACAACGTCGGCGTCGAGTTCCCGGTCATCAAGGGCGTGAAGCTCGCCACCGTCTACAAGCACACCGACCGCGGCAACGACGCCGGCACCGTCGACCTGGAAACGAACGAATTCGGCGTCTGGGGCGAATTCCGCTTCTAGGGTGGATCGATGAACGCGGCCTTGTCCGGCCAGCGGCAAATGTCGCGGATCGGGCAGCGCCAGCATTCGGGCCTGCGCGCCTTGCAGGTGTAGCGGCCGTGGAGGATGAGCCAGTGGTGCGCGCCCTGGCGGTATTCGGGCGGCACCACGGCGACCAGGCCGTCCTCCACGGCGCGCACCGTCGCGCCGGGCGCCAGCCCGGTGCGGTTGGACACGCGGAAGATGTGCGTGTCCACCGCGATGGTCGGCTCGCCGAAGGCGGTGTTGAGCACGACGTTGGCGGTCTTGCGGCCGACGCCGGGCAGCGCCTCGAGCGCCTCGCGCGTGCGCGGCACCTCGCCGCCGTGCTGCTCGACCAGCAGCCGGCTCATGGCGATGACGTTGGCGGCCTTCGCGTTGTAGAGGCCGATGCTGGAGATGTAGCGCTTCAGGCCGGCTTCGCCCAGCGCGACGAGCCCGGCCGGCGTGTTGGCGACGGGGAACAGCCGTTTCGTCGCCTTGTTGACACCGACGTCCGTGGCCTGCGCGGACAGGATCACCGCGACGAGCAGTTCGAAGGGCGTCGAATACGCGAGCTCGGTCTTCGGGTCGGGATCGAGTTCGGCCAGGCGCGCGAACAGCTCGCGGATCTCGGCCGGGCGCAGCAGGCTCGTCTTCGCGGCCTTCTTCGCGGCCTTCTTCGCGGGCTTCCTCGCCGGGCTCATCCACGACCCGCCGCGGCGCGCGCCTTAGCGCGTTCCAGCGCCGCCGCCGCCGCGGGCGGAAGCGCGGGCGTGGACGCGGGCGCGGCGTCCGCGGCCGCGAGCCCCGCATCGGTCGCGGGCGCGGGCTTGCGGCGTTCGGCGCGCTCGCGCTCGCGGAGTTCGAGGCGCAGCGCCCGCGCGCGATGGCGTTCGCGCGCGGCGAGCGCCTGCCACCGCGCGGCGCGCGCGGCGTCGACTTGGTCGCGGCATCCCGGCGCGCAGGCCGCGCATGTCGATGCCGGCTCGAGCAGGCCGAGCGTCATCGCGGCATCCAGGTCGTCGTCCCGCAGCGCCGCGACGATCGCGTGCGCCGGTGCGCCGGCCGCCGCCGCGCAGCCGCAGCAGGGGCAGGCGCCGCCGCTCAACGGCCGTGGAATTCCGGCTTGCGCCGTGCCAGGAACGCGCCGGTGCCCTCGCGCATGTCCTCGGTGGCGAACATCAGGCCGAACTGCGCGGCTTCGTACGCGAGGCCTTCCCCGATCGCGCACTCGCCGCCGAAGTTGACGCAGTCGAGCACGCCGCGCAGCGCCAGCGGCGCGGACGCGGCGAGCTGCTCCGCCAGCGCCATGGTCTGCGCCTCGAGCTCGGCCGCCGGCGCGACGCGGTTGACGATGCCCAGCTGCAGCGCGCGCGCCGCGTCGACGGGCGCGCCGGTGAGGCAGGGTTCCAGCGTCGCCGCGCGGCCGGCCAGGCGCAGCAGCCGCTGGCTGCCGCCGAAGCCCGGGATCAGGCCGAGGTTCACTTCCGGCTGCCCGACCTTCGCGGTGTCGGCGGCGATGCGCAGGTGGCAGCACATCGCCAGCTCCAGGCCGCCGCCGAGGGCGAAGCCGTTGACCATCGCGATCACCGGCTTGGGCAGGGTCTCGACCGTGCGCATCATCCGCTGGCCGCGGAGGGCGAAGTCGCGGCCCTGGGCCGGGGTCAGCGTGTTCATCTGGGCGATGTCGGCGCCGGCGACGAAGGCCTTCGGGCCGGCGCCGGTCAGCACCACGACCCGCACCGCCGGATCGGCCGCGGCGGCGTCGAAGGCGGCCTGGAGGGCGTCCAGGGTCGCCAGGTCCAGCGCGTTCAGCTTGTCGGGGCGGTTGACGGTGAGCACGCGGACGGCGCCGCGATCGGTGCTGAGGAGGACGGGATCGGTCATCGTGGTGGGGTTCGGGCTGGCGTGGGGCAGGCGTTGGGCAGGCGCGGAACTCGGCGCCGCGCCCGCGGTCGGAGGTGGGTCGTCAGTGGCAGTTAAGCCCTGCGACCGCTATCCTAGCGCGCCCCATGCAAGCCATGGGGTGCGTGCCCACCCCCGGAGGTTCCACCGAATGAAGTTGCGCTTTATGCAGTCGCGCGTGCTCGCCGCCGCCGCCCTCGCGGCCCTGACCCTGACCGCGACCGGCCTGGCCAGCGCGCAGGACCTCACCTCCGACAAGGGCAAGCTGAGCTACGCGCTCGGTTACCAGCTCGGCCGCGAAACCGCCGAGAGCGGCGAAGCCCTGGACGTGGCCACGATGACCAAGGCGCTCCAGGACGGCTTCGCGAAGAAGGATCCGGCCGTGCCGGTCGACCAGATGCGCACCGTCTACCAGGCGATGCAGCAGCGCCTGCAGGCCAAGGCGAAGGCCGAGTTCGACAAGGCCGCCGCCGAGAACAAGTCCAAGAGCGACGCCTACCTGGCGCAGAACAAGGCCAAGGCGGGCGTGAAGACGCTGGCCGACGGCGTGCAGTACCGCGTCATCGAGACCGGTTCGGGCGCCAAGCCGACCCAGGCGAGCACCGTCGAGCTGGAAGTCGCCGGTCCGTTCCCGTGGTCGCAGCAGCCGACGCCCGCGCCGCCCGCGCAGAAGATGAACCCGACCAAGCTCAGCGAGATCGAGATCCCGGCGATCCGCGAGATCCTGCTGATGATGCCGCAGGGCTCGAAGTGGGAAGTCGTGCTGCCGCCGGAGAAGGCCTTCGGCAACGATCCGCGCAGCCCGTTCCCGCCGAACGTCGCGGTGCAGTTCGAGATCAAGCTGGTCAGCGTCAAGTAAGCGACGCCGCCAGGACAGGAAGACGCAACGCCGGCCCCGTGCCGGCGTTGCTATATTCGCCGCATGCTTTCCCCCGGATTTCCCGCGCAGCGCCTCGTGCTCAGCCCCTGCGTGGGCGTGTGCGAGCTCGGCGCGGACGGCCTGTGCGCGGGCTGCGGGCGCAGCGTGTCCGAGATCGCCGCGTGGCCGACGATGGACGACGACGCGCGCCTGCGGGTGATGGAGCGCCTGGACGCGCGCGGCGGCGACTGATGCCGCTGTCCGGCCTGCCGGCGCCCGACGCGCTGCGGCGCATCGCCGCGGTCCTGCATCCGCTGGCGCAGGCCCCGGCCGCGCCGGCCTGGAACCTCGATGAAGTCGCCGGGCTGCTGCCGGCGGCCGCACCGGTGCCCGCCGCGGTGCTGCTGGGGCTGGTGCCGCGCGCCGAAGGCATGCAGGTGCTGCTCACGCGCCGCACCGACGCGCTGCGCCAGCATGCGGGGCAGGTGAGTTTTCCCGGCGGCAGGATCGAGCCGGGCGACCGCGATGCGGAAGCCGCCGCGATCCGCGAGACCGGCGAGGAAATCGGCCTGGCGCCGGCGGCGCTGTCGCCGCTGGGCTGGCTCGATCCGCTGGCGACCGTCACCGGCTTCCTCGTGCTGCCGCTCGTCGCCGCGATCGCGCCGGACTACGCGCCGCGGCCGGACCCGCGCGAGGTGGACGAGGTGTTCGAAGTGCCGCTGGAATTCCTGATGGCCGAAGCGAACCTGCGCCGCGTGCCGCTGCAATGGCAGGGCAGCGAGCGCACCGTGCTCGAGTTCGCCGATCGCGGGCAGCCGCGCCTGCGCATCTGGGGCGCGACCGCTTCGATCCTGCTCAACCTGCGGCAACGACTGGAGCGCGCGTGATGGACGACGTGACCGGCGGATGGACCACCCTGGTGCAGGCGGAAGACCTGGCCGCGCGGCTCGGCGAGCCGGGCCTCGTCGTCGCCGACTGCCGCGTGTCGCTCGCCGACCGCGGCGCGGGCGCGCGGCTGTACGCGGAATCGCACATTCCCGGCGCGGTCCGCGTCGAGCTCGAGACCGACCTGTCCGACCACCGCAAGCCGGGCCAGGGACGCCACCCCTGGCCCGACGCCGCCGACTTCGTCGCGCGCCTGGGCGCCTGGGGCATCGCGCGCGAGACGCAGGTGGTCGCGTACGACGACGGCGACGGCGCCTTCGCCGCGCGGCTGTGGTTCATGCTGCGAGCGCTCGGGCATGCGCGCGTCGCGGTGCTCGACGGCGGCTGGGCGCGCTGGACGCAGCTCGGCTTGCCCGTGGACGCGCTCGCGCCGCGGCCGGCGCCGACGGACTACGCGACGGACGGGTTCGATGCCGCGCGCCTGCTCGACGCGGTCACCGTGCAGGCGCGGCTCGACCAGGGCGACCTGCTGCTCGACGCGCGCGCCGCGCCGCGCTTCCGCGGCGAAACCGATCCGCTCGACCGCGTCCCCGGCCCCGGGCCCGGCGCGCGCACCCCCCCGAAATCCGAAAACCACGCCGACGGCCGCTTCAAGTCGCCCGAAGCGCTGCGCCGCGAATTCGAGGCTGCGCTGGAAGGCCGCGATCCCGCGCGCCTGGTCGCGATGTGCGGCAGCGGCGTGACCGCGTGCCACCACCTGCTCGCGATGGAGCATGCAGGGCTGCGCGGGGCGAAGCTGTTCACCGGTTCCTGGAGCGGCTGGATCAGCGACCCCGCCCGACCCGTCGCCACCGGCGAGTGACTATTTGCCGAGGCGGGCAAGCAGGGCGCGCAACGCCGCTTGCGTGTCGTCGGAGTACCAGCCGTCGATGAAGCGGTCGAGCCCGATGCGTTCCGGCGACAGCGCCGCGACCAGGTCCGCGCGCGCGATGCGCCGCGTTTCCAGCATCGGCGCGCGCGGCAGCGCCAGCAGG
>JBQCJF010000121.1:0-27355 GCA_051953015.1 Luteimonas sp.
GCCGCGAAGGCTTCGGCGAACGGGCCGGTGTAGAGCTCGATGCGGTCCGCGCCGACCGCGGCCGCCGCTTCGACGTCGGTCTGCGCGCCGGCGTCGGCGAACAGGCTGACGCGGCAGCCGAGCGTCTTCAGCGCGGCGACGTGCGGACGCAGGCGGTCGACGTCCGCGGCGAAGTCGAAGCCGTGGTCCGAGGTCAGCTGCGCGTCGCCGTCGGGCACCAGCGTGGCCTGCGCCGGCCGCGCCTGCGCGCACAGCGCGTGGAAGCCGGGATAGCCCTCGCGCGGCGGCGCGAACGGGTTGCCCTCGAGGTTGAACTCGACGCCGCGCGCGTGGCAGAGCGCCGCGAGCGCCAGCACGTCGTCGGCGCGGATGTGGCGCGCATCCGGGCGCGGGTGCACGGTGATGCCGTGCGCGCCCGCATCGAGGCAGGCGCGGGCCGCGCGCACGACGTCCGGCGCGCCGCCGCCGCGCGACTTGCGCAGCACCGCGATCTTGTTGACGTTGACGCTGAGGACGGTCACGGGCGCGGCCGCGGCGAGCGGCGCGCCAGCCACGCCAGCATCGCGCCGAGGCCGAGCAGCAACGCGGCAAGCAGCGCGGCCGCCAGCGCCGGCGTCGAAGCGCTGTGCCAGGCCAACGCCAAAGCGGCGATGGCGAGGATGAGCAGGATCCAGGGCATCGGGGCCTCCTTGCCGGGCAAGTCTAGCGCCTCGCGCCGCGCTGCGACGCCGGCGCTGGCGCTGGCGGCGCGCGGGCGACGACAGCGGTGGCGGCGTCACAGCAGGGGCGAGAGCAGCCGCGCCAGCGCTTCCGGCAGCCGCGCCGACCAGAGCGGCCGGGGCCGGTCGACACGCACCCGCGGCGCGTGCGCCAGGTCGGTTTCGAAATGCCGGGCCAGCTCGCAGGCGATCGCGCCGTCCCGGAACAGCACCGCGACCTCGAAGTTGAGGCTGAAACTGCGCGAGTCGAAGTTGGCGCTGCCGACCATGGCCAGGCTTTCGTCCACCAGCAGCGCCTTCGTGTGCAGCATGCGCGGTCCGTACTCGTACACGCGCACGCCCGCGGCCATCAGTTCGTCGTAGTAGGAGCGCGCCGCCAGCGTCACCAGCAGCGAGTCGCTGCGCCGCGGCACCAGCACGCGCACGTCCAGGCCGCCGAGCGCGGCGGAGGTGAGCGCCATCATCGCCGCCTCGCCGGGCACGAAGTAGGGCGTCGCCAGCCACACGCGCTGCTTCGCCTCCTGGATCGCGGCGACGTGCAGGCGATGGATCGACTCCCACGGCGAATCCGGCCCGGAGCCGAGGACCTGCGCGGCGATCGGGCCGGGCGCGCGCGGCGGCATGGATTGCGCCACCGACGAGATGAAGTCGCGCTGCCCGGTCGCGTAGGCCCAGTCCTCGACGAACAGCAGCTGCAGCCCGCGCACCGCGTCGCCCTCGATGCGCAGGTGCAGGTCGCGGTACGCGTCGGCGCGCAGGCGTTCGTTCTCCTCGTCGGTCACGTTGATGCCGCCGGTGAAGCCGGTGCGCCCGTCCACGACGACGATCTTGCGGTGCGAACGCATGTTGACCCAGGTCCGCCGCCAGATGCGGCCGAACTGCATCGGGTGGAACCAGGCGAGCTCGCCGCCCGCGTCGAGCAGCGGCTGCAGGAAGCGCCGCGGGCAGGCGCCGGACCCCACCGCGTCGAGCAGCAGGCGTACCGCGACGCCGGCGCGCGCGCGTTCGACGAGCGCGTCGCGCAGCGCGGTGCCGGTCCGGTCGGCGGCGAAGATGTAGTACTCGAGGTGCACGTGGTGGCGCGCACCGCGCACCGCCTCGAGCAGCGCGTCGTAGGTGGCGCCGCCGTCGACCAGCAGGCGCACGCTGGTCGCGGTGCTCGCGGGCAGGCCGCTGGTCGCCTCGGCGAGCGTCGCCAGCTCCGCCGGTCCCTCGGCCTCGCCGATGCTGCCGGGCAGCGACACGTGCGAACGCGCGCGCCGCAGGCGATGGCGGCGGATCCGCTGCGGCCCGAACACCAGGTAGACGAAGAAGCCGAGGTAGGGCAGCGCGGCCAGCCCCAGCAGCCAGCTCAGGGTCGCGACCGGGGCGCGTTTCTGCAGCACGATCCATCCGCCGAGGCACAGCAGGTAGAGCACCCAGCCGAGCGCCAGGTAGAGGCCGATGTGCGGCACGGAGGCCGCCCAGTCCCAGAGATCGCGCAGCGGATTCGGCATGAATGGTTCAGCGTCCGGTCGCGGGCATTGCGACGTTAGCAGCGTAGGCTGCGCGGATGGAAGACGGCTTCGACGCCAGCGCCGACGTCCGCCCCGATGCGCGCATGCCGCAGGCCCCGATCAAGGGCCGCGGCGCCGCGTCGCGCGTGGCCGGCCGCTTCGAGAAATCGATCGCGCACGGCGAGGACGACGGCTGGGGCTCGGTCTATGCCGACGCCTTCGACGACGACGGCGAACCGGTCGCGCCGCCGCGCACCGTGGTCGCCGAGGAGCGCGCGCGCAGCATCATCAGCCGCAACCAGTCGCCCGACGTCGGCTTCAGCCAGTCGATCAACCCCTACCGCGGCTGCGAGCACGGCTGCGTCTACTGCTTCGCGCGGCCGTCGCACGCCTACCTCGACCTGTCGCCGGGCCTCGACTTCGAGACGCGCCTGTTCGCCAAGACCAACGCCGCCGAGCGGCTGCGCGAGGAGCTGGCGAAACCCGGCTACGTGCCGTCGGTGATCGCGCTGGGCATCAACACCGACGCCTACCAGCCGATCGAGCGCCGTCACCGGATCACGCGGCAGGTGCTGGAGGTGCTCGCCGAGACCAAGCATCCGGTCGAGTTCGTGACCAAGAGCGCGCTGATCGAGCGCGACCTCGACCTGCTCGCGCCGATGGCGCGGGAGGGCCTGGTCGCCGTGCACTTCTCGATCACCACGCTCGACAACCGCCTCGCCTCGCGCATGGAGCCGCGCGCCACCGCGCCGCACGGCAAGCTGCGCGCGATGCGCGCGCTGCACGAAGCCGGCGTGCCGGTGGGCGTGATGGTGGCGCCGGTCGTGCCGATGGTCACCGACCACGAGCTGGAGCACATCCTCGAGGCGGCGCGCGACCACGGCGCACGGTCCGCGGGCTACGTGCTGCTGCGCCTGCCGCACGAGCTCAAGCAGGTCTGGCGCGAATGGCTGCAGCTGCACTATCCCGAGCGCGCCGCGCACGTGATGAGCCTGGTGCAGCAGATGCGCGGCGGCAAGGATTACGACAGCGCGTTCGGCAGCCGCATGCGCGGCGAGGGGCCGTTCGCGCAGCTGCTGCGCCAGCGCTTCCGCAAGGCGCATGCGCGCCTGGGCTTCGGTCGCCTGCCGCCGGTCACGGCCGCGAAGTTCGTCGCGCCCCGCAAGCCATCGCCGCAGCACGAGCTTTTCTGATCAGGCGGAGAAGTGCGGCAGCAGCGGGCCGGCGAGCCAGAGCCAGCGCGCGAGCCAGGCGCTGACGAAGGCGATGAGCGCCGTCAATGGCAGGCCGACGAGCAGGAAGTCGCCGAAGCGGTATTGCCCCGGCCGCAGGATCAGCAGGTTGCCGTGGTGCCCGATCGGCGTCAGGAACGCCACCACCGCGCCGAGCGCCGTGCACACCACGAACGGCGTCGGCGGCAGCCCGCGCGAGCCGGCGAGCGAGATCGCGATGGGCGCCAGCAGCACCGTCGTCGCCGAATCCGACAGGATCTGGGTCAGCAGCGCGGCGGCGCCGAACAGCACCAGCAGCACGCCCAGCGTCGGCCAGTCGGCGACGAAGCGCAGCAGGCCGCGCGCCAGCAGGTCGGCGGTGCCGGTCTGCTCCATCGCGATGCCGAGCGGGATGACGCCGGCGATCATCACGAAGATGCGCACGTCGATCTCGCGGTAGGCGCGGTTGATGTCGACGCAGCCGGTGGCGACCATCGCGACCGCGCCGAGCAGGAAGGCGAGCGGCGCCGGCAGCCACTCGGTCGCGGCGGCGATCACGGTCGCGATCAGGATCGCCAGCGCCAGCGGCGCGCGCAGCCGGCGCTTGGCCTCGCCGGCGAACGGCACCAGCATCAGGAAGCCGTGGTGCGCGGCGAGGTCGCCGAACTGCGCGGACTCGCCCCACAGCACCAGCACGTCGCCCTCGCGCAGGCGCTCGTTGGCCACGCGCTGCGCCACGTCGCCGTCGCGACGCCACAGGCCCAGCACCAGCGCGTGGAACTGGCGCGAGAAATCGAGCTCGCGGATCGAGCGGCCGATGAACTCGGAGCCGGGCGCCACCACCGCCTGCACGAGCTGGCGCTCGCCCTCGCCGAGCTTGCCGCCGTAGCGCGAGATCGCGTTGAGGTCGAGGCCCGGGTCGTCGTGCAGCGCGAGCAGCTCGTCGGCCGCGGCTTCGACCAGCAGCAGGTCGCCGGCGAGCAGCGGGCTCGACGCGCCCAGGTCGCTGCGGAACATGCCGTCGCGGACCCAGCCGTGCAGGCGGAACTTGTCGCCGAGCGCCTTCTGCAGTTCCTCGAGCGGGCGCGTGTTCCAGCGCGAGCCCTCGGTCACCACCAGCTCGGTGCGGTAGCGCTCCAGGCGCAGGTAGTCGTCGTCCGCGCCGGCGCCGCTGCGCCGCGGCAGCAGCCAGCGCGCCGCCTGCATGTAGCCGATGCCGACCACGACCAGGGCGATGCCGATCGGCGTGATCGAGAAGATGCCGAGGCCCTCGGCGCCGGGCGTGCGCTCGAGCATGTCGCTGGCGAGCAGGAAGGCGGGCGCGCTGACGAGGGTCAGCGTGGTGCCGAGCGAGGCCGCCAGCGACATCGGCATCAGCAGGCGCGACGCGGGGAGATGCCGTTCGCGCGCGTAGCGCTGCAGGATCGGCAGCATCATCGCCGTGACCATCACGTGGTGGGTGAAGGCCGACAGCGCCGCCACCGCGGGCATGACCACGCCGACGGCGCGCGCCTCGCTGTGGCCGGCCGCGCGCCCGATCCACTGGCCGATGCGCTCGGTGATGCCGGTCGCGGCGAGCCCGCCCGAGATCACGAAGACCGCGGCGACGATGATCGCCGGTTCGCTGGCGAAGCCCGACAGCGCCTGGTGCGGATCCAGGACGCCGGTCAGGACCATCGCCAGCAAAAGCAGCATCGCGGTCACGTCGACCCGCAGCCGTTCGCTCACGAACAGGTACAGGCCCGCCGCGAGGATGAGGAGGAAGATGGTCTGGTCGGGGGACACGGGCGCATTGTGCGGTATCGGAGCCCCGGCCGTTCATGGAGCCTGCACCCGGGGCCCGCGGGGGAGGGGCATACTCCCGCCCATGCCCGACGACCTCGGCCACTCGATGGATGCGGGCGCGCCCGGCGAAGACGCCCTGCACGCTTCGCCGCAGGCGCGCGACGCGCAGCTCCGGAACCTGCTGGCCCAGCAGGAAGCGCTCGCCTACGGGCTGTCGCACGACCTGCGCGCGCCGCTGCGCATCATCGAAGCCTATTCGGCGCTGCTCGAGCGCCAGTCCGGAGACGCGCTGGACGCGACCGGCCGCGAGCACCTGGCGCGCATCCGCGGCGCGGCGGCGAAGATGGGCGCCCTGCTCGAGGCGCTGCTCGACTACTCGCGGGTGGAACGGCACTCGCCCGCGAGCGCGACCGTCGACCTTGGCCTCTACGCCGAGCTCGCGCTGGCGGAGTTGCAGGAGGCAGGCACCGGCAAGCGCGTGCAGGCCAGCATCGCGCCGGGCCTGCTCGCCGCCGGCGACGAGCGCCTGCTGCGACTGCTGGTCACGCAGCTGGTGCGCAACGCCTGGAACTTCTCCGGCGACGAACTGGTGCTCGACATGCGCGGGCATCGCGTCGGCGACGTGCTGCACATCGCCATCCGCGACAACGGCCGCGGCTTCGACATGGGCCAGGCCGCGCGCATCTTCGAGCCCTTCCAGCGCCTGCACCTGCCGGAAGAAGGCGCCGGCCACGGCCTCGGCCTCGCCATCGCCAGCCGCGTCGCCGAGCGCCACGGCGGCCGCCTGCGCGCGGAATCCGCGCCCGGCGAAGGCAGCACCTTCCACCTCGAGTTGCCGGCCGCCGCCGGCGACGCACCCGCCGGGAACCCCGGATGACGCACAAGGAAATCCTGCTCGTCGAGGACAACCCCGACGACGTCGAGCTGACCCGCATCGCCTTCGACGAAGCGAAGGTGGCGAACCGGCTGGTCGTGGTGCGCGACGGCGCGGAAGCGCTCGATTACCTGTTCGCGCGCGGCGCCCACGCCGATCGCAACGCCGACGACCTGCCCTCGATCGTGCTGCTGGACCTCAACCTGCCGCGCGTGGACGGCCGCGAGGTGCTGCAGGCGATCCGCGAGGATCCGCGCACGCGCAGCCTGCCGGTGGTCGTGCTGACCACGAGCACCGAGCCCTTCGACCTGGAGTCGGCGTACGCGCTGGGCGTCAACAGCTACATCCAGAAGCCCGTCGACTTCGAGCGCTTCGTCTGGGCGGTCAAGCAGGTCGGCCTCTACTGGCTCGTCCTCAACACGCCCCGCGAGAACTGATCGGCGGCGCGCCTTTCAGCGCGCGTCGTGGGCGGCGTGGTAGCGGACGGCGGCGTCGACTTCGTTGCGCGAGCCGAGGAAGACGGGCACGCGCTGGTGCAGGCCGGTCGGCTGGACCTCGAGCATGCGCTGGCGGCCGGTGCTGGCGGCGCCGCCGGCCTGTTCCACCAGCAGCGCCATCGGGTTGGCTTCGTACATCAGCCGCAGCTTGCCGCCCTTCGGCGCGCACTTGCTGTCCAGCGGGTAGCTGAAGATGCCGCCGCGCGTGAGCAGGCGATGCACGTCGGCGACCATCGACGCGATCCAGCGCATGTTGAAGTCCTTGCCGCGCGGCCCTTCCTTCCCCGCCAGCAGGTCGGCGACGTAGGCCTGCATCGGCGGTTCCCAGAAGCGCTGGTTCGACATGTTGACCGCGAACTCCTTCGTCTCCTCCGGGATGCGCATGCCGCGCACGGTCATGACGAAGCTGCCGACCTCGCGGTCGAGCGTGAACGCGTGCGTGCCGTTGCCGACGGTGAGCACCAGCGTCGTCTGCGGCCCGTACACGCAGTAGCCGGCGGCGACCTGGGCGGTGCCCGGCTGCAGGAAGTGCTCGTCGGCGGGCGAGGTGACGTCCTCCGGGCAGCGCAGCACCGAGAAGATGGTGCCGACCGAGACGTTGACGTCGATGTTCGAGGAGCCGTCGAGCGGATCGAACAGCAGCAGGTAGTTGCCGCGCGGATACACGTCCGGGATGGGCTGCGAGTGGTCCATCTCCTCCGACGCGAGGCCGGCGAGGTGGCCGCCCCAGGCGTTGGCTTCCATCAGGATCTCGTTGCTCAGCACGTCGAGCTTCTTCTGCGCCTCGCCCTGCACGTTGATGCTGGCGGCGCCGGCTTCGCCCGCGTCGCCGAGCACGCCGCCGAGCGCGCCCTTGCCGACGGCGATGGAGATGCGCTTGCAGGCGCGCGCGACGACCTCGATCAGCAGGCGCAGGTCCGGGCCGATGCGGCCGGCGCGCTGCTCCTCGATCAGGTACTGGGTGAGCGGAACGTTGCGGACGTCGGACATGGCAGTGGGCGGTCGTGGCGACCGCCCATTGTCGCATCCGGCATGGCCGTCAGGCGGCGGAACGGATCCGGCTGCTGGCCACGCGGCGGCACAGCGCCGCCAGGCGCTGGCGCGCCATCACCAGCATCTTCAGCGGCGCGTCGGGCTCGGCGGCGTTCATCGCGCGCTCGGCGGCTTCCATCGCGTCCTCGGCGACGCTGAGGTCGTCGGGGCCGAGCATGGTCCGCAGGCTGCGCAGGTGGCCGCCCAGGCGGCGCTCGAAATCCGGCGCGCAGCCCTGGCCGGCGCGGCGCACCGCCTCGTCGAAGGTGGCTTCGATGCGCTCTAGTTCGATCAGCAGTTCGTCGGCGGCGATGTCCATGCGGGCACTCTGTGGCGAACGGGTCGCACGGCATGAGAGCGTGCGGAACGGAAGCGATGTAGAGCCGGCCACGGGCCGGCTCTACCGGGGGTTGGCGAATGATCCGTTGGGGATCGTGACAACTGGGTGTACGCGCGGCGGCGCGCGTTCAGATATCGCCGCCGCTCGCCCAGCCTTCGCCGCTGCCGCGGGTGAACACGCGGTCGGTCTCCACCACCGCGCCCGCGGGCAGCGAGAAATCGCCGTCGGCCAGGCGCTCGTACATCGGCGTGAAATCGCGCGACGTCTGCTCCATCAACTGCTCGAAGCTGTCGATGACGAAATACGTCTGCTGGTAGGTGTCGATGCGGTAACGCGTGCGCATCACCCGCTCGACGTCGAAGCCGATGCGGTTGGGCGCATCGCTCTCGAGGCTGTGCACGCTCTCGCCGCTGGACGACACGATGCCGCTGCCGTAGATGCGCAGGCCGGCGGACTCGCGGATCAGGCCGAACTCGACCGTGTACCAGTACAGCCGCGCGAGGTGCTGCATCGCCGCCGCGCCCAGGCCGTGCGCGCGGATGCCGCCGCGGCCGTAGGCCTCCATGTAGTCGGCGAACACCGGGTTCATCAGCAGCGGCACGTGGCCGAACAGGTCGTGGAAGAGATCGGGCTCTTCGATGTAGTCGAACTGGTCCGGCCGCCGGATCCACCAAGTGACCGGGAAGCGGCGGTTGGCGAGGTGGGTGAAGAAGTCGATCTCGGGCAGCAGGCCTTCGACGCCGACCAGCTGCCAGCCGGTGGCCTCGGCGAGCACGCGGTTGAGGTCGTCGAACTTCGGGATGCGGTCCGGGGTGAGCCCCATCTCCGCCTGCGCCTTCAGGAAGGCCTCGCTGGCGCGGCCGACCAGCAACTCGCGCTGGCGCGCGTACAGGCGGCGCCAGACGTCGTGGTCGGTCGCGGAGTAGTCGTCCCAGGGCTGGGTGACGACCCCCGTGGCGTAGACCGGGATCCTGCCGCGGTCGGTCTGGATGTTCTCGAGGCGGCGCGGTTGGTTCATCCCCCGACTTTAGCGGCCGGCCGGCGCAACGGGGTTGCAAAATTGCAGGAATACCGCCTATATACGCAATCATGTTGCGCCATGGGGCGCACAGGCGCGCGGAAATGAACGCTTCAGACCTCGACAGGACCGATCTGTTGCTGCTGACCGAGCTCCAGCGCGACGGGCGCGTCCCGAACGCCGAACTGGCCGAGCGGATCCACCTCTCGCCCTCGGCCTGCCTGCGCCGGGTCCAGCGGCTGGAACGGGACGGCGTGATCGCGGGCTACCGCGCCGAGCTCGACCCCGACCGCCTCGGCCTCGGCCTGCACGCCTTCGTCCGCGTGCAGCTGCGCCAGCACGACCCGCAGACGGTCGAGGGCTTCGCCCGCAGCGTCAACGCGTGGGACGAGGTGATCGCGTGCAACGCGCTGACCGGCGACATGGACTACCTGCTGCAGGTGCTGGTCCGCGACCTGGACCACTTCTCGCGCTTCCTGCTCGACAAGCTGCTCGGCCAGGCCGGCGTCGAGGACGTGAACTCGAGCTTCGTGCTGCGCACCGTCAAGCCGATGCGCGGGTTGCCGCTGCCGCAGGGCTAGGGCGTGCCTTCGGCGCCGATGTCCGCGTCGCCGGCGTCCTCCAGCTCCCAGCTGTAGCGCCGGCGCGGCGGCAGCGGATCGCTGCGGCGGAACAGCCACGCCGCGAGCGCGCCCGCGAGCGCGCCGCCGAGGTGCGCCTGCCATGACACGCCGGGTTCGTGCGGCAGCACGGTCAGCAGCATCCCGCCGTAGAACATGAAGGCGATCATGCCCGCGGCGATCGCGGCGCGGTCGCGGCGGAGCACGCCGAGCGCGAACAGCAGGAAGCCGAGCCCGTGGGCGACGCCGCTGGCGCCCAGGTGCAGGCTGCCCGGGTCGCCGAGCAGCCAGGCGCCGAGTCCGGAACCCAGCCAGAGCAGGGGCAGCGCGCGCACCGTGGCGCGCGGATAGACGACGCCCGCGAGCGTGCCGAGCACCAGCAGCGCGGCCCCGTTGGCGGCGACGTGCGCCGGCGATCCGTGCAGCAGCGGCGCCGCGAGCAGGCCCCACAGGCCGGCGGCCTGCCGGGGCGCGATCGCCAGCGGCCGCCAGTCGAAGTGCTGCTGCGCCCAGAACGCCGCCAGCACCAGCAGCACCGCGACGAGGCTGGCGTTGAGCGCGCGCTGGAACCGGGCGGCGTCGGCGCGGCGCTGGCCGGGGCTGTCCGGCGGCGCCTCGTGTTCGGGCAGGTGCATGCCCCTGAAGTGGCGCCGCCGCGACGGTTTGCAAGCCGGGGACGGCGCGGCGGCGATAATGGCGGGATGAACCCGAGCGCCCCCGCGACCAACCCGACCGTCCGCCTGCGCAACGCCTGGCGCTCCAACCACCCCTGGATCTTCCAGAAGCTGGTCGAGAAGCCCGCGCAGAAGCCGAAGCCCGGCAGCCTCGTCGACATCTTCGGCGTGGAGGGCGAGTGGGTCGGCCGCGGTTTCTACAACGGGCACTCGCGGATCGCGCTGCGGATCCTCGAGACCGATCCGGACGTCACGGTCGACGCGGCCTGGTTCGCGCGGAAGATCGGCGAGGCGGTCGCGCTGCGGCGCGAGGTGCTGCGGCTCGACGAGGAGACCGATGCGTGGCGCGTGGTGCACTCCGAAGGCGACGGGCTGTCGGGGCTGGTCGTCGACCGCTACGCGGACCTGCTGGTCGTCGAGTTCTTCAGCGCGGGCATGTTCCGCCATCGCGAATGGATCTACGAGGCGCTGCGCGCGCAGTTCCCCGGCTGCCGTTTCCACTCGTTCGCCGACGAGCACGTGCAGAAGCAGGAGTCGTTCGATTTCCGGGGCTCCGAACCGGCTGCGCCGGCGATCGTCACCGAGCACGGCATCCGCTTCCGCGCCGATCCCGCGGGCGCGCACAAGACCGGCTTCTTCGCCGACCAGCGCGACAACCGTCAATGGCTGTCTCAGCACGTCGCCGGCAAGCGCGTGCTCGACCTGTGCTGCAACACCGGCGGATTCGGCGTGTACGCGGCGGTGCGCGGGGCGAGCGAAGTCGTCGGCATCGACATCGACGAGGACGTGCTCGAGATCGCGCGCGGTAACGCGAAGCTCAATGCGGCGGCGGGCGGGGTGAAGCCGAAGTTCGTGCAGGCCGACATCTTCCCGTGGCTGCGCGACGCGGCCGCGCGCGGCGAGCGCTACGACGTCGTGGTGCTCGATCCGGCGAAGATGACGCGCGACCGCGACCAGGTGATTCCCGCGCTGAAGAAGTACCTCGACATGAACAAGCTGGCGCTGGGCGTGGTCGCGCCCGGCGGCCTGCTCGCGACGTTCTCGTGCACCGGCCTGGTGAGCGAGGACGAGTTCCTCGGCATGCTGCGGCGCGCTGCGTTCTTCGCGGGGCGCAACGTGCAGGTGCTCAAGGTGGCCGGCGCGGGGCCGGACCATCCGTTCCTGGCGAGCGTGCCGGAATCGCGCTACCTGAAGGCGGTGTTCTGCCGCGTGACCGACTGAGGCTGCGGTTGCGGGCGCATCCGCGCCCGCGGTTCCTCGCCGTCGGCGAGCCGCTGCGCGTAACGGTGGCCGACGCGGCGCGAAATGTAGGTCGCCAGCCCCGCGCCCTCGCGCGCCAGCTGCTTCATGCGCGCGACGTGCATCTTGCCGGGGCAACCGCGGTCGTAGACGTAGATCGCGCCGTTGCTGAACTTGACCGCGATGCCCTCGTTCACCAGCGCGTAGCCGGCAACCCCCGATCCGCCGCTGCGGTTGCCGTAGCGGTGGAACAGGAGCCTTGCGTGATCGCGCGGGGCGGCGTCCATGGCCCGATCCTAGCCAGCGCCGGGTATGCGCCGGATGACGGGGCTCTGAATGGGCGGATCTCATCGGGCGCGACCGGCGCGGCTACACTGGCTTCATGTCCGAAACGATGCTCCTGGGGTTGCTGCTGGCCGCGGTCGCGGTCGCGATCGTGCTGCTCGTCCTGCTGCTGCTGCGCAAGCCGCCGCGGCCCGACCTGGCGGCGGATCACGCGCGGCTGGAACAGGCCCTGCGCGAGGACCAGCGCGGCGGCCGGGGCGAGCTGCAGCAGCAGCTGGCCGACCTGTCGGGCCGCACCGAACACCGCCTGGAGCTGCTGCGCCAGACGCTGGCGGAGGACAGCCGCAAGGCGCGCACCGAGGCCGCGGACCTGCAGGCCCGCTTCGTCGAATCGCTCGGCCAGCGCCTGAAGGATCTCGGCGACCGCAACGAGCAGCGCCTGGGAGAGATGCGCGGGACGCTGGAGCAGAAGCTGCGGGAGCTGCAGGACGACAACGCGGCGAAGCTCGAGCTGATGCGGGCCACCGTCGACGAAAAGCTCCAGGGCACGCTCGAGACTCGACTGGGGGAATCGTTCCGCCTGGTGTCGGAGCGCCTCGAGCACGTGCAGCGCGGGCTCGGCGAGATGCAGCAGCTCGCGACCGGCGTCGGCGACCTCAAGCGCGTGCTCGGCAACGTCAAGACGCGCGGCATCTTCGGCGAGGTGCAACTGGCGGGCTTGCTGGAACAGGTCTTCGCGCCGGACCAGTACGCGGCCAACGTGGCGACGATTCCCGGGCGCAACGAGCGCGTGGAGTTCGCCGTGCGCTTCCCGGGGTCCAGCGGCGACGCCCCGGTGTGGCTGCCCATCGACGCGAAGTTCCCGCTCGACGACTACGAGCGGCTGCTGGCCGCGCAGGAACGCGGCGACGCCGACGACGCGCGGGTGGCGGGCGATGCGCTCGAGGCGGCGGTGCGCAAGCAGGCCCGCATGATCTGCGACAAGTACGTCGCGGCGCCGCACACCACCGAGTTCGGGATCATGTTCCTCCCGACCGAGGGCCTGTACGCCGAAGTGCTGCGGCGGCCGGGCCTGGTGGATTCGCTGCAGCGCGAGTGCCGGATCGCGGTCGCCGGCCCGACCACGCTGCTGGCGCTGATGACCAGCTTCCAGATGGGTTTCCGCACGCTCGCGATCGAGAAGCGTTCCAGCGAGGTCTGGCGGACGCTCGGCGCGGTCAAGACCGAGTTCGGCAAGTTCGCCGACGTGCTGGATTCGGTGCAGAAGAAGCTCGCCGAGGCGAGCAACAAGATCGAGCAGACCGGGGTCAGGACGCGCGCCATCCAGCGCCAGCTGCGCGACGTCGAGACCGTGCCGGGCGAGGACGAGCCGAAGCTGCTGGGCGAGTAGCCCCGCGCGCGGCGGTCAGTTGCTGCCGGGCGGGATGACCGGCATCGCGTCCGCCGGCACGCTCGGGTTCGCGGTGTCTTCCTGCAGGTACTCGGGCAGCGAATCGTCCTGCTGCGACTGGGTGTCGCCGAAGATCTGGTACTTGCGGCGCTGCATCCAGCCGTCGCGGACCAGCGCGTAGTCGTCGGTGGCGCCCTCGCGCATGCTGTCGACCGCGAACAGCTGGGTGCGCACGTCCACGAGCTGCAGGCCCTGCAGGAACACGCGGGCCGGGTCGTCCTCCACCTGCCGGATCGGCGACAGCGGCGCGTCGCCGACCAGGCCGAACACGTCGCGCACCGTCCGCGGGCCGAACAGCGGCAGCTCGACGTAGCGCGAGCGCTTCCAGCCCCACTTGCCGAGGGTCTGGCCGAAGTCCTCGTTGTAGTAGGGGAGGTGCGCGTCGGTCGCCGGATCGAGGATGCCGCCGAGGCCGAGCGTGGTGTTCATCGCGAAGCGGGCGAGCGACTGCGCGGCGTCCCTGGGCCGCCCCTGCAGCAGGGCGTTCAGCGCATTGACCGGCTGGCCGAGGTTGCTGAAGAAATTGCTGACGCCCAGCCGCACCGGGCGCGGCACCACCGCGACGTAGGCGTGGGCGAGCGGCTTGGCGATGTGCGCGTCGACGACGTTGTTGAAGCGGTGCACCTTGCGGTTGAGCTTCTCCCACGGGTCGTAGGCGTCGGGCAGCTGCGCCGGCGCGGGCAGCGTGGGATCGGCGACCGGGTCGTAGACCTGGCCGCCGTAGAGCGCCTGGTAGTCGAGTTCTTCCTGCGTCGGCGCCGCGTCCTGCGCTTGCGGCTGCGGCTGCGGCTGCGCGTCGTCGGCCGGCACGGTCTGCGCCGTCGCGGACAACGGGGCCAGTGCCAGGCCGAGGACCAGGGGAAGGAGGAAAGGGCGCATGGGGTGTCGGGATTTTACCCCGGCGGCGGGGCGGGGGTCAGGCGAAGTCGAGATCAGCCTGCAAACGATAGGCGGCGCGCAATTCGGCCAACCCTGCGGGCTCGCCTTCGATCGCGACGGCGCCGCCCGCGCGCGCGGCGAGTTCCGCGAGCAGCGCCACGCCGGCGCTGTCGACGCGGCCGGCGCCGGACAGGTCGAAGCGCCTGGCGCCCGCCGCCAGCGGCAGCGCCTGCCGCCACAGCGCGGGCACCTGCGCGCGCAGCAGCGCGCCGGCGAAGCGCAACGCCTCGCCGTCGCGGCTCACGCTCGCCGGCGCGTCAGCGCTTGGCATCCGCCTGGACCTTGCCGCTGGCGAGGTCGGCGGCGACCTGGCGGATCGACTTGTGGGTCAGCTCGCTGTCGAACTGCTGGCGGAAGGTCTGCACGAACGACACGCCTTCGACCATCACGTCGAACACCTTCCAGCCGTTGCCGGAGCGGCGCATCAGGTAGTCGACCGGGATCGGCTCGCCGCCCTGGCGCAGCATCTCGCTCGAGACCTTCACGCCCAGGCCGCGCGGCAGCACGGTCTCGGACTTGATGCGGACCTTCAGGCGGGTGTTGAAGTCGAGCAGCGAGGAGCCGTAGCGACGCATCAGGCTGTCGGCGAGCGCGTCGGCGAACACCTTCACGTCGGCGTCGGAGGCGCCGCGCGCATGCCGGCCCAGCACCTGGCGGGCGGCGTAGTCGCGGTCGAACATCGTATTGAATTCGCTCGAGACGAACTGTTCGAGCGCGGCGCGGTTCTTCGTGAACTCGGCGCGGCGCGATTCGAGCGTGGACAGGATGCGCTGGCTGTTGTCGAGCACCTGCTTGCTCGGCGAACCCGCCGCGGCGGCGGGCGCGGCCTGCGCGGACGCGGTGCCTGCGGGCGCGAGCGCCAGCACCGGGACGGCGAGCGTGGAAGCGAGCAGGAGGCCGAGGATCGAAGTCTTCATGGGGTCATTCCGCTGGAGCCGGGTTCGTGGGGGACGAATCCGCGGTGGAGGGGTCCGTGGTGGAGGTGTCCGCGGCGTCGGAGGATTTGCCGCCGCCGCCGAACATGTACTTGCCGACCATCTGGATCAGGTCGACGGCCGGGGTGGTGAATGCGATCTCCTCGCCCGGTTTCAAGGGCTCGACGTCGCCGCCGGGCTGCAGGCCCACGTAGCTCTCGCCGAGCAGGCCGCCGGTGAGGATGCTGGCGGAGGTGTCCGAAGGCAGGTCCTTGTAGCGCGAGTCGATCGCCAGGGTCACGACGGCGTCGAGTTTGACGGGATCAAGCTGAATGTCCGCCACCGTGCCGATGTTCACGCCGCCGATCTTCACGGGCGCGTTGGGACGCAGCTGGCCGAGGTTGGTGAACCGGGCCTTCAGCGGATAGGTCGACTGGCCGAAGCCGAACTTGCCGTTGCTCGACGCGAGCGCCAGCACCAGCAGCGACGCCAGCGCCAGCAGCAGGAAGGCGCCGACCGCGAATTCGAGACGGGGACCGCGAACGCTCATGGGAATTTCCTTTTGACCCGCGTCAGCCCTGGAACAGGAAGGCCGACAGCACGAAGTTGAACATCAGCACCAGCAGCGACGCGTTGACGACCGCGCGGGTGGTGGCCACCGAGGTGCCCTCGATGGTGGGTTCGGCGTGGTAGCCGACGTACGAGGCGACCAGCGCCGCGGTGCCGCCGAACACGGCGGCCTTGATGAACGCGACGCAGAAGTCGGAGCGGAAGTCGACGGCGTCCTTCAGCACCTGCCAGAACGAGCCGCTGTCGATGCCGATCACGCGCACCGCCTCGAACCAGCTCGCGCTGATCGCCAGCGAGCAGAAGAACGCGGTGAGCAGCGGCACGCACAGCAGCGCGGCCCAGAAGCGCGGCGCGACGGCCTTCGCGACCGGATCGATGCCCATCAGGCCGAGCGCGGTGATCTGGTCGGTGGCGCGCATCAGGCCGAGTTCGGCGGCGATCGACGAGCCGGCGCGGCCGATGAACAGCAGCGCGGTCAGCACCGGCGCGAGCTCGCGGTAGAGCCCGAGGCCGACGAGCGCGCTGATCTGGTTGGCGGCGCCGTAGGTCTGCAGCGCGCGGTAGCCGAGCAGGGTCACGGACAGGCCGACGAAGGCGCCGCCGACGGCGATGATCGGCAGCGAGCGCGCGCCGATCTTGTAGATCTCGCGCAGGAGCTCGGCGAAGAAGTCGCGCGTCGGCGCCGAGGCGCGGATGACCGACAGCGAGAACAGGCCGGCGCGGCCGAGCGAGCGGGTGGCGGCGACGAAGGGCATCAGGCGGCCTCGGCGGCGGAACGCGGGCGCGCCGCGGTGTCAAAGGGAATGGGGCCGTCGGGCTCGCCGCGCAGGAACTGCAGCACCAGCGGATCCGTCGACGCCTGCAGTTCCGCCGGCGTGCCGCTGAAGACGATGCGGCCGTTGGCGATCACGATCGCGTGGTCGGAAATCGGCAGCGTCTCGTGCACGTGGTGGGTGACGATGATGCTGGTCAGGCCGAGGCTCGCGTTGAGGCGCGCGACGAGCTGCATGATCACGCCGGAGGCGATCGGGTCGAGGCCGGTGAGCGGCTCGTCGTAGACCATCAGCGGCGGATCCAGCGCCAGCGCGCGGGCCAGCGCGACGCGGCGCGCCATGCCGCCCGACAGCTCGCGCGGGTAGAGGTCGGCGGCGGCGCGCAGGCCGACCGCGTGCAGTTTCATTTCGACCAGGCGGCGGATCACCGGATCGGGCAGCTTCGTGTGCGCGCGCAACGGCAGCGCGACGTTCTCGGCCGCGGTGAGGTCGGTGAGCAGGCCGTTGCCCTGCAGCAGCACGCCGATCGACTGGCGGCGCTCGAGCAGCGCGCGCTTGTTCGCGGGGAGCGGCGCGCCCAGCACCTCGACGCGGCCCGCGGCGGGCTGGAGCTCGCCGGTGAGCGCCGAAAGCAGGGTGGACTTGCCGCTGCCGGACGGGCCGAGCACGGCCACGATGCTGCCGCGGGGCACCTCGAGGTCGATGCCCTCGAGGATCGTGCGGCCGCCGCGGTCCAGGCGCAGGCCGGAGAGACGGACGATGGGGGTGGCGTCGCTCATGGGGCGGCATTGTCGCATTCCGCGCCCGCGGGGCGACCGGGCGTGGTCCCACCGGGTGCGACGGGCGTACGGCATCATTCAGGGGATGCCGAGCGCGCCCGACTTCCGCCTGTACCACTCGAACTCGCTGGAAGTGCTGGCCGGGCTGCTGGCGGACGAGCTGCGCGCGCCCGCGCCGGGGCAGCCGTTGCTGGCGCCGGACACCGTGCTGATCCCGCAGGTGGCGATGCGGCGCTGGCTGCAGGCGACCATGGCCGAGCGCCATGGCATCGCCGCGAACCTCGAGTTCCTGACGCCGGGCGAATTCGTGGCGCGGGCGCTGGCGGCCAATCCCGGCCAGGAGGCGGCCGCGACCGGCGGCGACGAACTCGATGCCACGGGCCTGCGCTGGCACCTGTACGCGGCGCTGCGCGATCCGGCGCTGCTGGCGCGGCCGGCGCTGGGGCAGCTCGCGGGCTACCTCGCCGGCGACGGCGACGGCGCATTGAAGGCCTGGACGCTCGCCGGCGAACTCGCCGGCGTGTTCGAGAAATACCAGGCCTGGCGCCGCGACTGGCTGCTGCGCTGGGAGGGCGGCGCGGATCCCGACGACCCGCAGGCGATCCTGTGGCGGGCGGTGTCCGCCGGCCGCAACCATCGCGCCCGGCGCATCCAGGACTACCTCGCGCGTTTCGGCGTCGATGCGCCGGCCGTTCCCGCCGGGCTGCCGTCGCGGCTGTTCGCGTTCGCGACGCTGAACGTTTCGCCCGACGTGCTGCGGGTGATGGCGAGCCAGGCGCGCGCGGGCACGCTGCACTTCTACCTGCCGACGCCGACGAAGGAATACTGGGGCGACGTGCAGTCACTCGGTGCGCACCTGCGGAGCGGCACCGATCCGTTCGGTGACCAGGCGGCGGAGAACCCGCTGCTGCGCGACTGGGGCGCGGCCGGCCGCGATTTCATGGCGCTGCTGGGCAGCTACGAGGTCGTGCATCCGTCGGGCGAGATCGCCGCGTATGCCGATCCCGAAGCCGCGCCCGGCAAGTCGCTCGCCGAGGGCGGCCTGCGCGACAGCCTGCTGCGCCGGATGCAGGGCGACCTGTTCCATCGCCGCGCGGCGCCATCCGGTCCGTTGCGGGACGAAGTCGATGCGCGCGACCCGAGCCTGCAGTTCCACGCCTGCCACACGCGCCTGCGCGAACTGCAGGTGCTGCACGACCGGCTGCGCGCGCTGCTCGAGGACGATCGCTTCGATCCGCCGCTGCAGCCGCGCGAGATCGCGGTGCTGGCGCCGGACATCGATCCGTACGTGCCTTACCTCGACGCGGTGTTCGGCGGCGGCGGGCGCGGCAATGCCGGCCCCCGCCAGGCCATCCCGTGGGCGATCGCCGATGCGAGCCCGCTGGCCGGCGAACCGCTCGCGGCGGTGTTCCTGCGCCTGTTGGCGCTGCCCGTGTCGCGCTTCGGGCTCGAGGAAATCCTCGACCTGCTCGCCAGCCCGCCACTCGCCGAAGCCGCGGGTCTCGACGGCGCGGCGTTCGAACGCCTGCATGCCTGGCTGCACGAAGCCGGCGCGCGCTGGGGCATCGATGCCGCGCACCGCGTGCGCCTCGGCGCGCCGGAGGACGACGCCTACACCTGGCAATTCGCGCTCGACCGGCTGCTGCTCGGCCACGCGACCGACGCTGCCGCGCTGGTCGAAGGCGAGGCGCAGCGCGTCGCGCCGTGGACGGAACTCGAAGGCAGCGCGATGGACGCGCTCGACGTGCTGCTGCGGCTGCTGCGCGTGCTGGCCCGCCACCAGCGCCTGCTCGACGAGGCGATGCCGCCGTCGGCGTGGCGCGAGCGGCTGCTGGGCCTGCTCAGGTCGGTGGTGCCGCGCCCGCGCATCGGCGGCGGTGGCGAGCGCGCCTACGAGCGCCTGTGCAAGCTGATCGACGCGTTCGCCGAAGACGCCGGGCGCGCCGGTTACGACGCGCCGGTGCCCGGCGAGGTCGTGCGCGCGCACTTCGCCGAGGTGCTGGGCGAAGCCGACACGCGCGCGCCGCTGCTCACCGGCGGCGTCAGCTTCGCGCGCATGGTGCCGATGCGCCTGCTGCCGTTCCGCGCGATCTGCCTGCTCGGGATGAACGACGGCGATTTCCCGCGCCGCGATCCGGCGGCCGGGCTCAACCGGCTCACCGCGGAGTTGGGCACCGAACGTCGCCGCCACGGCGACCGTTCCACCCGCGACGACGATCGCTACCTGTTCCTGCAGCTGTTCTCGTCAGCGCAGGACGTGTTCCACGTGAGCTGGATCGGCGCCGATCCGCGCGACGGCAGCGCGCGCGAGCCGTCGGCGGTGGTGTCCGAACTGCTGGCCGCGGCGGCGGCGTACCACGCGCCTGGCGTGGCCGCGGATGCGCTGGTGCTGCGGCATGCGCTGCAGCCGTTCTCGCCGGCGGCATTCGGGGCCGGCGAGGCGCGCCACTTCAGCTACGACGCGCGCTGGCATCCGGCGGCGGGGCAGCTGTCGGGCGCGCGCGTCGCGCTGGCGCCGTGGATGCGCGCGGGCGCGCCGCTGCCGCCACCGGTCGAAGCGGAAACCGAACTGTCGCTGGACGCCCTGCGCCGCTTCCTGCTGTCGCCCGCCGAGCAGTTCCTGCACCAGCGCATGGGGCTGCGTCTTCCGGAAATCGAGAAGGCGGGCGAGGACGTCGAGCCCCTGCGCGCGCCCGGCGGCGGACTCGAACGCAACCGGCTGCAGCACGCGGTGTTCGATGCGCTGCTGGCTGGCGCGCGGCGCGACGCGCTGCTCGAGCGCCTGCGCGCGCAGGCGCTGCTGCCGTCGGGCGCGCTGGGGGCGCGCGCGTTGTCCGACGTGCTGGAGGAAGTGGCGCCGTACGCGGAGCGCTTCGCGCGCTGGCGCGGCGACGCCGCCCCTTCCGACCCGTTGCCGCTGGAAGCGCACCTCGATGGCCTGCGCCTGCATGGCCGGCTCGGCGGCGCCTGGCCGATGGGCATCGCGCGCGTGCGCTTCGGCGAGCCCAATGGGCCTTCGGTGATCCGCAACGGGCTCGACTGGCTGCTGGCCTGCGCCGACGGGCGCGCGCCGCTGGCGTTGTTCGAGTTCCACCTCGGCGACGACGGCGATGTGGGGCCGCATGCGCGTGCCGCCATCGATCCCGCGCAGGCGAAGGACGCGCTGCGCAAGCTGGTCGCACTGCGCGCGGCCGGGCTGCGTGAGCCACTGGCGTTCGCGCCCCGCAGCGGCTGGAAGTACTACAGCGCAGCGAATGCCGAACGCGGCCTCGATGCCGCGCGCAAGCAGTGGCAGGGCAGCGACCGGCAGTGGGGCGAGGGCACCGGCGGCGCGTACGAGTTGGCGCTGCGCGCACGCGACCCCTTCGCGAACCGCGACGCCCTGCGCGCCTTCGTCGCCAACACGTTGACCGTGTTCTCCGCGGTCGCCAGCGGCATCGCGATCACGCCGGAGCTCGACGAGGCGGCCATCGCCGGCGCAGCGCTCGCCAGGGACGAGGACGAATGAGCGCCGCGCCCGCCGCCCGCGATGCCTACCTCGACCTGCCGCTGGCGGGCGTGCGCCTGGTCGAGGCCTCCGCCGGCACCGGCAAGACCTTCACCCTGGCCACGCTGGTCACGCGGCTGGTCGTCGAGCGCGACCTGCGCGTCGGCCAGGTGCTGGCCGTGACCTTCACCGAAGCGGCCACGCAGGAGCTGCGCCGGCGCATCCGCGAACGCCTGTTGCTGGCGTTGGACCTCGTCGATGCGCCGGCCGTGGACGGCGAGGACGCGGAAGCGACGCTCACCCGCGACATCCTGCAGGCGCACCTCGAACGCAGCGGCGAGCGCCCCGACGCGCTGCGCCGCCGCCTGCGCACGGCCGCGCTCGAGATCGACCTCGCCGCGATCTTCACCATCCACGGCTTCTGCGCGCGCGTGCTGCGCGAGCATGCGCTGGAAAGCGGGCAGGGCTTCGATCCGCCGGAGCTGCTCGCCAACGACCGCGCGCTGCGCGAGGAACTCGCGGCGGACCTGTGGCGCACGCACGGCCGCGATGCGGCGGGCGCGGAGGATCTGGCGGCATTGTGGAAAGGCGGCCCGGAAGCGCTCGCAGCGGACCTGCGCGCGCTGATGCGCGAACCGGTGCTGTTGCCGCCGGATGCGCCGCTGCCGTCCGATCCGATGCCGGCGGTACTCGCCGCCGGACACGCGCTCGCCGACGGGTTCCGCGCCCACGGCCAGGACTTCCTCGCGATCCTGCTGGACGCGCTGGAGCGCAAGGTGCTGCACGGCGGCAGCTACAAGGCCGCGTGGATCCAGCCGCTCTGGACGACGCTCGCCGGCTGGTGCGAAGGCGGCGACTACACCGCGCCGCTGGACGCGCGGCTGGCGCGGCTCACCGCGCAGGCCATGCAGGACAAGACCAACAAGGCGCACGCGGGCCGCACGCCGCAGTCGCCGCTGTGCGCGCTGATCGAGACGTACCTGGACGCCGTGGCCGAGTGCGAGGCCTTCCGGGTGCGCCGGCGCATCGCCCTGCTGCACCGCATCCGCGGCGATGCGCGCGCGCGGCTGGCGCTGCTCAAGCAACAGCGTCGCGTGCAGACCTACGACGACCTGATCGACGGCGTCGCCGACGCGCTCGCCGGCGACCAGGGCGATGCGCTCGCACGCAACCTGCGCGCGCAGTACGCGGTCGCGCTGGTGGACGAGTTCCAGGACACGGACGCGCGGCAGTGGAAGATCTTCGATCGCGTGTTCGGCAGCGGCAGCGCCCAGCTTGATGGAGGCGGACCGGCGCTGTTCCTCGTCGGCGATCCCAAGCAGGCGATCTACGGCTTCCGCGGCGGCGACGTGCACACCTACCTCGCCGCGCGCGCCACCGCCGAGGAGGCGCCGCCGCTCGCGCACAACTTCCGTTCGCGGCCTTCGGTGCTGGAGGCGATCGCGGCACTGTACGCGCAGGCGGGCGACGAGGCCTTCGTCGATCCGCGCATCCGCTTCCGTGCCGTCGAAGCGGGCGGCACGCACGCCGACGCCGATTTCCAGCGCGGCGGCGAACCCGCGCCGGCGCTCACGCTCTGGCGCGCCCGCGACCCGGAGCCCGACGACAGGGGCCAGGTGAAACCGTTCAAGGCCGACGCCTCGCGCGAGCAGTGCACCGCCGCCTGCGTCGCGGCGATCCACGCGGTGCTGTCGGAAGGCCGCGCCGGCGCCGCCACCATCGAGGGCAAGCCCGTGCAGCCCGGCGACATCGCGGTCCTCGTGCGCACGCACAGCGAGGCCACGCGCATCCAGCAGGCGCTCGCCTCGGTCGGCATCCCCGCCGTCGCCGCCGGCAAGCAGAGCCTGTTCGCCACGCCCGAGGCGCGCGAACTGCATGCACTGCTGCTCGCGTTGCTGCAGAGCGGCGACGACGGGCGCCTGCGCGCCGCGCTGTCGACGGTGCTGGTCGGCGTCGACGCCACCGCGATCGCCGCGCTCGACGGCAGCGGGCACGACTGGCAGCAGCGCGCGCTGGCCTGGCGTGAACGCCTGCTGCGCGGCGGCCCGCTGGCGCTGATCGGCGACCTGTGCGCGGAACACGCGCCGCGCCTGCTCGGCCTGACCGATGGCGAACGCCGCGTCGGCAATTACCTGCAGCTCGCCGAAGCCCTGCAGGAAGCGCAGGCCGAAACGCTCGGCCTGCACGGCCTGGTCGACTGGCTGGGCGCGCGCACCGCCGACGCCGATCCCGACGACGAGACGCAGCTGCTGCGCCTGGAATCCGATGCGCGGCGCGTGCAGATCGTGACCCTGCACAAGAGCAAGGGCCTGGAATACCCGCTGGTGTTCCTGCCGTTCGCCGGCATCGGCCGGCCGGAGCCGTCGCCCGGGCGCGCCTGCGTCGCGCAGGGCGGCGACGACAACGCGCGCCGCCTGCACTGGAAGATCGACGTCCCCGAGGCGGAATGGGACGACGCGAAACAAGCGTGGAGCACCGAGCAACACGCCGAGCACGCGCGCCTGCTGTACGTCGGCCTGACCCGCGCGCGGCATGCGCTGTGGCTGGCCAGCGGCCTGTTCTTCAACGCCGACAGGACCGCGCTGGCGCCGATGCTCGCCGACCGCGCCGCGCTGCAGGCCGTGGCCTGCATCCGCCTCGACGACGAGGCGCCGCCCGCCACGCTGCCGCGGCTGCCACCCGAATCCGACGACGACGTGCCCGCGGCCAGGATCGCCGCGCGCGCGCTGTCGAGCGACTGGTGGGTGCACAGCTTCAGCAGCCTGACGCGCAAGACCGGACCGGCCGAGGACGCGTCGACCTCCGCGACCCTGCCCGCGCCCGGCGGCACCGACGAAACCACCACGATCGAGGACGAGCCGGCCACCGTGCACGACCCGCGCTTCGCCGGCCCGCAGTTCGGCGTCGCCATGCACACCGCGCTGGAGCGCGCCGACTTCGCCGCGTGGCAGGCGTGGCTGCCCGGCGACCCCGCGCCCGGCGACGAAGCCGCGATCATCGCCACCGCATTGCGCGAGCAGGGCTACGCCGACGACGTGCTCGACGACGGCCTCGCGCTGGTGACGAGCCTGGTCGGCCGGACGCTGCGCGTCGTGCTGCCCGAGGGCGTGCAGCTGTGCCAGGTGCCGCCCGAATCCCGCCGCCCGGAACTCGAGTTCCAGTTCCCGCTGCGTCCCACCCGCGTCGACGCGCTGCTGCAGCTGCTGCATGCGCACGGCGTGGTCCCCGAGCGCCACGCCTTCGGCTTCCGCCAGCGCCTGGAAGGCCTGATGACCGGCCTCCTCGACCTGACCTACCAGCACGACGGCCGCTGGTACGTGCTCGACTACAAGTCCAACCGCCTGCCGCGCTACGACGCCGGCACGCTGGACGAGGCCATGCATCACAGCGAGTACGACCTGCAGGCGCTGGTGTACACGCTCGCGCTGCACCGGTGGCTGCGCTTCCGGCTGGGCGATGCCTACGACTACGATCGCGACTTCGGTGGGCACCGGTATGTGTTCAGCCGCGGCATCGAACTCGACGGGCCTGCGAACAGCCGGCCCGCGGGCGGCGCGCCGGCCGGCGTACATGCGCGCAAGTTCGAGCCCGCGCTGATCCGCGCGCTCGACGCGCTGTTCTCCGGAGCGCCGGCATGACCGCGCCGTCGCTGTTCGACGCCCTCTGGCGCAGCGGCGCACTGCGCACGCTCGACCACGCGCTGGCGCAGAGCCTGCGCCGCCTCGATCCCGCTACGCCCGACAGCGTGCTCGCCGCCGCTGCGCTCGCGTCGCTGGCCGTCGCCGACGGCCACGCCGGCTTCGACCTCGCCTCGCCGCGCACGCTCGTCGACGCGCCCGACATCCCGTGGCCGGACGCCGATGCCTGGCAACGGGAGCTGGCGGCGTCGCGCTGGGTGACCGTGCCCTCGAGTGGCGGCGAGGTCTCCGACGCGGACCGCCCGCTCGTGCTCGAAGGCGCGCCCGGCGCGCCGCCGCTGCTCTACCTGCGCCGCTACCGCGAGTACGAACGCCGCGTCGCGCACGGCCTGCAGCGCCTTGCCGCGCAGCGCGCCGATACCGGCGGTGTCGACCTCGTCACCGGCGGCCCCGGCACCGGCAAGACCACCACCATCGCGCGCCTGCTCGTGCAGCTCGTCGAACAGGCGCGCGCCGCTGGCCGCCCGGATCCGCGCATCGCCCTCGCCGCGCCCACCGGCCGCGCCGCCGAGCGCATGGCCGAGAGCGTGCGCAACGCGCTGCAGGCGATCGCCGCCGAAGGCACCGCCGCCGGCGTCATCGACGCACTGCCCACCAGCGGCAGCTCCCTGCACCGCCTGCTCGGCACCATCCCCGACAGCCCGCGCTTCCGCCACGACGCCGGCAACCCGCTGCCGCTCGACGTGGTCGTCGTCGACGAAGCCTCGATGATCGACCTGCCGCTGATGGCCAAGCTCGTCGACGCCGTGCCCGACGGCGCGCGCCTGGTGCTGATCGGCGACCCCGACCAGCTCCCGTCGGTCGAGGCCGGCGACGTGCTGAGCGGGATCCTGAGCGGCGCCGAGGCCTGCGGCGACGCGTTCCCCGCGCGCCGCACGCACCTCACCCGTTCGTGGCGCCAGCACGAAGCGCTGCAGCTCGCGCCGCTCGCCGCCGCCGTGCGCGAAGGCGACAGCACTGCCGCGCTCGCGCTGCTGCGCGGCGGCGAGTTGTCCGGCGTCCACTTCCACGAAGGCCTGGCCGACCCGCTGCAGGCCCCGCATCGCGAGCACCTGCTGGAGCACTGGCGCGCGCTTGCCAACCTCAGCAATCCCGCGGAAGCGCTGCGCCTCGCGTCGCGCCTGCGCCTGCTCACCGCCGTCCGAGAAGGCCCGCAGGGCGCGCGCACGCTCAACGCCCGCATCGAAGCCCTGCTCAGCGCCGGCGGCGACGGCGCTCCCGGCGAACGCGCCCACTTCCACGGCCGCCTGCTGCTGATCACCGAGAACAGCTACCGCCACCGCCTCTTCAACGGCGACATCGGCATCTGCCTGCGCGGCGACGAGGGCGGCGTGATGGCCTGGTTTCCCGGCGACACCCCCGACGCCCCGCGCGCGTTCCATCCCGCTGGCCTCCCGCGCCACGACAGCGCGTTTGCCATGACAGTGCACAAGGCCCAGGGCTCCGAATTCGACGAGGTGTGGTTGCTGCTGCCGCAGCACGACAGCCGCGTGCTGTCGCGCGAGCTGGTGTACACCGGCATCACCAGGGCTCGAATTGGACTCCATTTAGCTGGAAACCAGAGCCTTCTGGAGAAGACGCTCGAACGTCACGCGTCGAGATGGTCTGGATTGGGCTGGAGACTCGGGTAACGGTGATGTTTCGCTGAAGATGGCAGCGTTGCGGCTAGGCGAAGGGGGTGCGTATGTCCGTGTTGCACGAGCAGTACCACAAGTTTCTCGCTTGGCTGCCAGACCGCGGTTTCTCGGACGATGCTTTTCGCGTGGCTAAGATCATCTCCGCGCATCTCGATCGGTTAACTCCCACGGTTTCTAATGGGGGCCAGCGTGCAAGAGTTCTGACGCCGATCCTGCGTCGACTTCTTTCCGAAACCGGAGTGGATCTGGAGGGACAAGCAAATAACACGCCTGGCGCGGTTAGCTGGAGCCGACTAGGACTCCTTGCGGTGGGTCCTTTCCGCGGGTTCAGACGCGAGCACCGTTTTGATCTGAATAAACGCGTAGTTCTCTTCCAAGGGCCAAACGGTAGCGGCAAGACGAGCATTTGCGAAGCTCTTGAGTACGCTCTTCTTGGCTACGTAGAGGAGGCCTCAGCTAAACGCTTCAATCCAATCGACGCGTATTATCAAAATGTGCATGCTGCGGGTTACACCAAGCCTCAGCTCTGGGCGGTTGGAGCGGCCGATGATCTACCCCTCGAAAGCAACCCTGAGTTGCTGCGGTTCGCACTAGTCGAAAAAAACCGCATAGAAGATTTTGCCAGGATCGCTTCTCGCAGACCGAGCGACGCCGACTCATTGATCGCGACCTTGTTCGGCTTGGACGCATTCAGCGAATTTGTGAGGAATTTTACAGCCAACTTAGACAGTAATCTTTCGCTAACTTCAGTTAAGACATCCCTCCTCACCGCAAGAAGGCAAGCGCTAGCGCATTCGGAAGCAGAGCTTGCTGGCGAAAGCAATGCGATGGCTGCGCGGACAGCTGAAGAGGACCAGTTGGCTGCAGACGCCGGCATGAATTATTCCGATCTTGTCGCAGCTCTCGGTTTAGCCGGACAGCCAGGTCGTCTGCAACAGCTCATTGAGGAGACGGATCAACCGATTCGTAATCAAGTCGAATTGAAGCCATCGATATTTTCGCGATATCGAAGGAAGCTCAATCAGCTTTCCATGGGTCGCGATGCGCTCAAGGATCAGTTAACCGCCCGGGCAAGCGACGTCAATTTCCGGGAAATGTACGAGGCAATCCTCGCTTTAAGAGAGCATTCCCCGGATAAGTGCCCTGCTTGCACTACTCCTCTTGACAGCACTGTAGAAGATCCATTTGCTCGTGCCGAGGCCGGCAGAGTGGCGTTGGCTGAGGTGGCGGAGCTCGAGCATCGCGCTGAGGGTATTAGTGGTCAAATGATAGAACTGGCCAGAAATCTTCTCCGTGATCTAGGAAAGTTGGAGAAATT
>JBQCJF010000122.1:0-7010 GCA_051953015.1 Luteimonas sp.
GCCGCGGGACGTCGACGCGATCCTCGCCGAAAGCGCGAAGCCCGGGCCGCTGTGGCTCCGCGTCAATCGCCGCCGTGCGACCCGCGACGCGTATGCGCAAACCCTGCGCGAGGCCGGCATCGAGACGGCCGTCGACGCGGACCTGGCCGATGCCCTCCGCCTCGCGCAGGCCGTGCCGATCGCGGCCCTGCCGGGTTTCGAGGTCGGCGACGTCTCGGTGCAGGACGGAAGCGCGCAGGCGGTCGCGGACGCGCTGTCGCCTCCGGCCGGCGCCCGCGTGCTCGATGCCTGCGCGGCGCCGGGCGGCAAGGCCGCGCACCTCGCCGAACGCGATCCGACGCTGCGCATCACCGCCCTCGACGTGGATCCGCGCCGCGTCCGGCGGATGCAGGACGCCTTCGCGCGGCTCGGGCTCGCCATCGAAGCGCGCGCCGCCGATGCGACCGATCCCGACGCGTTCCAGGGCGCCGTGTTCGACGCGATCCTGCTCGACGCGCCCTGTTCGGCGACCGGCATCGTGCGCCGGCAGCCGGACGTGCTCCTGCACCGCCGCGAGTCCGACCTGGCCGCGCTGACCGCGCTGCAGGCCCGCCTGCTCGATGCGCTGTGGCCCGCGCTCGCGTCCGGCGGCGTGCTGCTCTACGCGACCTGTTCGATCCTGTCCGAGGAGAACGCGGACCAGGTCCGCGCGTTCCTGGCCCGTCATCCCGATGCATCGCTGGAACCGCTGGACGCGCGCTTCGGCCGCGACACGGGCGCCGGCGCGCAGCGCCTCCCGGGCGAAGGCGGGATGGACGGCTTCTTCTGCGCGCGCCTGGCGAAGCGTTGATCTCCCCTGCCGGCGGGACGGGTATGATCGCGCCGCGATGACCCCGGCCGCCACGCCGCTCGACCCACGCCAGCGCCGCGAACTTTGGTGGTTCCTCGCCATCGCGTTCGTGGTGCTCGCCGCCGGCATCGGCCTGCGCCAGCCCTGGCCTTCTGACGAACCGCGCTTCGTGCTGGTCGCGAAGCAGATGTGGGAGTCCGGCGACTGGTGGTTCCCGCATCGCGGCGCGGAACTCTACCCGGACAAGCCGCCGCTGTATTTCTGGCTCCTCGGCGCGGCGTACGGCTTGCTGCGCGACTGGACGTGGTCGTTCCTGCTGCCCTCGCTGGTCGCGGCGATGGCGACGCTGGCGATGACCTGGGACCTGGGCCGCCGCCTCTGGTCGCATCGCGCCGGCCTGTGGGCGGCGACGGCGGTGCTCTGCGCGGTGCAGTTCCTGTACCAGTCCAAGCGCGCGCAGATCGACCCGACCGTGGTCGCCCTCATCACGCTGGGCATGTACGGCCTGCTGCGGCACACGCTGCTCGGGCCCGCGTGGCGCTGGTACTGGCTCGGCTGCTTCGCCGCGGGGCTCGGCGTCATCACCAAGGGCGTGGGTTTCCTCGCGCTGCTCGTCCTCCTGCCGTACGCGGCGATGCGCTGGCGCCGGTGGGAGCAGCTGCCGGACCTCGGCCGCGGCAACGCGTGGCGCTGGACGCTCGGCGCGTTCGCCTTCCTCGGCGCGATCGCGCTGTGGCTGCTGCCGGTGGTGCTGCTGGCGTTGAACGACGGCGACGCGCAACACCGCGCCTACCTCGACGAAATCCTGTTCCGGCAGACCGCGGGGCGCTACGCGTCCGCGACGATCCACCCGCATCCGCCCTGGTATTTCCTCGGCGTCATCGCCGCGTTCTGGATGCCGTTCTCGCTGGCGCTGCCCTGGCTGGCGCCGCGCTGGCGCGACGCGTGGCGCCAGCGCGCGGCGAAGGTCTGGCTGCCCCTGTCGTGGGCGCTGCTGGTGCTGCTGTTCTTCAGCGCGGCGCACGGCAAGCGCGACATGTACATCCTGCCGATGCTGCCGATGGTCGCGCTGGCCGCCGCGCCCTACCTGCCCGCCATCACCGACAGGCGGGGCTTCCGCGCGTGGCTGCTCGCGCTGGTCGCCGCGCTGGCGGTGCTGCTGCTGGTCGCCGGCGCGTGGGCGCTGGCCGGCGAACCCGGATTCGAGACGAAGATCGAAGGCCAGCGCGGCCTGGCGCCGGCGGCCGACGGAACGTGGTGGCTGCTCGCCGCGACCGGCGCGGCGATGCTGGCGGCGCTGGCGTTCGCGCGGCGGCGCTTCTTCGCGGCGGTGGCGTCCGCGCTCGGACTGATGGTGGTGCTGCTGTTCTGCGGCGCCGCCGTGCTGCTCGACGATGCGAGTTCCGCGCGCGGGCTGATGCGCGCGGCGCGCGCGCAGGCCGGCCCGGCGGCCGAGATCGGCCTGGTCGGCTGGCGCGAGCAGAACCTGCTGCAGGCGGTCGGCCCCACCGCGGAATTCGGTTTCCGCCGGCCGTGGGACGAACAGTTGCGGCGCGGCGCGGCGTGGGCGGCGCAGGCGCCGCGGTCGCGCATGCTGCTCGTCAACGGCGCGGTCATGCTGCCCTGCGTCGACGGCACGGCCAGCCGTCGCGTCGGCACCGCCAACCGCCGCGCGTGGTGGCTGGTGCCGGCCGGCGCCGCGCAGGGATGCATCCCGCAACGCCCGGCGTCGACGCTGCCGCCGACGACTCCCATGGATGGCGCAGACGACGATGAATGAACCGATCGACGCAGTGATCCCCTGGGTCGATGGCGCCGACCCCGCGCATCGCGCCAGGCTCGATGCCCACCTGGCGAGCCTCGGATGCCGGCGCCCGGTCGCGGCCGACCCCACCCGCTTCAACGACGACGGCGAACTCGGCTGGTGCCTCGCTTCGATCATCCGCCATGCGCCCTGGTTGCGGACCATCCACGTCGTGACCGACGCGCAACGGCCCGCGGCGCTCGACGCGCTGCGCGGCACGCCGTGGGAATCGCGGGTCCGCCTCGTGGACCATCGCGAGATCTATCGCGGATTCGAGGAATTCCTCCCCACCTTCAACAGCCGCAGCATCAGCAGCCTGTTCTGGCGCATTCCGGGCATCGCGGACCGCCATCTGTACTTCAACGACGACTTCATGCTGCTGCGTCCGGTCGCGCCGCAGGACTTCTTCCGCGACGACCGCGTCGTCGTCCGCGGTCGCTGGGAACTCCAGGCCTGTCGCCGCTGGGACAAGCGGCTCGCCCGGGCGCTGGGAGCCAGGCGCCAGGCCGACGCCCTGCCCACCGAAAGCAAGGCGCAGGACCTGAGCGCGCGGCTCGCCGGATTCCCCGAGCGCTGTTTCCGCCTCAGGCATTGCCCCTACCCGATGCGCAGCACGACGCTCGCGGATTTCTTCGCGGCGCATCCCGCGCTGCTGCGCGAGACGATCGGCCACCGGTTGCGCCATTCCGCGCAATTGCGTCCCGAATCGCTCGCGACCCACCTCGAGCTGGCGAGGGGCAGCGCGATCGTCGACACCGAGCTCGCGCTGGTGCACCTGAAGCCCGCCGAGCAGCGGCCATGGCGCCTGCGCCGCAAGCTGCGCCGCGCCGACCGCGACCCGGCGTTCGCGTTCGCCTGCGTGCAGAGCCTGGAGAAGGCCGATCCCGCCTCGCACGCCGCGATCGTCGCGTGGCTCGCGCGCCGGGTCGGCGGGCTGGCGGAGGCCTTGCGGGCGTAACCTGCCGCGGGCTCACTCGAGATCGCGGTAGGGGTTCGCCTCGCCGCTCCCCGGGGGGCGGCGCTTGTAGCGCTTGTACGTCCACTGGTACTGCGCGGGATCGCGGCGCGCGATGCGCACGACGCCCGCGTTGAGCGCGCGCGCGCCGACCGCCGCGTCGTCCGAGGCGATGCCGTCGGGCGCGGCCTCGATGCGCAGCGCGAATGCCGGCGCGGCCCCCGGCGCATCGATCCGCTCGCAGTACGCGTACAGCACCGCGGCGCCGGTGCGCGCGGCCAGCCGCGGCAGCAGCGTCATGGTCAGCGCTTCGACGCCGAAGAACGGCGCGAACACGCCGTCGCCGCCCTTCGGCTGCTGGTCCGGCAGGATCCCGACCACGCCGCCGCCCTGCAGCACGCGCAGCAGCCGGCGCACCGCACTGCCTTCGGCCGGCACCTGCTCGACGCGCGCGGCGTTGGCGTCGTCGGCGCGCACGCGGCGCAGGAAGGCCTCGCCGATCCGCGATTCCGGCGGCTTGTAGAGGATCGCCAGCGGCGTGCGTGCCGCCAGCCACTGGTTGAGCAGTTCCCAGTTGCCGTAGTGCGGCGCGGCCACGATCACGCCGCGGCCGGCGGCGATCGCGGCATCGAACAGCTCGGTCCCGTGCGTCTCGCGCAGCATCGCCAGGTTGCGCGCGTGCGGGCGGGTCCAGAGCACCAACGTCTCCAGCGCCTGGCGCGCGGTGGTCCGCAGCACGTCGCGCTGCAGGCGCGCGCGCGCGGCCGCGTCGAGTCCGGGGCAGGCCAGTTCCAGGTTGCGCTGCGCCACCCGCGCCTCGCGCGCGCCGACCCGTCGCCATAGCGCGGCGAGGGCATCGCCGAGCGCATGCAGCGCGCGCCAGGGCAGCCGCGCCGTCGCGGCGGCGAGCAGGAACAGGAGGCGGGCGGCGAAATCCGTCACCCGCGCATTGTAGGGAGGCGCTCCTACAATGGCCCGATGATCGCCCTCATCCAGCGCGTGGCCTCGGCGGCGGTGACCGTGGACGGCGACACCATCGGCGCGATCGGCCCCGGCCTGCTCGCCCTGGTCGGCGTCGAGCCCGGCGACGGCGAGGCCCAGGTCGCCCGCATGGCCCGGCGCCTGCTCGGCTACCGGGTCTTCGCCGACGAGGCCGGGCGCATGAATCAGTCGCTGGCCGACACCGGCGGCGGCCTGCTCCTGGTCAGCCAGTTCACCCTGGCCGCGGACACGTCCTCGGGCATGCGCCCGGGCTTCAGCACGGCCATGGCCCCGGCCGAGGCTGAACGGATCTTCGCCGGACTGGTCGCCAAATGCCGGGAATCGCACGCCCGGGGGTGGAAACGGGGCGGTTCGGCGCCCATATGGTCGTCAGCCTGGCCAACGACGGCCCGGTGACGTTCCTGCTGCGGGCGTAAGGCCGGAAACCCCGAGGCCCTGCGTTCACGCTGTATAATGCAGGGTTCTTTCCGCCCAACTCCCCCGGTGGCGCACCCCATGGCCAACGAACGCCAGGCTCCGCAGTCCGACATCAAGCAGCTGATCAGCAAGGGCCTGGAGCAGGGCTACCTGACCTACGCCGAAGTCAACGATCACCTGCCCGACGACATGGTCGATCCGGAGCAGATCGAAGACATCATCGGCATGATCAACGGCATGGGCATCGAGGTGCATGAAATTGCGCCGGATGCCGAGACGCTGCTGCTCGCCGGCAATTCCGGCAGCGGCCGCGAGGTCGACGACACCGCCGCCGAGGAAGCCGCCGCCACGCTGTCGGCGCTCGACGCCGAGGGCGGCCGCACCACCGACCCGGTGCGCATGTACATGCGCGAGATGGGCACGGTCGAGCTGCTGACCCGCGAGGGCGAGATCGCCATCGCCAAGCGGATCGAGGAGGGCCTCAACCAGATGATGTCCTCGCTGGCCACGTTCCCGTGGTCGGTGCAGCTGCTGCTGGAGGACTACGACCTGCACAAGGCCGGCAAGAAGCGCCTCGCGGAGGTCGTGGTCGGCTTCAACGACCAGGTCGACGAGGAGCCGGAGCTGCCGGTCGCCGCGAACGCGCGCGACGCCTCCGCCGACGATTCGGACGACGATTCGGACGATGACGAGGACGACGACGCGTCCGGCGACGAGGAAGCGGGCCCGACCGGTCCCGATCCGGTCGAGGTCGCCTCGCGCATGGAGCAGATCGGCGCGCTGTACGCGAAGTTCCAGAAGTCGTACGCGAAGAACGGCGCCGGCGCCAAGCCGGTGCTGAAGCTGCGCGACGAGATGGCCGCCATCTTCATGACCCTCAAGCTGCCGCTGCCGCTGACCGACGCGCTGGTCCGCCGCCTGCGCGAGGCCCAGGGCGAGGTGAAGGACCACGAGCGCCGCATCCTCGACCTGTCGGTGCGCGTCGCGAAGATGCCGCGCAAGGATTTCCTGCGCGCGTGGGAAGGCAACCAGACCAACCTCGAGTGGGTCGACGACGTCCTCAAGCGCAAGCAGAAGTGGTCGAGCGGCCTGCGCGAGGTCAAGGACCAGATCGTCGCCGAGCAGGAAGCCACCATCGCGCTCGAGAAGTCGATGATGGTGTCGCTGACGGAATTGCGCGAGATCGGCCGCGCGATGGCCTACGGCGAGGCGAAGGCGCGCAAGGCGAAGAAGGAGATGGTCGAGGCCAACCTGCGCCTGGTGATCTCCATCGCCAAGAAGTACACCAACCGCGGCCTGCAGTTCCTCGACCTGATCCAGGAAGGCAACATCGGCCTGATGAAGGCGGTCGACAAGTTCGAGTACCGCCGCGGCTACAAGTTCTCGACGTACGCCACCTGGTGGATCCGCCAGGCGATCACCCGCTCGATCGCCGACCAGGCGCGCACCATCCGCAGCCCGGTGCAAATGATCGAGACGATCAACAAGCTCAACCGCATGGCCCGCCACATGCTCCAGCAGTTCGGCCGCGCGGCCACGCCGGAGGAGCTGGCCGAGAAGCTGGCGATGCCGCTCGAAAAGGTGCGCAAGGTCCTCAAGATCGCCAAGGAACCGATCAGCCTCGAAACCCCGATCGGCGACGAGGAGGATTCGCATCTCGGCGATTTCATCCCGGACGTGAACGCCATCCAGCCGATCGACGCGGCCATCCAGTCGAACCTGCGCGAGACCACGACCCGCGTGCTGGCGTCGCTGACGCCGCGCGAGGAACGGGTGCTGCGCATGCGCTTCGGCATCGGCATGAACACCGACCACACGCTCGAGGAAGTCGGCCAGCAGTTCTCGGTGACGCGCGAGCGCATCCGCCAGATCGAAGCCAAGGCGCTGCGCAAGCTCAAGCACCCGAGCCGCAGCCGCAAGATGCGCTCGTTCCTCGACCAATAGGCCGAATACCGCCCCACCATTCGTCCTGAGCTTGTCGAAGGGCGCACCGCCGCAGACGA
>JBQCJF010000123.1:0-7794 GCA_051953015.1 Luteimonas sp.
CGTCGCCGCGGCCGGCACGCCCATCCTGCTCGCCGACCATGATCGCGCGTGCTGGGATCGCGCGCTGGTCGGCGAGGGCCTGGCGGCGCTGGCGCGCGCGCCGGCCCGCGACGGGCCGGGCCCGGACGCGCTGCAGGCCGCGATCGCGGCCTGCCATGCGCGCGCGCCGTCGGCGGCGGAAACCGACTGGGCGCGGATCGCATCGCTCTATGCCGCGTTGGCGGAAGCGGCGCCGTCGCCGGTGGTCGAGCTCAATCGCGCAGTCGCGGTGTCGATGGCCGACGGCCCGGCCGCGGGGCTCGCGCTCGTCGATGCGATCGCCGGCGCGCCGGTGCTGAAGCAGTACCACCTGCTGCCCGCGGTGCGCGGCGACTTGCTGGCGAAGCTCGGGCGCGGCGCCGAGGCGCGCGCGGAGTTCGAGCGGGCGGCGGGGATGGCGCGCAATGCGCGCGAGCGCGACCTGCTGCTGGCCCGCGCCGCGACGGTTACGCCGTAGCGTCGTCCTTCGCGGCGTCCAGGAAATAGGGCTCGACCTTGCCCTTGAGCTTCATGGTCATCGGATTGCCGCGGCGGTCCAGCGACTTGCCGGCGACGACGCGGATCCAGCCTTCGCTGATGCAGTATTCCTCGACGTTGGTGCGCTCCACGCCGTTGAAGACGATGCCCACGCCGCGTTCCAGCAGGGCGGCGTCGTGGAAGGGGCTGCGCGGGTCGAGCGAGAGGCGGTCGGGGAGGGCGTCGGTCATGGCGCGATTCTAGCGCAGGCCGCCGCGGCGCAGGCGCCGGCGCGGGAGGCGCGCGCCGCGGGGCGGGTTCACGCCTCGCGCCCGGGGCGCCGGGTAGCATCGGGCGCCGATGCACGAGGACGCGCACCGCGAGCACGAGCAGAGCGCCGCCCGGGTGGCGCGGGTCGCGCAGGCCGACACGCTCAGCCCGGCGCGCCGCTACGGCGATTTGTTCGTCGCCGTGCAGTCCTCGCGCGTGTTCGCCGACAGCAAGACCTTCGTCGACTGCGTGCCGCTGCGCGGCCCCGACGCGATCCTCGACGAATACCACGCGACGCGCGACACGCCCGGCTTCGACCTCGCGCGCTTCGTGCACGCGAACTTCCGCGCCGAGACGCCGCCCGAAAGCCACTACGTCTCGGACCCCGACCAGGCGCTCACCGCGCACATCGACGGCCTGTGGGACGTGCTGACCCGGCATCCGCACGCGCATCCGGCCTGTTCGTCGCTGCTGCCTCTGCCGCAGCCCTACGTGGTGCCCGGCGGGCGCTTCGGCGAGATGTACTACTGGGATTCCTACTTCACCATGCTCGGCCTGGCCGAAAGCGGGCGCAGCGACCTGCTGCGCTGCATGGCCGACAACTTCGCCTGGCTGATCGACCACTACGGCCACGTGCCCAACGGCAACCGCACCTACTACCTCAGCCGCTCGCAGCCGCCGGTGTTCGCGCTGATGGTCGCGCTGTTCGAACGCCATGGCGTGCGCGACGCGCTGCGCTACCTGCCGCGGCTGCTGCGCGAGCACGACTTCTGGATGCGCGACTGCGAGGGCCTGCGCCCGGGCGAGGCGCATCGCCACTGCGTGCGCCTGCCCGACGGCGCGCTGCTCAACCGCTACTGGGACGAGCTCGACCTGCCGCGCGAGGAGGAATACCTCGAGGACGTCACCACCGCGCGCGGCCAGTCGGCGCGCCCCGAGCGCGAGGTGTACCGGGAACTGCGCGCGGCCGCCGCCTCGGGCTGGGATTTCAGCTCGCGCTGGTGCGACGAGGGCGCGGGCCTGGCGAGCACGCGCACCACCACCATCGTGCCCGTCGACCTCAACGCCTTCCTGTTCGCGCTCGAATCGCAGGTGGCGCGCCTGGCCGGCGACAGCGGCGACGCCGCCGTCGCGCAGCGCTTCCGCGACATGGCGAACGCGCGCCGCGCGGCGATGGTGCGCTGGCTGTGGGACGAAGCTGCCGGCGCATTCCTCGACTACGACCTGCTGCGCGAGCGCCGCCGCAGCGCGCTGACCAGCGCCAGCGCCGCGCCGCTCTACGTCGGCGTGGCGACGCCGGAACAGGCGCACCGCAGCGCCGCGGCGTTCCGCGAGCGGTTGCTGCTGGACGGCGGCATCGCCACGACCCGGGCGACCAGCGGCGAACAGTGGGACGCGCCCAACGGCTGGGCGCCGCTGCAATGGCTGGCGATCGCCGGCTGCCGCCGCTACGGCCACCACGTGCTCGCCGACGAAGTGCGCCGCCGCTGGCTGGCCACCGTCGGCAGCCTGTACGAGCGCGAGGCGAAGCTGGTCGAGAAGTACGCGCTGGTGCACGCCCCTGAGGGCGCCGTCGGCGGCGGCGGCGGCGAATACCCGCTCCAGGACGGTTTCGGCTGGACCAACGGCGTCACCCGCCGGCTCCTGCACGAGGCGCCCGGCGATCCGGCGCACGGCGCCCGCGCCGGCCGCCCGCGCGGCTAGACTGCGTTCCTCCGGCAGGAGCGTCCGGCCGGCGCCAGGGCGAGGGGAATGCGATGTCGATCCGACGCGAGCTGTTCGCGGGCGAAGTCCTGTACCAGCAGGGCGAACCGTCCGATTGCGCCTGGCTGGTCGAGAGCGGACAGGTCGAGCTGGTGTCGGTGCACGGCCGGCGCACGAGCCGCCACGGCGTGATGGGCCCCGGCGAGCTGATCGGCGAGCTCGGCCTGATCGACGGTTCGCCGCGCAGCGCCACCGCCACCGCGCGCAGCGACTGCATGCTGCTGGCGATCGAGCGGGAGCAGTTCCTCGAGCGCTTGCAGGGCGGCGATCCGATCCTGCGGACCCTCGTCGACAGCCTGCTGCAGCGCATCCGCGGCCTGGTCGCGACGATGCCGGCCGAGGCGCAATTGCCGGCGGAGGACGTGCCCTGCGACGACCCGGTCGAACGCAGCGGCATCGACAAGATCCGCCTGGAAGCGCAGCTGCGCGACGCGCTGCGGACGGGCGCGCTGGAAGTGCGCTACCAGCCGATCTACGACATCGCCGCGTGCCGCGTCGCCGGCTACGAGGCGCTGGTCCGCTGGTCGCTGGAAGGCCGCGGGCCGGTGTCGCCGGCCGAGTTCATCCAGCTCGCCGAGGAAACCTCGCTCATCGTGCCGGTGGGCGAATACGTGCTCGACCGCGTCGTCGCGGTGCTGCAGGCGTTGCGCGACGCCGGCGCGGATCCGCTGCCCTCGATCGCGGTGAACCTGTCGGCGCGCCAGCTCGTCGAGCCGGGCATGGCCCGGCAGATCGTCGCGCGCGCCGAGCGCAACCGGCTCCCGCCCGGCGCGCTGAAGCTCGAGGTCACCGAGAGCCGCATGCTCGACTACGCGCCGGTCGCGTCGGTGATGGCGCATTGCCGCGAGCACGGGCTGCCGTTCGCGCTGGACGACTTCGGCACCGGCTATTCGAACCTCACCCACCTGCACGCGCTGGACTTCGAGTACATCAAGGTCGACCAGGCCTTCGCCCGCCACATGTTCGACAGCCCGCGGGCGATGAAGATGGTCGACGCGATCGTGGCGATGGCCCACGCCCTCGACGCGAAGGTGATCTGCGAGGGCGTGGAGACCCGGGAGCAGCTGGCCCGGCTGCGCGAGCTGGGGGTCGAGTACGCCCAGGGCTACCTGATCGGCCAGGCCGCCCCGGCCGGGGCGGTGCTGTCGGGCGAGGCGGCCCGCACCGGCGAGGCCGCGGCGGCGTAGGCTGCAACCGCCGGCCGGGTGGGCGTCTCCCAGTCCCCGAACGCCCACCAACCCGCCAGGGGAAACACCATGAACCTCGAACTGCTCATCCCGATCAGCCTCTTCATCTGCATCACCTACGCCATCAAGGCCGTCGTCGACGCCGGCGTGCGCCGCAAGATGGTCGACTCCAGCGGCTCGCAGGACCTCGTCCGCGCCATGCTGCAAAGCGAGGAACAGCGCAGCCGCCACGGTTCGCTGCGCTGGGGCGTGATCCTCGTCGCGCTCGCGATCGGCTTCGGCATCGTCGACGCCAGCCACGCCGACGAGCTGACGCCCGCGGTGCTCGCGATCCTGCTCGGCGCCACCGGCCTGGGCAACCTCGCGTACTACGCGATCGCGCGCAAGCAGGGCCTCTGAGGCGCGGCGCGCGCGAGGACCAGCGCTTGCGCCCCGCTACCGCAGCGCACGCACCGGCGGCCGTCGGCGACGACGACCGCCGGCTCGTGTCCGAGGTGCTCGCGGGCAACGCGGCCGCGTTCGAGCAGCTCGTGCGCGAACACCAGGGCCTGTGCTGGCACATCGTGCAGCGCATGGTCCGGCACCCGGAGGACACGCGCGAGCTGTGCCAGGAAACCTTCCTGCGCGTGCACCGCAGCCTGCACCAGTACCGTTTCGACGCGCCGCTGAAGGCGTGGATTGGCCAGGTCGCCTGGTCGATCGCGCGCCGGCAACTCGAGCGCAAGCGCATTCCGCTCGCCGACGCCGTCGACGACGACGGCGCCTCGCTGCTCGACAACATCGGCGACGGCCACGACCTCGAGGGCGCGATCGCCGACGGCCAGGCGCAGGCGCGCCTGCACGAGGCGATCGAGCGCCTGCCGCCGCTGCAACGCACGATCCTCACCCTCTATCATCTCGACGAAGTCCCGATCGGCGAAATCGCCGGCATCACCGGCCTCGCCGAGGGCACCATCAAGAGCCACCTGTTCCGCAGCCGCAAGCGCCTGCGCGAACTGCTGGACGCCAGCCTCGGAGCCGCCGCATGAACACCGACCCGCGCGAATTCGAACTGCAGGAACGCGCGCTGCGCGAAGACGCCGCGTGGCGCGACGTCGCCCGCGCGCTGCGCCGCTCGCCGGGCGAGCCGCCAGCGGATTTCGCCGCCTCCATCGCGGCGCTGGCCGCGGCGGAAGCCGCGCCGGCGCGCACGGCGGCGACGCCCGAGGGCCGCATCGAGCGCTGGCTGCTGCGCGCCCTCGCGGTGGTGCTCGGCGTGTCCTGCGTCGTCGCGCTCGCGATCTACGGCGGCGAGTGGCTGGGCGGCATTACCGAGGGTTTCGACGCCATCGCGCCCGCCATCGGCGGCGCGTCCGCGTTGAACTGGGCGCTGGCCGCCGGCGCATGCATGGCGCTGTCGTGGGCGTTCGCGCGGAGCGCGCCCCGGCTGATGCCGCCGATGCGCTGACGCGCTGACACGGATACGCAGACGCCGGCCTGCGCCGGCGCCGGTCACAGCGCCGGCGCGTTCGGGTCCGGCGGATGGATCCGGTTCGACGGCTGCGGCGGCGTCGGGTTCGGCAGGCGTTCGACCGCCGAGACCAGGTCGACCCACAGATAGCCGTTGCCGCCCGATTCGCGCTCGATCCTCGCCACCGCGTTGAGCCCCTCGTTGCCGTCCGGATCGTAGAACGTCTGCACGGTCGGGGTCATGGTGACGATGCCGCGCATCGTGCTGCCGTCGTCCATGCGCACTTCGACGCGGCTGTCCTGCGGCAGCTGCGCGGCGATGCCTTCCAGCCGCGCGATCGCGGCCGGATCGACGTGCACGCGGGGGGCTTCGCGGCTCATGCCTCGCCGGTCCTCGGCGCCGGCGCCGGGGTCGCGTCGAAGCGGCGCGCATAGTCGCGCTCGCGCGCGATCCGCAGCACCTCGTCGTCGGCCAGTCCGGGCGCCGCGTACACCGCATAGGCGATGTCGCCGTCGTTGCGGCCGACGTGGTGGAGGTCGTAGCGCGGCCGCCCGCCGCCCGTGTCCTCCGGGTAGTGCAGCGGCGGCATCCCGTTCGCCATGTCCACTTCGCTGTTGTCGACCATTCCGCCCACGAACAATGCCCGCATGCCGCGTCCTCCGTCGTCGTCGTCGACGACAGGTTCGCGGATCGGATGTTGGCGCCCGGTCAAGCGCGCGTTACGGAAGTAGAATCGCGCGGTGAACGCCGCCGATCCCGCCCTCGAGAGCCTGTTCCTGCCATTCATCGAGGGCGCGCTGGCCTGGCCGTCGTCCGGCGCGCTGTTCATGGGCGCGCGCGCGGGCCGCCCGCTGCACGCGCGGCCATGGCCGGGCCTGGTCTGCGAACAGGCGTGGAAGCCGGAAGTGGACGCGCTGCATCGCGCCGGCTTCGATGCCTCGCCGGACGCGGCCCCGGAGGCGCGCCATCCGCTGGTGCTGCTGCTGCCGCCGCGCCAGCGCGAGCATGCGCGCGCGCGCTTCGCGCAGGCGCTGCGCCGGCTCGCCCCGGGCGGGACGCTGGTGGCGTGCATGCCGAACCGGGAGGGCGCGCGCACGGGCGAGGCCGACCTGGCGCGCCTGGCCGGTCCGCTGCGCAGCCAGTCCAAGCACCATTGCCGGGTGTTCTGGACGGCGCCGCTCGATGCGCCCGCCGACGCGGCGCTGGCGGCGGCGTGGGACGCGCTCGATGCACCGCGCCGGATCGCCGCCGACGGCGTTCCCGGCGGCGGCTTCCTGTCGCGGCCGGGCGTGTTCGCCTGGGATCGCATCGATCCGGCCTCGCGGTTGCTGGCCGAATGCCTGCCCGCCGACCTGCAGGGCGCCGTCGCCGACCTCGGCGCCGGCTGGGGCTATCTCGGTGGACAGGTGCTCGCGCGCTGCCCGCGGGTGGCGTCGCTCGACCTGTACGAAGCCGATGCGCGCGCGCTCGAACTCGCCCGCGCCAACCTCGAGGCGGCCGCGGTCGCGGTCGCGGCGGCGGATGGCGGCAACGCCGCGCTCGCATTCCACTGGCACGACGTCGCCGCCGGCCTGCCGCGCCGCTACGACGCGATCGTCTGCAATCCGCCCTTCCATGCGCAGGGCGCCGGCGAGCGCGTCGACCTGGGCCGCGCGTTCATCGCCGCGGCGGCGGACGCGCTGCGACCCGGCGGCCGCCTGCTGCTCGTCGCCAACCGGCACCTGCCGTACGAGGCCGCGCTTTCGGACCGCTACGACGCGGTGCGCGAAGTCGCCGCGCGCGACGGCTTCAAGGTCGTCGAGGCGCGCGCGCGATGAGGTCGGCCTGCGCATGAAACTCGTCAAGACCATCGCCAACCTCGGCTACGGCAGCCGCAAGGACGTGGCGCGCATGTTCCGCGAAGGCCGCGTCACCGATGCGGCAGGCGAGGTGCTGTACGCCGACGACGCGCCCGCGCACGCGGACGTGCGCATCGACGGCGAGCCGCTCGATCCGCCGCAGGGCCTGGTGCTGATGCTGCACAAGCCCGTGGGCTACACCTGCTCGACGCGCGATCCGGGGCGCATCGTCTACGACCTGCTGCCGCCGCGCTTCCGCCACCGGTCGCCGCTGCTGTCGACGGTGGGCCGGCTCGATCGCGACACCAGCGGCCTGCTGCTGCTGACCGACGACGGCGCGCTGCTGCACCGGATCACCGCGCCGAAGGCGAAGCTCGCGAAGCGCTACGAGGCGACGCTCGCCTCCGACCTGCGCGGCGACGAGGCCGCGCGGTTCGCGAGCGGCGCGCTGCAGCTCGAATCCGACGACACGCCGCTGGCGCCGGCGCAACTCGAGGTCGCGGATGCGCGGCACGCGACGCTGGTGCTGACCGAAGGCCGCTACCACCAGGTGCGGCGGATGTTCGCCGCCGTGGGCAACCACGTCGAGGCACTGCATCGCAGCCAGGTGGGCGGCCTCGCGCTCGGCGACCTCGGGCCCGGCCAGTGGCGCGCGCTCGACGCCGTCGACCTCGCCATCCTCTTCTCCTGACGAGCGCACTCCGCCCCTGACGATCGAACCCACCAGGGAACCGGCTTCGGTCGGGGCGGCGGAAGCGTGCGTGGAATTCCGGGGGACGCCGCAAGTACG
>JBQCJF010000124.1:0-11157 GCA_051953015.1 Luteimonas sp.
AGCGGCGCGCGGCGGCCCGTGCGCGCGCGGCGCGCGGCGGCCCGCGCAGCGGGCCGTCGCCGGCCCGACGGTTTGGGAATGTGCAGGGTCTTGCTGATCATCAGCGCACCGGAAAGCGCATACACCAGCGCCAGCGGATGCAGCAGCCATGGCCCCAGGCGCATTGCGCCGCCCCACAGGTCCGGCCCGAGCCGGCCGGCGAAGGCCGCGACCGCCAGCATGGCGACGATCGCGACGCTGGTCGGGATCGGCGTGCCTTCGAAGTACTTCACCTTGCCCTCGTCGCCCGACAGCGCCTCGGCGGTGACGTTGTAGCGCGCCAGGCGGCTCACGCCGCAGCCGACGAAGTAGGACAGCAGCAACCAGTCCCAGCCCCCCTGCAGGCCGCAGGCATAGCCCAGCGCCGCCGGAGCCACGCCGAAGGAGATCACGTCGGCCAGCGAGTCGAGCTCGCGGCCCAGCGTGGAGGCGACCTTGCGCCAGCGCGCGATGCGCCCGTCCAGCGCGTCGAACACGAAGGCCAGCGGGATCAGCGCCATGCCCCACAGCAGGTCGGCCACGACGCCTTCCTGCAGGAAACGCATGGCCGCGAAGATCGCGCCCGTGCCGCAGAACGCGTTGCCGAGGGTGAACCAGTCGGCGAGCTGGAAATCGCGCAGCATCGAGAAGTGGCGCCGGGGCTGCATGCCTGTCTCCGCCTGGGTCGGGGTGGCCAGAATGCCGAAACGCGGCATCCGGCGCAAAACGCGGCCGGCTCAGTCCTCGCGCGGCAGCACGGTCAGCACCCGCTCCACGAAGCGCGCGTACTCGTGCATGAAGTTGCGCAGGAACTCCTCGGTGGAGGGCTCGGTGACCTCGCCGCCGTCGCTGACCAGGCCCGGCTTCATGTGGATGTAGGCCTCCGGCGAGTTCATCTGCGGCGAATTGCAGAAGCTCAGCACGGCGCGCAGGTCCTGCTGCGCGAGCGCGGTGCCGATCGCGCCGGGCGAGGCGCCGATCACGCCCGAGGGCTTGCGCGCGAAGCTGTTCTTGCCGTACGGGCGGCTGGCCCAGTCGATCGCGTTCTTCAGCGGCCCGGGGATCGAGCGGTTGTATTCGGGCGTCACGAACAGCACGCCGTCGACCTGCGCGATCGCCTGCTTGAAGTCGCGCGCGACCTGCGGGAAGTCGGCGTCGTAGTCCGGCGTGTACAGGGGCAGCTCCCGGAACGCGATCTCGCTGAAGGACAGCTGCGGTGGCGCCAGGCGGATGAGCGCGGTGGAGAGCCGGCGGTTGATCGAGGTGCTGGAGAGGCTGCCGATCAGGTAGCCGATCTTGAACTGCTGCATGGGGCGCCTCCGGGACCGGGAAACCGCATCCTGGGGGTGGGCGGGTCAAGCCCGCGTCGCGGCCGCGCGGCGCCGGCGCCCGGCCGCCTGCTACGCTAACCGCGACCTTTCCCGCGCCCGCCCCATGGACCCACGCAACATCCTCGTCACCGGCGCCGGTTCCGGCATCGGCGCCGGCATCGCGGCCGGACTGGCGGCCGCCGGCCACCATCCCCTCGTCACCGACGTCGTCCTCGGCTCCGCCGAGGCCGTCGCCGGCGCGATCCGCGACGCCGGCGGCTCGGCGGAGGCGCTGGTGCTCGACGTCACCTCCGATGCCAGCGTCGCCGCCGCACTCGCCGCCGCGTCGCGCCCGGTGGACGTGCTGGTGAACAACGCCGGCCTGCAGCACGTCGCCCCGCTGGAAGAGTTCCCGATGGAGAAGTGGGACTTCCTCGTGCAGGTGATGCTGGTCGGCGTCGCCCGGCTGACCCGCGCGGTGCTGCCCGGCATGCGCGAGCGCGGATTCGGCCGCATCGTCAACATCGGATCGATCCACTCGCTGGTCGCCAGCCCCTACAAGAGCGCCTACGTGGCCGCGAAGCACGGGCTCGTCGGCTTCTCGAAGGTGATCGCGCTGGAAACCGCCGGCACGGACATCACCATCAACACGATCTGCCCGACCTACGTGAAGACGCCGCTCGTGGACAAACAGATCGCCGACCAGGCGCGCACGCGCGGCATTCCCGAATCGCAGGTGGTGACGGACGTGATGCTGAAGCCGATGCCGAAGGGCGTGTTCATCACCTTCGACGAGCTCGCCGGCATCACCGCGTTCCTGATGTCGCCGGCGGCGCGCAACATCACCGGCCACACCATCGACGTGGACGGCGGCTGGACGGTGCAATAGCACGGCACGGGGGACGCATGGGGAACGGGAACCACGAAACCGCCGGCGCGCAGGGGCTCCCCGAGCACACCACGCCGACATGGGAGGTCGAGCTGCTGATCTCGGGCGTCGCGGTGTTCGCGATGCTGCAGCGTCCCGGCCTGCTCGACGACGCGATCTTCGCGGTCCGCCCGCGGCTCTCCGTGGACTGGTCGACGATCGTCGCCATCGTCTACATCTACGCCAAGAGCGCCGCGGTGCTGCTGGCGACGACCTTCGTCGTCCACCTGTTGCTGCGCGCGCGCTGGATCGCGCTCGTCGGCATGCATTCGATCTACCCGCAGGGGATCGACTGGAACCGCCTGTCCCAGGGACCGAATGCGCGCCGGGTCGAGGCCGAGCGGCTGGGCGGCGTGCCGGAGGCCATCGAGCGCGCCGACAACCGGGCCACCACCGTCTTCGCTTTCGGGGTGACCATCACCCTGATGCTCGTCGGCGTGACCCTGGCGGTCGTGCTCCTGCTTGGCGCCGCGGTGGCGGCCGGCGTGCCGCCCCGCCCGCAACTCCTGATGGCGGTGGTGGCTTGCATCGTCGTCCCTTTCGGCGTCCTCCAGGCCATCGACCGGGGCTTCGGCGAACGCATGCCGCCCGACGGCCTCGCGAGCCGCGCGCTGCGCGCGCTGCTGCGCGCCTACGCGGCGATCGGCTTCGGCGTCGCCCGGAACATCGTGTTCGCGCTGCTGGCGAGCCACGGTGGACGGCGGCGATTGATGCTCGCGACCGTGACGACGCTGTTCGCGGCGACGACCGTGGTGAGCGTCGCCTATTTCGAGATGCGCGAACCGGACCCCGCGGGAAGCTACGGCGCTTTCCCGGTGGATGGCAACGCCTTCCCCTCCGGCGTCGATCCGGATCACTACGCGGATCGCCGCGACGCCGCCCGCGATGGCGAAGCGCCCTTCATCGCGTCGCCGGTGGTGCGCGGGCCCTACCTCGAAGTGACGGTTCCCTACCGGCCTGCGCTCGACGAGCCCGCGATGCGGCGCGATTGCCCGCGGGCCGCCACGCAGGCCGGGGCCGCGCGCCTGCAGGCCGCACTGGCATGCCTCGCGAGGATCCATGCGCTGCGAATCGACGGGACCGCCGTGGAGGCGCCGTTCGAAACGTCCATCGACGCGGCGACTGGACGGCCGGCGCTCCTCGCGATGGTCGACGTGCGCGCGCTCGCGCCCGGGCGCCACGAACTGCGCACCGCCCGGCTCGACGCTCGCGCGGGCGAGCCGAAGGACGACGTGATCCCCTTCTGGCGGTGAGCGCGCGCAAGATCATCCACGTCGACATGGACGCGTTCTACGCGTCCGTCGAGCAGCGCGACGACCCGGCGCTGCGCGGGCGCCCGGTCGTCGTCGCGTGGCGCGGCAACCGCTCGGTCGTGTGCGCGGCGAGCTACGAGGCGCGCAGATTCGGCGTGCGCTCGGCGATGCCGGCGGTGCGCGCCGAGCGCCTTTGCCCGCAGGCGGTGTTCGTGCCGCCGGACTTCACCCGTTACAAGGCCGTTTCGCGGCAGGTGCGCGCGATCTTCGAGCGCTACACCGCGCTCGTCGAGCCGCTGTCGCTGGACGAGGCCTACCTCGACGTCACCGGGAATGCGGGCGGGCTGCCGTCGGCGACCGCGACGGCCGAGGCGATCCGCGCGGCGATCCGCGAGGAAACGAGCCTCACCGCCTCTGCCGGCGTCGCGCCGAACAAGTTCGTCGCCAAGATCGCCTCGGACTTCCGCAAACCCGATGGCCTGTTCGTGGTGAAGCCGGCGCAGGTCGAAGCCTTCCTCGCGCCGCTGCCGGTCGGCCGCCTGCCCGGCGTCGGCAAGGTGATGGAGCGCAGGCTGGCGGAACTCGGCCTGCACGTCGTCGCCGACGTGCGGCCGTTTCCCGTCGAGGCGCTGGAACAGCGCTTCGGGCGCTGGGGGCGGCGCCTGCACGAGCTCGCGTTCGGCATCGACGAGCGCGCGGTCGTCGCCGAGCGGCCGACGCTGCAGGTCTCGGCAGAGGACACGTTCGAGCGCGACCTGCTGCTGCACGAGCTCGAACCGCACATCCGGCGCATGGCCGAAAAGGCCTGGGCCGGCTACGAGCGCGAACGCGCGCGCGATCCGGACCGCATCGCGCGCACCGTGGTGCTCAAGCTCAAGACCGCCGACTTCAGCATCCTGACCCGCAGCCTGACGCCGCCGCGCCCGCCGGCGTCGCTCGACGCGTTCTCGGGCCTGGCCTGCGACCTGCGCGAGCGCGTCGGCCTGCCGTCGCGCACGCGCTACCGGCTGGTCGGCGTAGGCGTCTCGGGCTTCATCGACCGCGACGACCCGCGCGTGCAGGCCGGGCTGTTCGACGCCTGAGCCGGTCGAGGTGCGCCGCGAGCGCGTCGCCCAGTTCGCCGGGCTCGACGATGCGGAAACCGAACGGCAGCGCGCACAGGCGCCGCGCGAACCAGTCGAGGTCGTCGGCGCTGGTGCGCAGCAGGACGCCGCCATCCGCCGGCTCGATCAACCCGAATTCCGCGGGGAACGCGAGCCGCGCTGCCGCCAGGTCGCATTCCAGCATCACCGCGATCGCGTGCGCGCGCGGCAGCAACGCGATCGACTCGCGCAGCCGCGCCAGCGCGTCGAAGCCGTCCGGCCGCCGGAACGAAGCCGGCAGCGGCGTGGCTTCGCGCACGCGATCGAGCCGGAACGAACGCAGGTCGCGCCGCAGGTGGCACCAGCCGACCGCGTACCAGGCGCCGAGGTAGAACGCGAGGCCGTAGGGATCGACGTCGCGCGCGCTGTCCTCGCCTTGCCGCGAACGGTAGGCGAGGCGCACGCGCTGCTGCGCGCGCGCCGCCGCCGTCAGCACGAGCAGCGCGGCATTGCTCGCCGGCACGCTGCTCGCGCCGCGCAGGTCCACCGCGACGGTTTCCGAGATCGCATGCACCTGCCTGGTGAGGGCCGCCGGCATCACCCGCGCGAGCTTCGACTGCGCGCTCGCGATCGCGGGCGCCGCGTCGGCCAGGCCGAGCCCGCGCGCCGCGACCATGCCGACCGACAGCGCCACCGCTTCGTCGTTGGTGAACATCATCGGCGGCAGGCGGAACCCCGCCGCGAGGAAGTAGCCGCCGTGGCGCCCGCGCTCGCTCGCCACCGGCACGCCCATGTCCTCCAGCGCCGCGATGTAGCGGCGCAGGCTGCGCGCATCCACGCCGATGCGGCGCGCCAGTTCCGGACCGGCCATGCGCCCGTGTCCCTGGAGCAGGTCGAGCACGGCGAGCACGCGGGCGGCAGGCCTGGACATGGCGCGAGCCTAGCATCGAATCAGGGCCGGTTCCGTCCTGTATCGCCGCTAGCCTGCGCGCATGCAAACCGCACCCCTCGATGCAAGACGCCTGCTGGCCGGCGTGGCCCTGGCCCTCCTCCCCAGCCTGGGCCACGCCGGCCAGCAAACGTGCGCTCCCACCCTCGCCACCGAGAACGCCGCGATGTCCCAGGCTTCAGAACAGCAGGCTCCCGAACACCTGCGCGACTTCGACGTCGTCGAGCTGCGCCGCTACACCGTTTCGCCCGGCCAGCGCGCGCGCTTCGCGGCGTGGTTCGACGCGTACTTCCCCGAAGCCTTCGAACAGCTCGGCGCGATGGTCTTCGGCCAGTTCCTCGAGCGCGGCGCGTCCGAGCACTTCTTCTGGCTGCGCGGCTACCGCGACATGCTGGACCGGCCGGTGATCAACTCGGCCTTCTATTACGGCCCGTTGTGGCGCGAGCACCGGACGAAGGTCAACGCGATCCTGCCCGACAGCGACGACGTGCTGCTGATGCGGGTGGTCGCCGGCCATCCGGTTCCCGTGCTGCCGGCGATGGACCCGGTCGACGAGCCGGCCGGCGCGCACGGTCGCCTCGTCGTGCAGCTGCTGCCCGTTCCGGACGGGCGCGCGGACGCGGTCGTCGCCGCGCTCGCGGACGCCGCGACCCGCTATCCGCACGACGGCGTGCTCGATGCGGGCCTGCTGCGGACCCTCGACGCAGCCAACAACTTCCCGCAACTGCCGGTGCGCATGGACGGCACGTGGGTCGCGTGGATCGGGCTGGCGCGCGACGGCGACGCCGCGGCGCGGCTGGAGGCGGCCATGGACGCGTTCGAACAGCGCCTCGACGCCGCCGGCGACCTGCGCGCGCCGGCGGAAAGGATCGTCGCCGACCCGACGCCCCGCTCGCGCCTGCGCTGGCTCGACGCCGGCGCGCACGCTACCGTTCCGCGATGATTCCCTCCGCCCAGCTCTGGCTGTTCGCCCTGCTCGTGCTCGGCGTGGTCGCGCTGCCCGGCCTGGACATGGCCTGCGTGCTCGGCAACGCGCTCTCCGGTGGCCGCCGTCGCGGTTTCGCGGCACTCGCCGGTGTCATGGCCGGCGGCGTGGTCCACGTGCTGATGGCGGCGCTGGGCATCAGCGTGGTGCTGAAGCTGTTCCCGGCCCTGTTCAACGCGATGCTGCTTGCCGGCGCGGCGTACATCGCCTGGATCGGCGTGTCGCTGCTGCGCCCGGCGCCGGCGCCTTCGCCTGGCGATGCGGGTCGCGGCGCGTCCGCGTCCGCGCGCGCCCCGGATCCGCCGGTCCCGGGCGCCCGCTCGCCGGCCGCGGCGTTCCGGCAGGGCGTCGTCACCTGCCTGCTCAACCCGAAGGCCTACCTCTTCATGCTCGCCGTGTTCCCGCAATTCCTGCAGCCTGCGCCCGGGACGCTGTGGCTGCAGGTCGCGGTGCTGTGGCTGGTGATCGCGGCGAACCAGGCCGCGGTCTACGGCGGCCTCGCGCTGCTCGCCGGGCAGGTCCGCGACTGGCTCGTGCGCCGCCCCGCGGCAGGCGCGTTCGGCGCGCGCGCGGTCGGCGTGCTGCTGCTCGGCGTGGCCGCGTTCACCGGCATCGAGGGCTGGCAGCGGCTGTAGCGGGGCCGTTATCCTCGAAGGATGTCGACCACCCGCAGGCTGCGCGCCAACCGTCCGGCGGTTCCCGCGCTCGAAACCGACGTCGCGCGCATCCGCGCCGAAATGCGCCTCCCCGAAGCCTTCCCCGCCGACGTCGAGGCGGCCGCGCGCGAAGCCGCGGCGCATCCGCGCCTGCCCCCCGGCGAGGACCGCGACGACATCCCGTTCGTCACCATCGACCCGCCCGGCGCGATGGACCTGGACCAGGCGCTGCACGTCGCGCGCGACGGCGACGGCTACGTCGTCCACTACGCGATCGCCGACGTCGCCGCCTTCGTCGCGCCCGGGGACCCCGTCGACCTCGAGGCCAACCGCCGCGGCGAGACGCTCTACGGCGCCGAGGACAAGATCCCGCTGCATCCGCGCGTGCTGTCGGAGGACGCGGCCTCGCTGCTGCCGGGCCAGCGCCGGCCGGCGTTGCTGTGGACGATGACGCTCGACGCGACCGGCGAAGGCACGTCCGTCGACGTGCGCCGCGCGATGGTGCGCAGCCGCGCGCGCCTGGACTACGACGGCGTGCAGGACGCGATCGACGCCGGCAGCGCCGAGCCGATGTGGGCGCTGGTCCGCGCGGTGGGCGAACTGCGCATCGAGCGCGAGCGCCGGCGCGGCGGCGTGAGCCTGCCGCTGCCCGAGCAGGAGATCCACGCCGGCAACGGCGACGGCAGTGGCGCCGGCGGCGACGGCTGGCATCTCGAATACCGCGCGCGACGCGCCGTCGAGGACTGGAACGAGCAGCTCTCGCTGCTCACCGGCATGGCCGCCGCCGACCTGATGGTGCGCCACCGCGTCGGACTGCTGCGCACGCTGCCCGAACCGCCGCCCTGGGCGATCGCGCGCCTGCACCGCACCGCGCGCGCGCTCGGCATCGCCTGGCCCGCGTCCGCGGGGTATCCGGAATTCATCCGCTCGCTGGATCCGTCGAACCCGCGCCACGTGGCGATGATGGTGTCCTGCACCAGCGTGCTGCGCGGCGCCGGCTACGCCGCGTTCGACGGCGAACTGCCGCCGCAGCCGATGCATTCCGCGCTGGCGTCCACCTACACGCACGCGACCGCGCCGCTGCGCCGCCTCGTCGACCGCTACACCGGCGAGCTCTGCCTCGCCCTGTGCGCCGGCGCGGCGCCACCGGAGTGGGTGCTCGACGCCTTGCCGCGCCTGCCGCGGACGATGGCCGCCGCCGACCAGCGCGCCGGCCGGTACGAAGGGGCGGTGATCGACCTCGCCGAAGCGCTCGCGCTGGCGTCGCACGCGGGCGAGACCTTCGAGGGCAGCATCGTCGAGGTCGACGGCGAGAACCGCCACCATGGCACCGCGATGCTGCACGCCCTCGCGATCGAAGCCCCGGTCGCGGCATCGCACGACCTGCCGCTGGGCGAGGTCGTGCGCCTGCGCCTCGACGTCGCCGACCCCGCGACCCGCACGATCCGCTTTTCCATGTGACGCACGGACGCACGCATGAGCCTGAGCCGCGACCAGCTCCGCACCCTCGCCCTCGCCGCGCTCGGCGGCGCGCTCGAGTTCTACGACTTCGTGGTGTTCGTGTTCTTCGCCGCGACGATGGGCGCGCTGTTCTTCCCCGCCGACATGCCGGGCTGGATGAAGCTCGCGCAGGCCTTCGGCATCTTCGCCGCCGGCTACCTGGCGCGGCCGCTCGGCGGCATCGTGCTCGCCCACTTCGGCGACCTGCTCGGCCGCAAGCGCATGTTCATGCTCAGCATCCTGATGATGGCGGTGCCGACGCTGCTGATCGGCCTGCTGCCGACCTACGCCACCGCGGGCGCGCTCGCGCCGGCGCTGCTGCTCCTGCTGCGGATCCTGCAGGGCGCGGCGATCGGCGGCGAGGCGCCGGGCGCCTGGGTGTTCGTCAGCGAGCACGTGTCGCCGCGGCACCGCAGCCTCGCCTGCGGCACGCTGTCGGCCGGCCTCCTCGCCGGCATCCTGGTCGGCGCGCTGGTCGCGGCCGGCCTGTCCGCGGCGCTCGACGACGCGCAGCTGCTCGCCTGGGGCTGGCGCGTGCCGTTCCTGGTCGGCGGCGCGTTCGGCCTCGGCGCGATGTGGGTGCGGCGCAAGCTGCACGAAACGCCGGTGTTCGCCGAGCTGCGCGAGCGCCGCGCGCTCGCCGCGGAACTGCCGCTGAAGACCGTGTTGCGCGCGCATCCGCGCGAAGTGCTGCTGGCGATGCTGCTCACCTGGCTGCTCACCGCGGTGGTCGTGGTCGCGATCCTGATGATGCCGACCTTCCTGCAGCAGCAGGGCGTGCCGCGCACCATGGCGCTGGCCGCGAACAGCCTCGCGATCGTGTGCGCGATGCTCGGCAACCTCGCCGCCGGGGCGGCCGCCGACCGGTTCGGCGAAGGCCGCGTGCTCGCCGCGTGGAGCGTGCTCGCGGGCGCGGCGTTCTGGCTGCTGTACACGCTGGCGCCGCACGCGCCGGCGCTGTTGTTCCCGCTGTACGCGCTGGCCGGCTTCGGGGTCGGCATCACCGCGATGGTGCCGTCGATCGCGGTGGCGGCATTCCCGGCGCCGATCCGCTTCAGCGGCCTTTCGTTCTCGTACAACGTCGCCTACGCGATCTGCGGCGGCGCGACCCCGGTGCTGGTGACGCTGGCGATGCGCCGCGATCCGCTGGCGCCGGCGCAATACCTCGCGGCGATGGCGGTGGTCGGCGTGGCGCTGGGCGCGTGGGTCGAAGCGAGGAACCGACGCGCCGCCTAGAACCAGGCCCGCAGCGCGAGCTGCACCTGCAGGTCCACCTGGCGCGGCGCCAGCCCTTCCAGCGTGCGCTGCGCGCGCACGCTGTCGACCCGCAGCACTTCGCCGGCGATCCGCAGGCCTTCGCGCGGGCGCCAGTTGAGGGCCGCGGTCAGCGCGTTGCCGTGCTCGCTGAGCGGGTTCGGGCGCGAATCGGGCAGCTGGCGCAGGCGGAACAGGTCCGCGCGCAACGCAGGCCGCCATTCGCCCCGACCCCACGCGAGCAGCAGGTAGCCCGTGCTCAGCCGGGTGTCGAGCAGCAGCCCGGCGCGCGGCTCGAACGCGGTGCCGCCATCCATCGCCTGCGCGAGCCACTGCACCTGGCCCGCCTGGCCGCGCGCGCCGACGCTCCAGAAGCGCGTGTGCCACGCGTACACGCGGCGCGCGCCCTGCATTTCCCACGCGGCGGGATCGCCGCGGTTGTCGTAGCGCAGCACCGACAGCCGGCCGCCGCCCGCGGCGTCGCGCGAGAGTCCCGCATACCAGCCGGCGCGATGGTCGATCTCGGAAAACGGACGGAACACCACCGGTACGTCCGCGCGCGCCTGCGCGGCGTACACGTCCGGTTCGCGCAGTTCCGCGCCGAGCGCCGAAGTGACGTCGCCCAGCGCCCAGCCGCGCGACGCGAGCAGGTCGCCCGCCGGATCGTTGTTGCCGAAGACGGCGGCCACGGCGCGCCACGTCGCCGCGTCGGAACGCCGCTCGAGCGCGAACTCGGCGCCGGTCGAGCGCAGTTCCTCGCCGACCCAGCTGTTCATCGCCGATGGCGTCAGCGTCCACGGGCTGGTCCAGCCGACGCTGTCGTTCTCCAGCGAGACCGGCGGGAAGAACGCGCCGAGCCTGAGCGACCAGCGCCACGGCGTGGTCGACACCGGGCGCACCCGCACCCAGGCTTCGAGCACGCCGAAGGGCCGGCGCTGCCCGTCCTGGTATTGCACCTCCGCCGACGCCAGCCAGGCCGGCGACAGTTGCCAGGCCATCGCCAGCGCACCCGCCGGACGCAGCACCGGCGAATCGCCGCCGTAACGCGCCTTGCCGAGCCCGCCGTCGATCCACGTGCCGTCGCCGTCCGCGGCGCCCGCGCGCAGCTCGGCGTAGCCGTGCCACTGCGGCGCCACCGCCTGCGCATGCGCGGCGCCCGCGGCGGCGAGCGCGGACAACGCGAGGCCCGCCCGCGCGACGGTGCGCCTCACGCGCCCACCGT
>JBQCJF010000125.1:0-8083 GCA_051953015.1 Luteimonas sp.
CAGAGTTTTTGAGTCGAGCTGCGTCGGGGGGCGCGGCGGCGGGGGCCCCGCCCCCCCCCCCCCCCCCCCGCCCCGGCGGCGACCCCTCACGAAGCCCGGCACGCATCAAGACGACCCCGCACGAAGCGGGGACGAGGCTACTTGACGATGCGGAGATGCGGCCCGCCGCGCTTCGGCGGCGGATCGCCCGCCGGCGGCGTGTCGTCGTCGTGCGGCGGCGCCCCGGCCGCCTCGCCCGCCGCCGCATCCGCGCCGGGCGCGGGCGCGCCGTCGTCGGGCAGCGCCATGCCCTGCCCCGTTTCGCGCGCGTAGATCGCCAGGATCGCGTCGATCGGCACGATCACCGCGTGGCTCACGCCGCCGAAGCGCGCGGTGAACGCGACCGCGTCGTTGTCCATGTCGAGGTGGGCCACGGCGCGCGCGGCGATGTTGAGCACGACCTTGCCGTCCTTGACGGTGTGCGCGGGCACGCGCACGCCGGGACGCGTGGCGTCCACGAGCAGGTGCGGCGTCATGCCGTTGTCCGCGATCCACTCATGGAGCGCCCGCAGCAGGTACGGGCGGTGGCTCGTCATCCGCGGCGCGGCTTCGTCGCTCATCCGGCCGGGCTCGGCGCGCGGGTCATTCGGGCATCGGCCGCAGGTTGCGTTCCTGCGGGGTGAGGCTGCGCGCGAAGCCCGGGTTGCGGAAGATGCGGTTGCCGTAGTCCTCGATCGCCTTGCCGTCCTTCGGCAGCGCGATGCCCAGCGAGTCCAGGCGCCAGATGATCGGCGCCATCGCGCAGTCGGCCAGGCTCATCTCGGGATTGAGGAAGAACTTGCTCGCCTTGAACAGCGGCACCGAGGCGGTGAGCAGTTCCTTCAGGCGCTTGCGGCCGGCTTCCGCCTGCTGCTTGTTGCCGAGCTGGATCGCCTGCACCTGCGGCACCCAGTCGTGCTCGATGCGCAGCATCGCCAGGCGCAGGCGCGCGCGCGACAGCGGATCGACCGGCATCAGCGGCGGATGCGGGTAGCGCTCGTCGAGGTATTCGCTGACGACGCTCGCCGCGTACAGCACCAGCTCGCGCTCGACCAGCGTCGGCACCGAGTGGTACGGATTGAGGTCGAGCAGGTCCTCGGGCGGATTCTGCGGGTCGACCGGGATGAAGTCGTAGGTGACGCCCTTCGCGGCCAGCACCAGGCGCACGCGGTGGCACAACACGTCGTCGACGGACGAAAACAGCGTCAGGGCATTACGCATGCGCAGGCTCGTCGCCATCATCGGCACATCTCCTGCGACCGGATCCGCCGGCCGCACACGAACGCCGCCCACCCCTTGCAGGCGGTCGCCTCCCCGGTTCCCTCAGTGCACGTCGCGCCAGTATTCCTTTTTCAGCAGCCAGGCGAGGAACGTGAAGAACGCCAGGAACAGCACGACCCAGACGCCCATGGACTGGCGCTTGAGCGCGGCGGGTTCGCCGGCGTACTCGAGGAAAGCGGTGATGTCGCGCACGGTCTGGTCGAACTGCTCGGGCGTCTGCGAGCCCGGCTGCGCCAGCACCAGCTTCTCGACCGGGCGCTCGCCGCCCGCGTCGGCCGCGCCGTATTCGGCGTGCTGCAGGCCCTGCATCTCCCACAGCGGATTCGGCATGGACGCGTTCGGGAACACGGTGTTGTTCCAGCCCACCGGGCGCGCCTCGTCGAGGTAGAACGACTTGAGGTAGTTGTAGACCCAGTCGCTGCCGCGCACGCGCGCGATCACGCTCAGGTCCGGCGGCATCTTGCCGAAGAACTTCTGCGCGTCGGCCTCGGTGAGCGCGACGTGGACCTGCTCGCCCGGCTTGGCGCCGGTGAAGTTGAGGTTGGCCTGGACGTCGTCCTCCGACAGGCCCAGGTCCTCGGCCATGCGCGAGTAGCGCATGTACTTCAGCGAGTGGCAGCCGGAGCAGTAGTTCATGAACAGCTTGGCGCCGCGCTGCAGCGACGCCTGGTCGCCGAGGTCGGTGCCCGCGCGCGGCAGGTCCGCGCCTTCCTCGGATGCGAACGCCGGGGTGGCGACGGCCGCGGCGAACAGCGCGCCCGCGGCCAGGACGATCAACTTCTTCACGATGCGCGGCCCCTTAGTCATGTGTCGTCACCCGCTCCGGCACCGGCCGCGTGCGGTCCTTGGCGGTCCACAGCGGCATGGTGATGAAGAACGCGTAGTAGAGGAAGGTCAGGATGCGGCCGATGATCGTCTCGACCGGGTCGGTGCCCGGGCCGGCGCCGATCTTCATCAGCCACAGGAACGACACCACGAAGATGCCGAGCATCAGCCACGACAGCTTGCCGCGGTAGCGGTAGGACTTGACCGGGCTCTTGTCCAGCCACGGGGTGAGGAACAGCAGCACGATGGCGCCGAACATCACCAGCACGCCCCACAGCTTGATGCCGAAGAACGACGGCACCACGCGGAGCATCGCGTAGTACGGGGTGAAGTACCACACCGGCTTGATGTGCTGCGGCGTGACCAGCGGGTTGGCCTCGGTGAAGTTGTCGTGCTCGAGGAACCAGCCGCCGAAGGTCGGCGCGAAGAAGATGATGAACGCCGCCAGCACCAGGAAGAAGCCGACGCCGAACAGGTCCTTCACCGTGTAGTACGGGTGGAACGGGATGCCGTCGGTGGGGGCCGTCGGCGACCAGCGGTTGCCCTTCGGGCCCTTCTTGATCTCGACGCCGTCCGGGTTGTTCGAACCGACTTCGTGCAGCGCGCCCAAGTGCAGCACGACCAGCAGCAGCAGGACCAGCGGCAGCGCGATCACGTGCAGCGCGAAGAAGCGGTTGAGGGTGGCGTCGGACGGGATGAAGTCGCCCATGATCCACTCGGTCAGGCCGTTGCCGACGACCGGGATCGCGCCGAACAGCGAGATGATCACCTTCGCGCCCCAGAACGACATCTGGCCCCACGGCAGCACGTAGCCCATGAACGCCTCGGCCATCAGCACGAGGTAGATCACCATGCCCAGCAGCCAGACCAGCTCGCGCGGCTTCTTGTAGGAGCCGTACATCAGGCCACGGAACATGTGCAGGTAGACGACGATGAAGAACAGCGAGGCGCCCGTGCTGTGCATGTAGCGGATCAGCCAGCCCCACTCCACGTCGCGCATGATGTACTCGACCGAGCCGAAGGCCTCGGCGGCGCTCGGCTTGAAGTGCATCGTCAGGAAGATGCCGGTCACGATCTGGTTGACCAGGACCAGCAGCGCGAGCGAGCCGAAGAAGTACCAGAAGTTGAAGTTCTTCGGCGCGTAGTACTCGGTCATGTGCTTGCGGTACGCCGGCATCATGCCGGGCGCGCGCGCGTTGACCCAGTCCATCACGTTGGTGGCGGTGCGGGAGAGGATGTTGGCCATGGCTTACGCTGCTCCCGCGGCGGACGACGGACCCACGCCGATGACCAGCGTGCTGTCGTTCTCGAAGTGGTACGGCGGCACCGGCAGGTTGGCCGGCGCCGGCATGCCCTGGAACACGCGTCCGGCAAGGTCGTAGCGCGACTTGTGGCAGGGGCAGAAGTAGCCGCCCTTCCAGTTCGGGTCGAACGGCTGCGGCTTCAGCTCCGGCACGAACTCCGGGGCGCAGCCCAGGTGCGTGCAGACCGCCACCAGCACCAGGATCTCGGGCTTGATCGAGCGCCACTCGTTCTTCGCGTACGCGGGCTGCTGGTCGGTGTTGTCCGAATTCGGATCGAGCAGCAGCGGATCCACCTGCTTCAGCGTCGCCAGCATCGCCTGCGAGCGCTTGGCGACATACACCGGCTGGCCGCGCCACTTCAGGGTCAGCTGCTGGCCCTCGGCCAGCGCGCTGATGTCCTGGGACACCGGGGCGCCGGCCAGCTTGGCGCGCGCGCTCGGGTTCCAGGACTTGATGAACGGGACCGCCAGGTACCCGGCTCCCACCGCTCCGACCACGGACGTGGTCGCGGTCAGGAACCGGCGCCGGCCCAGGTTCTCGGGACGTTCGCCTTCATTGCCCATCAGGCACTCCGCAAAGACTCGATGACAGATCGCTGGCGCCGCCGGGGCCGAAGCCGCGGACAGGCGCCGCAAAGACGCTCAAGTGTAACGGAACGTGAATCCGGCGGACAATGTTTCCGCTGCTGCCAGGCAGGGAAATCCACCCGGAACAGGCACTTGCGCGTCAGCGCGAGGCGAGCAGCCCGCGGTAGCGGTCGGCCAGCACGCCCACCCGCTCCACGTAGCGGCGGGTCTCGGCGTAGGGCGGGACGCCCTTGTACTTCGCCACGGCGCCCTCGCCGGCGTTGTAGCCGGCCGCCGCCAGGCGCACGTCGCCGCCGAAGCGCTTGAGCAGCCATGCCAGGTACTGGACGCCGCCGCGGATGTTCTGCCCGGCGTCGAAGGCGTCGCCGACGCCGAAGCGGCGGGCGGTGTCGGGCATGAGCTGCATCAGGCCCTGCGCGCCGACCCGCGACAGCGCGCGCGGGTTGAACGCGGACTCGGCGTGGATGATCGCGCGGACCACGGCCTCGTCCACCCCGTAGCGCTTCGAGGCCGCATGGATCTCGCTGTCGTAGGCGGTGGTGTTGAGGCGGACCCGCGAGAAGTCCACGCCCGGCCGGCTGCTGCAGGCGTAGCAGGTCTCGACGTAGCTGTACTGGATGGTCTTGAGCGCGTCGACGCGGCCGCTCGGGCGGACGCTGGTGTAGTGGCGGACGCCGCCCTCGACGTAGGAATAGACCTGGCCGGTGATCCGGCGGCCGCTGCCGGACGACGCGCTGCGCGCCGGCGTGGCCGCGGCAGCGGGCGTGGCGGTCGCGGCGGCGGGCGCTTCGGCGACCGCGCGCTCGGCGGACGGACCCGACGCCTTCGCGACGGGCGCGCTGGCCCGCGCCGGCGATCCGGAATGGAAGCTGCCCACGACCGAGCAGTGCGCGCCCGGGATCGCGCGGCTGGAATAGCTCCGCGCGCCGTCGGCGCCCGCGCAGCGGTAGACGTTCCCCGCCACGGCCGGGGCGGCCAGCAGCAGGCATGCGATCGCGACGAGTCCCCGGGCCCCCTTGGTCATGAAGGTAGTGTCTACGCATCACATCCCCATGACAAGTATTTGATTTTCCTGAACAAGGCTCCGGTTCACGGAATTCCGTGACCGGCCTCCCGGAACCGGCCGCCGGAGGCCGCCGGGAGGCGCTTCCGCTAGACTTCGCGCCCCGGCGCGGATTCACCGCCGCCCACCCGGACTGTCCCGACCATGGCCGACTCGCCCCTGCCGCCGCGCGGCAAGCTCTACATCCAGACCCACGGTTGCCAGATGAACGAGTACGACTCGGCCCGCATGGCCGACGTGCTCGCCGCCTCCGACGGCCTGGAGCTCACGGACAAGGCCGAGGATGCGGACGTCATCCTGGTCAACACCTGCTCGATCCGCGAGAAGGCGCAGGAGAAGGTCTTCAGCCAGCTCGGCCGCTGGCGCGCGCTCAAGCAGGGGAACCGCCCGGTGCTGATCGGCGTCGGCGGCTGCGTCGCCTCGCAGGAAGGCGAGGCGATCGTGAAGCGCGCGCCCTTCGTCGACCTCGTGTTCGGGCCGCAGACGCTGCACCGCCTGCCGGAGCTGATCCGCGACCGGCGCGAATCCGGCAGGCCGCAGGTCGACATCAGCTTTCCCGAGATCGAGAAGTTCGACCGCCTGCCCGAGCCGCGCGCCGAGGGCCCGACCGCGTTCGTGTCGATCATGGAAGGTTGCTCGAAGTACTGCTCGTTCTGCGTCGTGCCCTACACCCGCGGCACCGAGATCAGCCGCCCGTTCGAGGATGTGCTGGTGGAGGTCGCGCAGCTCGCGGCGCAGGGCGTGCGCGAAGTGAACCTGCTCGGCCAGAACGTCAACGCGTACCGCGGCAGGCTCGCGGGCGAGGACGGCGACGAGGTCGCCGACCTCGGGCTGCTGATCCGCGCGATCGCGGAGATCGACGGCATCGACCGCATCCGCTTCACCACCTCGCACCCGCTCGAATTCTCCGACTCGCTGGTCGAGGCCTACCGCGACGTGCCCAAGCTCGCGAACTACCTGCACCTGCCGGTGCAGTCGGGCAGCGACCGCATCCTCGCCGCGATGAAGCGCGGCTACACCGCGCTCGAGTTCAAGCAGAAGATCCGCAAGCTGCGCGCGGTGCGCCCCGGCATCTCGATCTCCTCCGACTTCATCGTCGGCTTCCCGGGCGAGACCGAAGCGGACTTCGGGAAGACGATGAAGCTGATCGAGGACGTGGGTTTCGACCAGTCGTTCTCCTTCATCTACTCGCGGCGCCCGGGCACGCCCGCGGCCGACCTCGAGGACGCCACGCCGGACGCGGAGAAGCACGCCCGGCTCGAGCGCCTGCAGGCACGGATCAACGCCCAGGCGGCGGCGATCTCCGAAGCCATGGTCGGCAGCGTCCAGCGCATCCTGGTCGAGGGCAGCTCCCGCAAGGACGCCGCTGAACTGGCGGGAAAGACCGAAAACATGAAGACGGTCAACTTTCCGGGCCCTTCCTCGCTGATCGGGCGCTTCGTCGATGTGGTAATTACTGGGGCATTGTCGAACTCGCTGCGCGGACGCATCGCCGGCGCCGACGACGCCACGGCCACGCACCCATGTTCACGACCGGAAAGCACCCCAACCGCCATCTCCACGCCGCGCTGCTAGACCTGGTGCTGGCCGGCGGCGCCATGGCCGCGCACAACGGCGCGCTGCGCCTCGACAACCCGAGCTGGGACCTGTTGCCCAAATGGCTGTGGTCCGGGCTGGCGGTGGTGTTCCTGCTCAGCGCGTTGTTCTCGTTCGGCCGCCACCGCGCGACGCGGCGCTGACCGTCAGTCCAGGCGCTTGCGGAAGCGCAGGATCGCCAGCGCCATCATCACCGCGGTGAAGGCGAGCAGCGCGAGCGTCTCCGGCCAGAGCTGCCACAGGCTCGCGCCGCGCAGCATGATCCCGCGGATCAGGCGCAGGAAGTGCGTGAGCGGCAGCACCTCGGCCAGCCACTGCACGACGCGCGGCATGCCGGCGAACGGGAACATGAAGCCCGACAGCAGGATCGACGGCAGGAACACGAACATCGTCATCTGCATGGACTGGAACTGCGAGCGCGCCTTGGTCGAGATCAGCAGGCCGAGGGTGAGGTTGGCGACGATGAGCAGCAGCGAGGCGAGGTAGACGTCGAGCACGCTGCCGCGCACCGGCACCTGGAACAGCCAGATGCCGAGCAGCAGGACCAGCGTCACCTGGACCAGGCCGATCGCCGCGTACGGCAGGACCTTGCCGACCATCAGCTCGCCGCGCCCGAGCGGCGTGGCGATCAGCAGCTCCATGTTGCCGCGCTCGCGCTCGCGCACGATCGCCACCGAGGTGAACATCACCATCGTCATGGTCAGGATGATGCCGATCAGCCCCGGCACGATGTTCACCGCCGAGCGCCGCTCGGGGTTGTAGAACGCGACCACGTCGATCGGCCCCGCGGCCGCCGCGGCCGGCGCCGCGCCGTTGCCCGCGTTCGCGACCGGCTTCGTGTCCACGGGCACCTGCGCGAGCTGGACCGCCGCGCTCTGCACGACCGTGTCGCTGCCGTCGACCAGCACCTGCGCGACCTGGCGGCCGTCGATGCGGCGGCGCTCGAAATCGGGCGGGATCGCGATGCCGACGCTGATCTCGCCGCGCCGGAGCATGTCCATCAGCTCCTGCGGCGTGCGCGCCTCGCGCACCGGCGCGACCACGCCGGTCGCGAGCATGTCCATCACCAGCGCGCGCGAGCCTGCGGTGCCGGCCTGGTCGGCGATCGCGGCATCGAGGCCGCGCAGGTTGAGGTTGATCGCGTAGCCGAACAGCACCAGCTGCATCACCGGGATGCCGACGATCATCGCCAGCGTGATCCGGTCGCGGCGCAGCTGCCGCAGCTCCTTGAGCATCACCGCCCACAGCCGGCGCCAGCTCACGCGGCGCGCTCCTTCGCGGCGCCGTGTGCGTCCCCGTCGCCGCCGCGATGGGTGGCGGCGACGAAAACGTCCTCGAGGTTGGGCTCGATGGCGGCGACTTCGCCCCGCACCCCTGCCGTCGCAAGCGCGTCGCGCAACCGGCCCTCG
>JBQCJF010000126.1:0-11829 GCA_051953015.1 Luteimonas sp.
AGGCGCTGCCGAAGGACACGCGCTCGCCTTCCTGTGCCACCACGGCGGGCGCAGCGCGCAGGCCGCCGAGCACTTCCGCCAGCTCGGCTTCCGCGACGTCTACAACGTCACCGGCGGCATCGACGCCTGGGCCGGCCTGGACGCCTCGATCCCGAAGTACTGAAAAAATGGGGACGGAGGTAGTTAATTTCGGGACAGGGCCTTTTCCGAATGCTCCGTCCCGAAATTAACTACCTCCGTCCCCTTTTCTGGATTTTCTAGAAGCCGCCGCCGGCGTCGAGCCAGGCCTGTTCTTCGGGCGTGGTGTCGCGACCCAGCGCGGCGTTGCGGTGCGGGAAGCGGCCGAAGCGCGCGATGACATCGCGGTGCGCGAGCGCGTAGTCGCGATAGTTCGCGTCGCCCAGCGCCGCGAACAGCGCGACCGAGCGGTCCTGGTCGGCCATCGCTTCGGAGTGCTCGAACGGCAGGTAGAAGAATGCGCGCAACGCCGGCTCGAACGCGGCGTCGTGGCCGGCTTCCAGCGCGAGGCGCGCGAAATGCCGCGCGAGGCCATCGGTCGCGAAGGCGTGGCCGCTGCCGCGGAACATGTTGCGCGGGATCTGGTCGAGCAGCAGCAACAGCGCCAGCGCGCCGTCGGGCGTCGACGACCAGCCGTCCAGTTCGCGGCGCGCAGCCGCGTGGTGCGAGGGCCCCAGCCGTTCCCGGCAGGCCGCGTCGAACGCATCGCCGCCGCGGAACCACTTCGACGGCCCCGCCTCGCGCCAGAAGGCCACCACCTGCGCGGCTGTCACGGTCACGGCATGGCTCCCACGAACGGCACGGTCCCGGCGGACCGCGTTCCGCTAGCATGCCACGCATGCCGATCGCCGCCCTCGACGCCGCCCTGGCCCGCCCCACGCCATGGCCGCCGCTCGCGCGGCTGCCGCACGGGCTGGTCGAGTTCCTCTACTTCGGCGTCAAGGAAGCGCGCGCCTGCCTGTTCGCGGGCCTGTTCTTCGCCGCGATCTTCGTCGTCCCGCGCACCGGCCTGCTCGGCATCCCGCGCTATGACCTGCTGCTGCTCATCGCGCTCGCGATCCAGGCCTTCATGGTGCTGGCGAAGCTCGAGACCATCGACGAGCTGAAGGCGATCACGCTGTTCCACCTCGTGGGTTTCGTGCTGGAGGCGTTCAAGACCTCGCCGGGTGTCGGCTCGTGGTCGTATCCCGACTTCGCGTACACGAAGGTGCTGGGCGTGCCGCTGTTTTCCGGCTTCATGTACGCCGCGGTCGGCAGCTACGTGATCCAGGCCTGGCGCCTGCTCGACGTGCGCATCCGCCACCATCCGCCGTACTGGCTGGCGACGCTCATCGCGCTCGCCATCTACGTGAACTTCTTCACCCACCACTGGATCGGTGATTACCGGTGGTACATCGCCGCCTGCGCGCTCGGCGTCTACGCGCGCACCACCGTGGTGTTCCGCCCGCTCGACCGCGACCGGCGCATGCCGATGCTGCTGGCCTTCGTGCTGGTCGGCTTCTTCATCTGGCTGGCCGAGAATTTCAGCACCTTCTTCGGCGTCTGGCGCTATCCCGACCAGCTCGGCGCGTGGTCGACGGTGCACGTCGGCAAGTGGAGCTCGTGGTCGCTGCTGGTGGTGATGACCTTCACCATCGTCGCCCACCTCAAGCACATCAAGGCGAGCATCCACGTCCCGGATTGAGAACAGGGGTTCTCAGTCGTCGAAGCGCATGTGGCGCACGGACTTGCCGTTGCGCCGGATCAGCCGCAGCGCCTCGATGCCGGCCTGGATGTGCGATTCGACGTAGGACGCGCTGACCTTCGCGTCGCTCGCCTCGGTCTTGACGCCTTCCGGCACCATCGGCTGGTCGCTGACCAGCAGCAGCGCGCCGCAGGGAATGCGGTTGGCGAAGCCGGCGGCGAAGATCGTCGCGGTCTCCATGTCGATCGCCATGCAGCGCATCGCCCGCAACCGCTCCTTGAACGCCTCGTCGTGCTCCCAGACGCGGCGGTTGGTGGTGTAGACGGTGCCGGTCCAGTAGTCGAGGCCGAGGTCGCGGACCATCGTCGACACCGCGCGCTGCAGCGCGAACGCCGGCAGCGCCGGCACCTGCGGCGGCAGGTAGTCGTCGCTGGTGCCCTCGCCGCGGATCGCCGCGATCGGCAGGATCAGGTCGCCGAGCTGGTTCTTGCGCTTCAGCCCGCCGCACTTGCCCAGGAACAGCACCGCCTTCGGCCCGATCGCGGACAACAGGTCCATCATCGTCGCGGCATTGGGGCTGCCCATGCCGAAGTTGATCATGGTGATGCCGTCGGCCGTGGCGCTGGGCATCGGCCGGTCGATCCCGACCACCTCCGTGCCCATCAGGCGCGCGAAATGGCCCAGGTAGCCACCGAAGTTGGTGAGCAGCACGTGCTCGCCGAAGCCGTCCAGGGCCACGCCGGTGTAGCGCGGCAGCCAGTTCCCGACGATCTGTTCCTTGTCCTTCATGGCCGCCAGTGTCGGCCCGCCGCCGCCCCGGCTGCAAGCGGCCCCCGCGCGGCGGCCGCGGGCGCGACCGGAAGCCGGCGCGACCGGAAGCCGGCGCGGGACCTGCGGCCGATGCATGCGCCGGCGTATTGCGGTAGCGTTCGGGTCGGACCAACCCAAGAGGTCTTCCATGCGCATCGGACTCGTCGTCGACTCGGCCTGCGACCTGCCGGGCCGCTATTTCCGCGAGCACGCCATCACCCTGTTGCCGGTGACGGTGCACATCGGCGAGGACTCCCTCACCGACATGCGCGACGAGGAGGCGACCCTGCAGTTCCTGCATTCGCACATCGCCGAGCACGGCGCCGACGCGGAAACCTCGCCGTTCACCGTGCAGCAGATCCAGGAGCTGTTCCTGGGCCGGCTGGTCATCGACTACGACTACGTGTTCTGCCTGACCACGTCGAAGACGCGGAGCGCGATCTACGAGAACGCGACCCAGGCCAGCTTCGCGATCCTCAACGAATACCGGCCGATCCGCGCGGCCGCGGGCCACGACACGCCGTTCGCGCTGCGCGTGGTCGATTCCCAGAACGTGTTCGCCGGCCAGGGCGTGACCGCGGTGGAAGCCGTGCGGCTGATCGAGGCCGGCGAAGGCGCGGCCAAGATCCGCGCGCGCCTGGAGCACCTGGCGCTGCACACCCACGCGTACATGGTCGCGCCCGACCTGCACTACCTGCGCGCACGGACCCGCAAGCGCGGCGACCGCAGCGTGAGCCTGGTCAGCGCCACCCTCGGCAGCGCGCTCGACATCAAGCCGATCCTGCACTGCAACCGCGGCGAAACCGGCCCGGTCGCCAAGGTGAAGGGCCTCGAGCACGCCTGCGAGCGCGTGTTCCGCTTCGCCGGCGAGCGCGTCCGCGCCGGCCTGCTGACGCCGACGCTGTGCCTGAGCTACGGCGGCGACCTGGCCGAAATGCGCGCGCTGCCCGGCTACGAGGAGCTGCGCGCGACCTGCGCCGAGCAGAACGTCGAGGTGTTCGAGGCGGTGATGGGCCTGACCGGCATGGTGAACGTGGGCAAGGGGGCGCTGGTCGTCGGCTTCGCGGCCGAGCCGCACGCATTCGCATGACCACGCGCCGGCGCGCGGGCGCGCGCCGGGCGGCAGACGAGGGGAGGCGACGACGATGTACTTCGATCAGCTCAACTGGCTGGCGGTGCTGGCGGCGGCGGTGTCCGCCTTCGTGATCGGCGGGCTCTGGTACGGGCCCTTGTTCAAGCATGCCTGGTGCCGCGAAGCCGGCATCGACATGCACGCGGACCGGCGGCATCCGGGGAAAGTCTTCGGCACCGCCTTCGCCGCGGCGCTGGTCGGCGCGATCGCGTTCGCATGGTGGATCGGGCCGGCGCCCGAGCTGGAATACGCGGTGCGCCGGGGCGTGCTGGCCGGCTTCGGCATCGCCGCCACCAGCTTCGGCATCAACTACGCGTTCGCCGGCCGCAGCCTGAAGCTGTGGCTGATCGACGGCGGCTATCACACCCTGCAGTTCGCCGTTTACGGCATGATCCTGGGACTCTGGCACTGATCGAGGGGCAACGATGCCGATCCGCTACCACATCACCCTGCGCAATCCCGACACCGCACGCGGCAGCGATCCCGAGTTCGCCTTCCACGGCCACGGCGCGGGCGCGCTCGCCGAGGAACTGCAGTCGGCGCTGCGCAGCGATGCGCTGTTCCAGCGCTGGCGCGGCGCGCAGGACGATCCGGACGACGTGGACCCCGCGCTCGGCGCGACCGATCCGTCGGCCACGGTGGCCGGCGAGCAGCACGACCTGCATTTCGACCTGATCGCGGTGACGTCCATCTCCGGCGCGGTCCTGCGCAATCGGCTGCGCCGGCTCGCCGCCCACGGCTGGGAGCTGCGCGACGTCGCCGCGGCGTGAGCGCGGGAGCGGCGTGAGCCGCGATCCGATGGCCCGTCCGAAGGCCCTGCTGGCCTGGAGCGGCGGCAAGGACTCCGCCTGGACCCTGCACACGCTGCGCCAGCGCGGCGACGTCGAAGTCGTGGGCCTGCTGAGCACCGTGACGCGCGAATACGACCGCGCCTCGATGCAGGGCGTCCGCCGCAGCGTGCTGGAAGCGCAGGCGCGGGCCGCCGGACTGCCCTTGCTGCAGGCGGACATTCCCGCGAACTGCGTCAACGAGGACTACGAAGCCGCCATGAACGGTGCCCTGGCCGAGGCCGCCGCGCGCTGGCCGGGCCTGCGCACGGTCGCGTTCGGCGACCTGTTCCTCGAGGACATCCGTGCGTACCGGGTGGAGCGGTTGGCGCGCATCGGCTGGGACGCCCTCACGCCGCTGTTCGGCAGCGACACCGCGGCGCTCGCGCGCGCGAGGCAGGCCGGCGGCCTGCGCGCCGCGCTGTGCTGCGTGGACACCACCCGGCTCGACGCGGGTTTCGCCGGCCGCGACTTCGACGCGGCGCTGCTGCGCGACCTGCCCGCCGGCGTCGACCCCTGCGGCGAGAACGGCGAATTCCACACCTGCGTGAGCGCCGGCCCGATGTTCGCCGCGCCGCTGCGGCTCGCGCGCGGCGACACCGTGCTGCGCGACGGCCGCTTCGCCTACACCGACTTCGCCCTTTAGCGCAGCGCGGCGGCGTGCCAGGCGACGTGGTCGCCGATGAAGGTGGCGATGAAGTAGTAGCTGTGGTCGTAGCCCGGATGCACGCGCAGCGTCAGCGGATGCGCGGCGGCCGCGCAGGCCTCGCGCAGCAGCTCCGGGCGCAGCTGGGTGGCCAGGAATTCATCGGCTTCGCCCTGGTCGACGAGCAGCGGCAGGCGATGGCGCGCATCCGCGACCGCCACCGCCACCAGCTCGCACGCGTCCCAGGCCTTCCACGCCTCGCGGTCCTCGCCGAGATAGGCGCCGAACGCCTGTTCGCCCCACGGCACCCGCGACGGCGCGACGATCGGCGAGAACGCCGACACGCTGCGATAGCGCCCCGGGTTGCGCAGCGCCGCCACCAGCGCGCCGTGCCCGCCCATCGAATGCCCCGAGATCGCGCGCGCGCCGTCGCCGGCGACCGCGGGATGCGATTCCACCCACGCCGCCAGCTCGTGCACGACGTACTCGTGCATGCGGTAGTGCCGCGCCCACGGCGCCTGCGTCGCGTCCAGGTAGAAGCCGGCGCCCTTGCCGAGGTCGTAGCGCTCCGGCACGTCGGCCACGCCGTCGCCGCGCGGGCTCGTGTCGGGCGCCACCAGGATGACGCCGTGCTCCGCCGCACAGCGCTGCGCGCCCGCCTTGGTGATGAAGTTCTGCTCGGTGCAGGTCAGCCCCGACAGCCAGTACAGCACCGGGCACGGCGCGACCGCGGCCTGCGGCGGGAAGTACACGCCCACCGTCATGTCGCAGCCGAGCGCGTCCGAACGATGCCGGTACACGTCCTGCCAGCCGCCGAAGCAGGCGCGGCGCTCGAGCCGCTGCGTGGCCGGCGCATGCGCGTCGAGGCCCGCGAAGCCGGCGTGCAGCGCGTCCACGGTCAGAAGTGCACGACGCTGCGGATCGACTTGCCCGCGTGCATCAGCTCGAACGCTTCGTTGATGTCGTCCAGCGGCATCGTGTGGGTCACGAACGGCGCGAGCTCGATGTCGCCGCGCATCGCGTCCTCGACCATGCCCGGGAGCTGCGAGCGGCCCTTGACGCCGCCGAACGCCGTGCCCATCCACTTGCGCCCGGTCACGAGCTGGAACGGCCGCGTCGAGATTTCCTGGCCCGAACCGGCCACGCCGATGATCACCGACTGCCCCCAGCCGCGATGCGCGCATTCCAGTGCCGCGCGCATGACGTTGACGTTGCCGATGCACTCGAACGAGTGGTCCACGCCCCAGCCGGTCATGCCGACGATCACCTGCTGGATCGGCTCGGCGTGGTCCGTCGGGTTCACGCAGTCGGTCGCGCCCATCGCGCGCGCCAGCTCGAACTTGCCCGGGTTGGTGTCGACCGCGATGATCCGTCCCGCCTTCGCCTGGCGCGCGCCCTGGATCACCGCCAGGCCGATCCCGCCGAGGCCGAACACGGCCACGCTGTCGCCCGGCTGCACCTTCGCCGTGTTGTGCACGGCCCCGATCCCGGTGGTGACGCCGCAACCGAGCAGGCACACGTGCTCCGGGTTCGCCTCCGGATTCACCTTGGCCAGCGACACTTCCGCCACCACCGTGTACTCGCTGAACGTCGAGCAGCCCATGTAGTGGTACAGCGGCTGGCCTTCGTAGGAGAAGCGCGTCGTGCCGTCCGGCATCACGCCCTTGCCCTGGGTGGCGCGCACCGCCACGCACAGGTTGGTCTTCCCCGACTTGCAGAACAGGCACTCGCCGCACTCGGCGGTGTACAGCGGGATGACGTGGTCGCCCGGCTGCACGCTGGTCACGCCCTCGCCGACCTCGACCACGACGCCCGCGCCCTCATGCCCGAGCACGACCGGGAACAGGCCTTCCGGATCGTCGCCCGACAGCGTGAACGCGTCGGTGTGGCAGACGCCGGTGTGCGTGATCCGCACCAGCACCTCGCCCGCGCGCGGCGGCGCGACGTCGATCTCGACGACCTGCAACGGTTGCCCTGGCCCGAAGGCGACGGCGGCGCGTGATTTCATGGCGATGCGCTCCTGGCGTGCAAGCCGCCATTGTAATGGGGACGGAGGTAGGCGAACTCGCGGAAGACGGGGTCGACGCTGCCGTTCCATTCGCCATGGAACAGCTCGAGCTTGCGCTCGGCGGGCGTCTGGTTCGCGTCCACGAACTCCGCCAGCGGCGCGAGGAAGATGCGCTCGTCGGCGCCGTTGCGGTTGTTGCGCGCCCTGCGCCGCAGGCCGGCGGCGGAAATCTCCAGCGCGCGCCGCGCGAGATCGCGCACGGTCGCGCCACGCCCCAGCGACGCGGGCGCCGCCAGCTTCAGCGCGTGTTTCGGCACCCCGTCGCGCAGCGCGTTGCGCTCGGCCAGCGTGAAGTCCTTCACCAGGTCCCACGCCGCGTCGAGCGACGCGTCGTCGTACAGCAGCCCGACCCAGAACGCCGGCAGCGCGCACAGCCGGTTCCAGGGGCCGCCGTCGGCGCCGCGCATCTCCAGGTACTTCTTCAGCCGCACCTCGGGGAAGGCGGTGGTCATGTGGTCCGACCAGTCGCGCAGCGTCGGCTTCGCGCCGGGCAGCGCGTCCAGCCGCCCTTCCATGAAGCGGCGGAACGACTGCCCGCTCAGGTCGATGTACTTGCCGTCGCGGTACGAGAAGTACATCGGCACGTCGAGCAGGTAGTCGACGTAGCGCTCGATGCCGAAGCCGTCCTCGAACACGAAGTCGAGCATGCCGGTCCGGTCGCGGTCGGTGTCGGTCCAGATGTGCGAGCGGTACGAGAGGTAGCCGTTCGGCTTGCCCTCGGTGAACGGCGAATCGGCGAACAGCGCCGTCGCCACCGGCTGCAGCGCCAGCGACACGCGGAACTTCTTCACCATGTCCGCTTCGTTGCCGAAGTCGAGGTTGACCTGCACCGTGCAGGTGCGCGTCATCATGTCGAGGCCGAGCGAGCCGACCTTCGGCATGTAGTCGCGCATGATCCGGTAGCGGCCCTTCGGCATCCACGGCATCTCGTCGCGGCGCCACTTGGGCTGGAAGCCCATGCCGAGGAAGCCCAGGCCGATCTCGTCGGCGACGCTGCGCACCTCGGACAGGTGGCGCTCGACCTCGCAGCAGGTCTGGTGGATCGTCTCGAGCTGCGCGCCGGAGAGTTCGAGCTGTCCCGCCGGCTCCAGCGTCACCGACGCGTCGTCGCGCAGCAGCGCGACCGTGCGCGGCGGCTGGCCGTCGACCGACTCCTGGACCGGCGCCCAGCCGTAGCGCTGCAGGCCGGTGAGCATCGCCTCGATGCCGCGCTCGCCCTCGAACGTCGGCGGGCGCAGGTCGTCGAGGCGGAAACCGAACTTCTCGTGTTCCGTGCCGATGCGCCAGTCGGCCGGATCGGGACGCGCGCCGCCGGCGATGTATTCCACCAGCTCGCGACGCTCGGTGACCGGGGACTCGGCGACGCTGCTCGGGCTCGACATCGGATGGCGCTCGCGTAGGTGAGCCCGCGACATGGGGGCGGGCGGATGGCCGCACAAGGCGAGTATGCGCGTTTGTGCATGGAACCGGCCCAGCGCCAGCACAGGAAAGCATCATGAAGACACCGATCGCCGCCGCCCTCGCCATCGCCCTGTTCGCCACCGGCGTGGGCGTCGGCATCGCTGCGAAGAAGCGCACCGATCAGGGCGCCTACCACGACCTGCCGCCGAAGGCCGCCGCGGCGGCGCTGCTGCAGACCGCGCTCATCCAGGCCGGCGACGGCAGCTGGGAGCGCATCGCGGTCGGCCGCGTGCACTACCTGTCGGGCGACAAGGCGCAGGGCCAGGCGATCTTCGACGCGATCCTCGCGGACGATCCCGAGGACAGCGACGAACTGCGCATCGCCCGCGTCTACGTCGAGGCGGGCGAGTGGGACAAGGCGCGGCCGCTCTACGACGCCGTCATCCGCATGGATCCCAAGGACGGCACCGACCTCGCCGAAGCCGGCGCGCAGTACCTGCTGCACGGCGACCGCGCGCATGCCGAGGAACTGTTCGACCGTTCCTTCGCGGTGGACTCCGACATCTGGGCGACGGTCACCGCCGCCAGCGCCTACGCCGGCGTCCGCCCGCAGGAGTAGAGCCGACCCATGGTCGGCTGAAGCCGGAGCCGACCGTGGGTCGGCTCTACAGCTCGAGCCAGCCGGCGACGACCGCGCGCAGCTCGTCCACGCCCTGGCGCGACTCGGCCGAGAACGCCTGCACGCCCACCGTGTCGCCCCAGGCGGCGGAGAGCTCGCGCCGCACCGCGAGCAGCGCGTTGCCCTGCGCGCCGCGGCCGAGCTTGTCGGCCTTGGTCAGCAGCGCGTGCGCCGGCAGTCCCCGGCGCACCGCGTAGCCGATCATCTGCCGGTCGTAGTCCTTGAGCGGATGGCGGATGTCCATCACCACGACCAGCCCGCGCAGCGCCTCGCGCGTCTCGAAATAGCGCTCGATGAAGGCCTGCCAGTGCGCCTGCAGGTCCTGCGGCACCTTGGCGTAGCCGTAGCCGGGCAGGTCGACCAGCCAGCGCGCGTCCGCGGGCGGGACCGTCGCCCCGGGCGGCACCGGCTTCGCCACGTCGAAGAAGACCAGCTGCTGGGTGCGGCCGGGCGTCTTCGACACCCGCGCCAGCGCGTTCTGCTGGCACATGGCGTTGAGGGCGCTGGACTTGCCGGCATTGGAACGGCCGGCGAACGCGACCTCCAGGCCGAGGTCGGGCGGCAGCTGGCGCGGCTCGTGGGCCGCGAGCCGGTAGGTGGCGCGGACGAAGGGATTGGGGGCAGCCATGGGCATAGCTTCGCACGGCGCCCGCACCCGGCCGCGCGCCGGTCCCGCCTCGGTTTGACCGTGCGCGGCCCCCAGCCCGATAATTCCGGGACTTTGCGGTCGCCACGCGGCGTGCCGCCCCTCGTGTCCGGAGCCCCGCATGCGCAAGTCCCGCGCCTACGCCATCGCTGCCATCGCCCCCGCCGTCGCAGGCATGTTCGCCGTGGCCGCCGCCGCGTACGCCCAGCAGACCACCCCGCAGCAGCCCGCGGCCTCCGAAGGCGAGGCGCCCGCCGCCTCCACCACCACCGCCGCGCTGCCCGACAACGCGCCCGTGCAGGCGACCGCGCTCGACGCCGTCGCCGAGCTGGCGAAGGCGCACTGGGGCGATGCCAAGGCCGGTGCGACCAAGGCCGGCGCCTGCGCCGCCTGCCACGGCCTGGACGGCAACCCCAGCGATCCGCAGTACCCGCGCCTGGCCGGCATGCCGGAGCGTTACGTCGCCACCCAGCTCGCGCTGTTCAAGAGCGGCGAGCGCAGCACGGGCATGGCCGCGGTGATGATGCCGATGGCGGCCCCGCTGTCGGCGCAGGACATGCGCGACCTCGGCGCGTTCTTCGCGCAGCAGAAGGCGGGCGCCGGCATCGCCGACGACACCGTCATCGCCGACGGCGCGCACAAGGGCATGAAGTTCTACGAAGTCGGCCAGCAGCTCTTCCACGGCGGCGACCCGGCGCGCGGCATCCCGGCGTGCATGGCCTGCCATGGCCCGACCGGCGCCGGCAATCCTGGCCCCGCCTATCCGCACATCGGCGGCCAGCAGGCGGCCTACGTGCAGCGCCGCCTCGAGGAATACCGCGCCGGCACCACCAACGAGCGCGACCACCACAACTTCGACGTGATGGCGACCGTGGCCCACCAGCTCACGGACGAGGAGATCGGTTCGCTCTCCAGCTACGTGCAGGGCCTGCACGCGCGTTCCGACGAGGCGCCCGCCTCCACCAAGTAAGGTGTCCCGATGCGCCTGATCCCTCCGGCCGCCCTGCTGCGCGGCCTGCTGTTCGCGGCGGTCCTGCTGCCCGGCCTCGCGTTCGGCGCCACGCCGGCCAGCGCATCCGCCGGCAGCGATCCCGACCCGGTCGAGGGCGTGGACTACGTCGTCATCGAAGGCGGCCAGCCGTACCGTCCGCTCGCGCCGGGCGTCGTGGCCGAGGTCGTCGAGGTCTTCGCCTACTGGTGCCCGCACTGCAACGAGTTCCAGCCGGCGCTCGCGCCGTGGGTGCGGGCGCTGCCGAAGGACGTGCGCTTCACCTACGTGCCGGCCGCGTTCGACCCGCAGGATCCCTTCGCGCGCGCCTATTTCGCCGCGGAAACCAAGGGCGCCGTCGACCGCACCCACGCGCTGGTCTACGACGCGGTCCATCACAGCGGTTTGCTGGCCCGCAATGCGACCATCGACGAACTGGCATGGTTCTACGGCCAGCAGGGCCTGGGCCAAGCGGCGATGAAGGCCGCGATGACCAGCCCGGCGGTGGATGCGCTGATGCGGCACGCGCACGATTTCGAAGTCGGCATCAAGCTCCCGGGCACGCCGACGATGGTAGTGAACGGGCGCTACCTGCTCACCCCGCGCTCGCACGAGGACGCGCTGCGCATCGCCGACAAGCTCATCGCCAGGTTGCGCGCCGCGCACTGACGACCCCCGCCCCCCAGAGGAAGCAGACATGACGCGTTCGCAGGCCCTCCTCCTTCCCGCCCTCCTGGTGCCTGCGCTGCTGATCGCCGCGTGCCAGCCCTCGGCTCCCGCCGGCGACACGGCCGCGACCGCGCAGCCGGCTTCCGCCGTGTCCGGTCCGAGCGCCGAGGCGCAGGCCGCCGCGGCGGCGGCCCCCGCCCCCCCCGGCGCGCCGGCCCACGCCCACGCGCCGGCCGCCGCGGCCGCGCCGGCCGCCGCCCC
>JBQCJF010000127.1:0-7205 GCA_051953015.1 Luteimonas sp.
GGGGGGTGCTGGTGGTGGTGCCCGCGGCCTAAGCCGGGGGGGGGCGGCTGGGCGCGCGGTGTAGGGCGTACAGGGCGCGCGGCCTCGACTAAAACAAATTCGAAATGTAGCGACCCTGCTTTCCCCCTTTACCCTTCCCTCCTTTCCTCTTCCCCGCTCTTCATGACCCTCGCCACCGGCTACGACCCCCCCACCTTCGAATCCCGCCTGTACGCGCAGTGGGAAGCCAGCGGCGTGTTCGCGCCGAGCGGCACCGGCGAGCCGTACACGATCCTGCTGCCGCCGCCGAACGTCACCGGCACCCTGCACATGGGCCACGCGTTCCAGCAGACGCTGATGGACGCGCTGGTGCGCTACCACCGCATGCGCGGCTTCGACACGCTGTGGCAGGTCGGCACCGACCACGCCGGCATCGCCACCGAGATGGTGGTGTCGCGCAACCTCGCGATCGAGGGCAAGGGCGAGACCCGCGATTCCCTGGGCCGCGACGCGTTCATCGAGCGCGTGTGGGAGTGGAAAGCGCAGTCGGGCGACATCATCGAACGGCAGATGCGCCGGCTCGGCACGTCGGCCGACTGGTCGCGCAGCGTGTTCACCATGGATCCGATGGCCGCCGAGGCGGTGGTCGAGGCCTTCGTGCGCCTGCACGAGGAAGGTTTGATTTACCGCGGCCAGCGGCTGGTGAACTGGGATCCCGTGTTGAAGACTGCGATCTCCGACCTGGAAGTCGTGAACGAGGAAGAGGACGGCCACCTCTGGTCGATCTCGTATCCGCTTTCCGACGGCAGCGGTTCGCTGGTCGTGGCCACCACGCGCCCCGAAACGATGCTCGGCGACACCGCGGTGATGGTGCATCCCGAGGACGAGCGCTACGCGCACCTGGTCGGCAGGACCGTGCGCCTGCCCTTGAGCGAGCGCGAGATCCCGATCATCGCCGACGCCTACGTCGACCGCGAGTTCGGCACCGGCGTGGTCAAGGTCACGCCCGCGCACGACTTCAACGACTACCAGGTCGGCCAGCGCCACGCGCTGCCGATGATCAACATCCTCACGCCCGACGCGAAGATCAACGACAACGCGCCGGCGAAGTACCGCGGCCGCGACCGCTACGACGCGCGCAAGGCGGTGCTCGCCGACCTCGAGGCCGCCGGCCTGCTGGTCGAGACGAAGGCGCACAAGCTGCAGGTGCCCCGCGGCGACCGCACCGGCCAGGTGATCGAGCCCTACCTCACAGACCAGTGGTTCGTGAAGATGGACGGGCTGGCGAAGCGCGGCATGGAACTCGTCGAGAGCGGGGACGTGAAGTTCGTGCCCGCCAACTGGGTCAACACCTACCGCCACTGGATGGAGAACATCCAGGACTGGTGCATCAGCCGCCAGCTCTGGTGGGGCCATCGCATCCCCGCGTGGTACGACGAGGCCGGCAACATCTTCGTGGGCCGCGACGAGGCCGAGGTGCGCGCGAAGCACGGCCTCGGCGCCGACGTCGCGCTGCGCCAGGACAACGACGTGCTCGAGACCTGGTTCAGCTCGCAGCTGTGGCCGATCAGCACGATGGGCTGGCCCGCCCCGCAGCGCATGGCCGAGCGCGGCTTCGACCGCTACGTGCCGTCGAGCGTGCTCGTCACCGGCTTCGACATCATCTTCTTCTGGGTCGCGCGCATGATCATGGCGACCGACCACCTCACGGGACGCGTGCCGTTCCGCGACGTCTACATCACCGGCCTGGTGCGCGACGCGCACGGCCAGAAGATGTCCAAGTCCAAGGGCAACATCCTCGACCCGCTCGACCTGATCGACGGCATCTCGCTCGACGCGCTGGTCGCCAAGCGCACCACCGGCCTGATGCAGCCGAAGATGGCCGAGAAGATCGAGAAGGCCACGCGCAAGGAATTCCCGGACGGCATCCCGGCGTTCGGCGCCGACGCGCTGCGCTTCACCATCGCCGCGCTCGCCGGCCACGGCCGCGACATCAAGTTCGACCTGGGGCGCGCCGACGGCTACCGGAATTTCTGCAACAAGTTGTGGAACGCGACGCGCTTCGCGCTGATGAACGTCGGCGACGACGTGCTTCCGGAGGGCGGCCGCTTCGAAGGCGCGCCGCGGCCGCGCACCGACGCGGAGAAGTGGATCCTCGCCGAGCTCGACCGCACCTGCGCCGAGGCCGCGACGCACTTCGCCGACTACCGCTTCGACCTGCTCGCGCAGGCGCTGTACGAATTCGCCTGGAACCAGTTCTGCGACTGGTTCCTCGAGCTCGCCAAGCCCGCGCTGACCGGCGACGACGCGGCGGCGGCGGACAGCACGCGCCACACCCTGCTCTACGTGCTGGACGCGCTGCTGCGCCTGCTGCATCCGCTGGCGCCCTTCGTCACCGAGGAGCTGTGGCAGGCGGTGGGGCCGAAGCTCGGCAAGTCCGGCAGCATCATGGTCCAGCCGTATCCACAGGCCGGCGACATCGATGCGGCCTCGCTCTCCGGCGCGGCCGCCGACATCGAATGGCTGAAGGAAACGATCTCCGCGCTGCGCCGCATCCGCAGCGAGCTCGGCGTGTCGCCGGCGAAGCAGGTGGCGCTGCTGCATCGCGGTGGCACGCCGGCGGACGCCGCGCGCATCGCCCGCTTCGACGCGCAGCTGCGCTTCCTGTGCCGCCTCGAGCGCATCGACGCGCTCGACGGCGATCCGCCCGCCGCCGCGCCGGCCGTGGTCGGCGAGCTGCAGCTGTTCGTGCCGCTGGAAGGCCTGGTCGACCTCGGCGCCGAGCGCGCGCGCCTGGACAAGGAGATCGCGAAGGTCGCCGCCGAGAAGGACAAGAGCGAGGCCAAGCTCGCGAAGTTCGGCGCCAACGTCCCGCCGGCCGTCGTGGAGCAGGAACGTACGCGCCTCGCCGACTGGACCACCCGCCTCGCCGCCCTCGCCGCCCAGCGCGCCCGCCTCTAGCGCACCGGAGCAAGGGCCAAGGCAAATTGGCCACGGATTACACAGATGAACACGGATAAAAGCAGATAGAGCAAAAAAAGAGGGAATTGTTTCTCGCGAGGCCGCGGTCCATCGCGAAAGCACTCCAAAAAGCTTTATCCGCTCTTATCCGTGTTCATCTGTGTAATCCGTGGCCAAAAATGCTCTTCAGAGCAGTTCCAGCGCCATGACGATCGCGTCCTCGCGGCCGTTCGCCGCGGGGTAGTAGCGCGGGCGGCGCCCGATCTCGTTGAAGCCTTCGGCGTGGTACAGCGCGATCGCCGCGCCGTTCGACGGCCGCACTTCCAGGAACACGCGCTGCGCGCCGCGCCCGCGCGCCTGCTGCCGCCGCGCGCGCAGCAGGCGCCGGCCGTGGCCCTGCCGCGACAGCCCGGGATCGGCGCAGACGTTGAGGATGTGCGCCTCGCCCGCGGCCACGCTCAGCAGGCCGTAGCCGGCGAGCCGGCCGCCGGTGTCGAGCACCCAGGCCGGATAGCCCGCATGCAGGCAGTCGCGGAAGATGCCGCGCGTCCACGGGAACGGATAGGCGCGCCGCTCGATCTCCATCACCGCGTCGAGGTCGTCGTCTCGCATCGGTCGCAGCGCGGCCGCCGGCGACGCAGCGTCGGACGCCAGCGCACTCACCCGGCGAGGTTCGCCCGGCGCAGGCGGCGCAGCGCCGGCCACAGCGCGCGCTTGGCCGCGGCGTCGCCGCGCAGCGCGGCCGCGGGCGGAAAGCCGCGCAGCAGCGACGCCGCGTCGGCCGACGCGCGGTCGCGGCCGGCGGCGCGCAGCAGCGCGTCGCCCATCGGATGCTCGGGCAGCGCGGCCGCGAGCACCGGCAGCCCGAGTTCGGCGAGCACCGCGCGCTGCAGCGGATCCCAGCTCACGCGCGGCCGCCCCGGCGTCGCCACAGCCACTGCGCCGGCCCGGACAGCGCGTAGAGCACGCCGGCCGCGAGCAGCACGCGCGGCGGATCCAGCACCAGCGCGATCAACACCGCGATCGCGACCACGATCGCGAAGAACGGCACGCGCTCCGCGCGCGGACCGCGGCCGCCGCCCTTGAAGCTGGTGTAGCGGATGCGGCTCACCATCAGCAGCGCCGCGGCGACCGTCACCGCGAGCGCGACGTGGCGCAGCGACGCGCCTTCCAGCCGCATGTCGTGGCAGGTCCAGACGAAGCTCGCCATCAGGCCGGCGGCGGCGGGGCTGGCGAGGCCGATGAACCAGCGCTTGTCGACCTGCGCCACCTGCGAGTTGAAGCGGGCCAGGCGCAACGCCGCGCAGGCCGCGTACAGGAACGCGGCGAGCCAGCCGATCTTGCCCGCGGTGACGCCGTCCAGCCGGTACGCCGACAGCGCCCAGTAGTACACGACCAGCGCGGGCGCCATGCCGAAGCTCACCAGGTCGGCGAGCGAGTCGTACTGCATGCCGAATTCGCTCTGGGTGTTGGTCAGCCGCGCGACCCGGCCGTCGACGCCGTCGAGCACGGCGGCGACGAAGATCGCCACGCAGGCGGCCTCGAAGCGCCCCTGCGAGGCCGCGATGATCGCGAAGAAACCGCCGAACAGCCCGCCGCTGGTGAACAGGTTCGGCAGCAGGTAGATGCCGCGGCCGCGGGGCCGCCGCGCGCCGGCCGGGCTGCGGTCGTCCCCGGCGCGCGGGTCGGGCGTGGCGTTCGGGTCCATGGGGGCGAGTTTATGGTTTTGCGGCGCCGTTCGCTTGCGCGGCCCGGGTCGCGGTGCTGCAATCGGCCGGCCGAAAGAGGAGTCGCCGACATGCGCCCGCTTCGCTCGCCTTCCCCGCGCCATCCGTCCACGCGCCTGCCCGCCCGGCCGACGGCGCGCCTGCTCCTGCCGGCGCTGCTGCTGCCGGCGCTGCTGCTGTCGCCGCCGCTGGCCGCGCAGCAGGTCTACAAGTGGAAGGACGCCGCCGGCGTCACCCACTTCACCTCCGAGCCGCCGCCGGACGGCCGCTACGAAGCCCGCGAGGTCGACCACCACCAGGCCGCGCCGGTGGCCGCCGATGCGAGCGCCCCGGCGACGCCCGCCGCCACGCCGCGCAGCGGGGATCCGGGCTGCGCCACGGCGCGCGAGAACCTGGCCCTGCTCGCCGGCTCCGGCACGCTGTCGATGGACAGCGACGGCGACGGCAAGCCCGAACCCCTGTCCGACGCCGACCGCGTGCGCCAGCGCAACCTCGCCCAGGCCGTCCTCGACGCGAAGTGCGGCGGCAACGCCGCGCCGGAGCCCGAAGGACAGTAGGGCGCGTGGCAGAATGGGGGTTCTGTCCCGCAACCCCCGCCCGAGCCACCGATGCGCCTGTCGCAGTTCCACCTCCGCACCGTCAAGGAAACCCCCGCCGACGCCGAGATCGTCAGCCACCAGCTGATGCTCAAGGCCGGCATGGTCCGCAAGCTCGCCGCCGGCCTCTACACCTGGTCGCCGCTGGGCCTGCGCGTGCTGCGCAAGGTCGAGAAGGTGGTGCGCGAGGAGATGGACCGCAGCGGCGCCGTCGAGCTGCTGATGCCGACCATCCAGCCGCGGGAGCTGTGGGAGGAGACCGGGCGCTGGGAGAAGTTCGGCCCGCAGCTTCTGAAGATCAGGGATCGCAAGGAGCAGGAATTCTGCTACTCGCCGACCGCCGAGGAGGTCGTCACCGACTTCGCGCGCCAGGAGCTCGCCAGCTACAAGCAGCTGCCGGTGAACCTGTACCAGATCCAGACCAAGTTCCGCGACGAGATCCGGCCGCGCTTCGGCGTGATGCGCGCGCGCGAATTCCTGATGAAGGACGCGTACTCGTTCCACCTCGACGAGGCGTCGCTGCAGGCCGAATACCGCAACATGTACGACACCTACGGCCGCATCTTCACCCGGCTGGGGCTGAAGTTCCGCGCCGTGTTCGCCGACACGGGCGCGATCGGCGGCAGCGCATCGCACGAGTTCCAGGTGCTCGCCGATTCGGGCGAGGACGCGATCGCCTTCTCCGACGGTTCCGATTACGCCGCCAACATCGAGCTCGCCGAAGCGGCGGCGCCCGGCCCGCGCGCGGCCGCGACCGAGCCGATGCGCAAGGTCGACACGCCCGTGCAGAAGATCTGCGAGGACGTCGCCGCGCTGCTCGGCATCCCGCTGCAGCGCACGGTGAAGTCGGTCGCGGTGATGGGCGCCGACGCCGAAGGCAACGAGCGTTTCGTGCTCGCGCTGGTGCGCGGCGACCACGCGGTCAACGAGATCAAGCTGGCGAAGGTCGAAGGCCTGGGCGGCTACCGGATGGCCACCGAGGCGGAGATCCTCGCCCACCTCGGCAGCGAACCCGGCTTCCTCGGGCCGGTCGGGCCGAAGCGCCCGATCGCCATCGTCGCCGATCGCAGCGTCGCGGCGATGGCCGACTTCGTGGTCGGCGCGAACGAGGCCGGCTTCCACCTCGCCGGCGTCAACTGGGGCCGCGATTTGCCGGAACCCGATGCCGTCGCCGACATCCGCAGCGTCGTCGCCGGCGATCCCTCGCCCGACGGCAAGGGCACGCTCGGCCTGGCGCGCGGCATCGAGGTCGGCCACGTGTTCGCGCTCGGCGACAAGTATTCGAAGGCGATGGGCTGCACCGTGCTCGACGCCGGCGGCAAGCCGGCGCATCCGCTGATGGGTTGCTACGGCATCGGCATCTCGCGCATCGTCGCCGCCGCCATCGAGCAGAACCACGACGACAACGGCATCGTCTGGCCGGAGGCGATGGCGCCCTGGCAGGTCGCGGTGTGCGTGATCAACCCGAAGAACGATCCCGCGGTGGACGAAGCCGCCGAAGCGCTCTATCGCGACCTGCGCGCCGCCGGCATCGACGCCGCGCTCGACGACCGCGGGCTGCGCACCGGGCAGATGCTCGCCGACATCGAGCTGATCGGCATCCCGCATCGCGTCGTGGTGTCGGGGCGCGGGCTCGAGGCGGGCACGTTCGAATATCGCGCGCGCAGCGCGAGCGAATCCGAGAACCTCGACCGCGCCGCCCTGCTCGCCCGCCTCGGCGCCTAGAGGTTGCGGCGGGTCGGCAGCAGCAGGTTGCCGAACAGCAGGCCGGCCACCAGCGCGAGCAGGATGTTGAGCACGCCCAGCGCCGCGCTCTGCCCGAGCGCGGTGTCCTGCTGCTGCACCACGGTCATGACGCCGCGCAGGCTTGCGCTGCCGGGCACCAGCATCAGGATGCCCGGCACGCGCACGACCGCGCCCGGCCGGCGCACCCCGCGCGCGG
>JBQCJF010000128.1:0-5235 GCA_051953015.1 Luteimonas sp.
CGCCGGTGCGGCGCGCGAGCAGCACCGGCTCGTCGCCGGCGAGCGCGGGGTCGCTGCGCGCCTCGACCCAGCGCGGCGTATCGGGCTCGTCGCGGCCGTAGCCGCGGGTCGCGATGCCTGGCGTGTGCCCGGCGGCGCGCAGGCGCTCGACCAGCGCGGCCACCAGCGGCGTCTTGCCGCTGCCGCCGGCGACGAGGTTGCCGACGATCACCACCGGCGCGCCGGCGCGACGCTGCTTCAGCCAGCCGCGGCGGTACGCGGCGATGCGCAGGCGGACCGCGGCGCCGTCCAGGGCGGCGAGCGCGCGCGCCGTCCACGGCGGCGTGCGCCCGGGCTCGTACCACCAGGCCGGCGGCGCGCGGCGCGCGCTCACGCTTCGCCCTGCTCGCGGAACTGCATGCGGTGCAGGTGCGCGTACAGGCCGTCGCGCGCGATCAGCTGCGCATGCGTGCCCTGCTCCACCAGCCGGCCGTGGTCGAGCACCAGCACCTGGTCGGCGTGCTCGATCGTGGACAGCCGGTGCGCGATCACCAGCGTGGTGCGGTCGGGCATCAGCTTCTGCAGCGCGTCCTGCACCAGGCGTTCGGATTCGGCGTCGAGCGCGGCGGTAGCCTCGTCGAGGATCAGCACCGGCGCGTCCTTGAGCATCGCGCGCGCGATCGCCAGGCGCTGGCGCTGGCCGCCGGACAGCAGCGCGCCGTTGTCGCCGACCGGCGTGGCCATGCCCTGCGGCAGGCGCTCGATGAACTCCAGCGCGTTCGCGGCGCGCGCGACCTCGCGCAGCTTCGCTTCGTCGGCGGGCGCGGCGTAGGCGATGTTGGCGGCGATGGTGTCGTCGAACAGCATCACGCGCTGCCCGACCAGGGCGATCTGGCGGCGCAGCTCGGCGAGGCGGTAGTCGTCGAGGTCCACGCCGTCGAGGGTGATGCGGCCCGCGCTGGGCTCGTAGAAGCGCGGCACGAGGCGGACCAGGCTGGTCTTGCCGCTGCCGGACCGGCCGACGATCGCGGTGACGGTGCCGGGACGCGCGGTGAAGCCGATGTCGCGCAGGGCCCATCCCGCGGATTCGTCGGTGCCCGTCGCGTAGCGCAGGCCGACGCCCTCGAACACCAGTTCGCCGCGCGCGCGGCGCCCGCCGAACGCGGCGGTGCCGGTGTCGGCTTCCTCGGGCGCGTCGAGCACCGCGAACAGCCGCTCCGACGCCGCCACGCCGCGACCGAGCACCGCCTGCACGTTGGTGAGCCGTCGCAGCGACGGGATGATCGCCATCATCGCCATCATCAGCTGCACGAACTCGCCGGCGTTGATCTGCCCCACCAGCGCCTGCCGCGTCGCGACGGCGATGATCGCCGCCAGCGCGAACGCGGCGAGCATCTGCACCAGCGCGGAACTGCCGGCGCGCGTGGCCTCGACCTTCACGTTCAGGCGCAGCACGCGGTTGGCGAGCATCGAATAGCGCGACTGCTCGGACGCCTGCGTGCCGTAGACCTTGACGTCCTGTTGCGCCGCCAACGACTGCTCCGCCGCCTGCGCGAGCCGGCCCATGTCCTCCTGGATGCCGCGGCTGATCCGGCGGTAGCGCTTGCCCACGTACCAGACCACCACGCCGATCAGCGGCGTCACCAGCAGCACCGCCAGCGTCACCTTCAGGCTGACGTAGACCATGATCCCGAGCATGAAGGCGACGGTGAGGCTGTCGGTGACCATCGCCTTGACCGCGTCGGTGCCGGCCTGGGCGACCTGCTCGGTGTCGAAGTTGAGCCGGCTGACCATCGACGGCACCGATTCGACGTCGAAATGGCTGCTCGGCATGCGCAGGTACTTGCCGATGATCTGCTCGCGCAGGTCGCGGACCATGCTGCGCCCGGCGCGGGCCATGCCGTAGTCGGTGACGTACCCGGCGACGCCGCGGACCACGAACAGGGCGATGATCTCCAGCGGCAGCACCACCGCCATGCGCGGATCGGGGTGGACGAAGCCCTTGTTGACCAGCGGGTCCATGAGCTTGACGAACAGGCTGCCGGCGACCGCCTCGATCACCATCGTGATGCCGGCGGCCAGCAGCAGCGGCCAGTACGGTTTCGTGTAGCCGAGCAGGCGGCGGTAGGCGACCCATGCGCCGCCCGGTGGCGCGCTTGCGCCCTTCGCGCCGCCCGGTTGCGCGCCGGGCTTCGCTGCGGCGGCGCTCATCGGCGCGTCCCCGGATCCGGCGCAGTGCCGATGGAGATGTCGCGGAAGCCGAGCTGGCCGAGCGCGTCGAGCGCCGTCACCACCGCCTGGTGCGGGGTGCGCGCGTCGGCGCGCAGCAGCACGATGCGCTTGCGGTCGTCGCCGGCGACTTCGGCGATGGTGCGCTTGAGCGATTCCACGTCGGTGCGCAGCGCCTCGCGGTCGCCGACGAAGTAGCGGCCGTCGGCGTTGACCAGGATGTCGAGCGCCTTGGCCTGCTGCGTCGCCGCCTCGCCCTGCGCACGCGGCAGCTGCAGCTTCAGCACCGAACGGCTGTCGAAGGTGGTGGTGACGACGAAGAACACGATCAGGCACAGCACCACGTCGATCAACGGGATCAGGTTGATCTCGGGGGTGTCGTCGGCGCGGAAGTCGCGGATGCGCATCGGCGGGCGGCGGCGCGGCGGCTCAGGCCGGATCCAGCGTGTCCAGGAGCTGCATCGCCTCGTGTTCCATGTCCACGATGTATTCGGAGATGCGGCCGCGGAAGTAGCGATGGAAGGCGAGCGCCGGGATCGCCACGACCATGCCGGTGGCGGTGCACACCAGCGCCTTGCCGATGCCGCCGGCGAGCTGGTTCACGTCGCCGACGCCGTGGTCGAGGATGCCCAGGAACATCTGGATCATGCCGACGACGGTGCCGAACAGGCCCAGCAGCGGGCCGGCGGCGGCGATGGTGCCGAGCGTGTTGAGGTAGCGCTCCATGCGGTGCACGAGGTGGCGGCCGACGTCCTCGACGCGCTCGCGGATCGCCTCGCGCGGGCGGTTGCGCGCGTCGAGCGCGGCGGCGAGCAGCGCGCCCAGCGGCGAGTTCTGCCGCAGCGCTTCGAGGTGACCCGGATCCAGGGCGCCGCCGCGGGCGACCCAGGCGCGGACTTCGTCGCCCAGGCCCGGCGGGATCACGATCCGCGCGCGCAGGCTCCAGAAGCGCTCGACGACGATCGCCAGGCCGGCGGCCGACAGCAGCAGCAGCGGGATCATGGGCCAGCCGCCCGCCTTCACCAGTTCCAGCACTTGCCGCCCTCCGCTTCGCCCGGCGGACAGGATACGGGTTTTGCGCCCACAGGCGCGGGCGCCTGCGGCGTTCGGCCACGAATGCGACGCCGGTCGCGGACAGGCGCACGGTCTGCGCGCCGGTGCTGCCGGTCGCTTCGACCCGCGCGCCGGCGCTGCGCCAGCGCGCGACCGTCCCCGGATCCGGCTGGCCGAAGCGGTTGTGGGCGCCGGCCGACACCAGCGCGTAGCGCGCGCCGGTGGCCGCGATGAAGGCCGGATCCGACGAATTGCGGCTGCCGTGGTGGGCCACGACCACAGCGGCCGCATGGACGGCGTCAGTGCCGTCGCGCAGGAGCCCGCGCTCGACGACGGCGTCGATGTCGCCCGGCAGCAGCAGCGCGGGGCCGCCCGCCGCCTGCACCCGCAGCACGCAGCTCGCGTTGTTGTCGAGGTACGGGAACCACAAGGGCGGATGCAGGAAGCGGAATTCCACGCCGTCCCAGCGCCAGTGCACGCCGGCATGGCAATCGGCTTCGAGCGGATGCCCTGCGCCGGGCGCGAGCGCGAGGCGGTCGGCGGGCATGCCCTCGGGCGACCATGCGACCGACGGCGGGAACGCGCCCGCGACCGAGCGATAGCCGCCGGCGTGGTCGTTGTCGCCGTGGCTGAGCACGATCGCGTCGAGCCCGCGCACGCCGAGCGCCTGCAGCGCGGGCACCACCACGTCGTCGCCGGCGTCGTAGCCGTCCGGGCGCGCGGGCCCGGTGTCGTACAGCAGCGCGTGCGATTGCGTGCGCACGAGCACCGACATGCCCTGCCCCACGTCGATCACCGTCGCGACGGCGGCGCCGCGCGGCGGCAGCCGGCGCTGCGGCCACAGCAGCGGCAACCACAGCAGCGCCGCCAGCGGCTTGCCCGGTACGCCGCGCGGCAGCAACAGCCACGCGGCGCCGGCGAGCGCGAGCGGCACCGCGAACCACGCCGGCTCCGGCAGCGACCACAACGCGAGCGGGCTGCGCGCCACCCGCTCGAATCCGGGCCAGGACAGCGCGAATGCCCACGCGGCGAGCCGCCACGCCCACTCGCCCGCGTGGGCGTGCAGCGCTTCCAGTCCCGTGCCCGCGAGCGCGAGCGGCACGACGACGAGGCTCCACCACGGGATCGCGACGAGGTTCGCGACCGGCCCGGCGAGCGAGGCCTGCCCGAACAGGACCACGGTGAGCGGCAACAGGCCGACGGTGGCCACCGCCTGCGCGCCGAAGAAGCCGCGCAGCTGCGCGCGCCAGCCCCGCTCGCCCGCGCCCGGCAGGCACCACAGCAGCCAGGCGACGCCGCCGAAGCTGAGCCAGAATCCCGGCGCCAGCACCGACAGCGGATCGACCAGCAGCATCACCAGCAGTGCGAGTGCGAGCGCGTCGGCGGCGCGCTGCGCGCGGCGCAGCAGGCGCGCCGTCACCACGAGCGCGATCATCAGGACGGTGCGCATCGTCGGCAGCGCGAAGCCGGCGACCGCGGCGTAGCCGAGCGCGCCGATGGCGGCCGCGAGCGCGGCGGCATGCATGCGCGGCAGCGCGCGCCCGAGCGCGGGGCAGAGCCACCAGGCGGCCGACACCAGCAGCGCGAGGGCGCCCGCCGCGAGGCCGACGTGCGAACCGGAGATCGCGATCAGGTGGGTCAGGCCGGCGGCGCGCAGCGTGGTCCAGTCGGCGTCGTCGAGGCCGCGCGTGTCGCCGAGCGCGAGCGCGCGCACGAAGCGCGACATCGACGTCGGGATCGCGGCCGCGACCCGCGCCGACATCCGGTCGCGCCAGGCGTCGATGCCGCGCGGCGGCCCCAGCGGCTCGGCCCGCGCGTCCGCGCGCACGTAGCCGGTGGCGGCGATGCGGGCGGCGAAGGCGCGCTCCTCGCTGTCGTTGCTGCCCGGGTTGCGCAGCCCGCGCGGCGCGCGCACGCGCAGCGGCAGCCGCCAGCGCGCGCCCGGCGCCAGCGACGGCGGGTGCGCCGCGGCGG
>JBQCJF010000129.1:0-2123 GCA_051953015.1 Luteimonas sp.
GCGAAGCGCCAGCGCCGCACGGCTTCCGTGGCGGCCCGGTCCAGCGAGTGCGAGCCGCTGCCCTGCACCAGGTCGACGCCCTGCGGCCTGCCGTCCGCGCCGACGTGGACGCGCAACAGCACGGTGCCCGCGACGCCGCGGCGCTGCGCATCGCGCGGGTAGCGCGGGGCGGGCGAGCTGAGCAGGCGCGGCGCGCTGTCGGCGGCCGCGACCGGCGCCGGGGCGGGAGGCGCGGGCGCCGTGGCCACCGGCGCTGCCGGCGGCGGCGGGGCCCGGAACGCCGGGGTCGCGGGCGCCTCGTCTTCCTCCTTGCCGCCGAGATGGCCGTCCTCGCCGGCGGGGGCGGGCACGGGCAGCGGCGCGAACTCCTGGCCCTCCACGCTGCGCGGCGCCTCGGCGGTGCGGTAGAAGTCGTTGTTGTCGCGCATGTCGATCCACAGCGCCACGAACAGCAGCAGGCCGGCCGCGAACGCGGCGGCGACCGCCAGCAGCGCCCTGCGCGAGGGCATCCAGCTGCGGAGGGTGGGCGGCCTGTCGTCGGCCGGTGCGGGGTTGGGCATGGGTGTTTCCTGTCGCGATCCTGCGTGCGTTACGCCGGATTCTGGCATGGATGGTGCGGCCGGCCGGGCCAACGGCGCATGAAAACACGCGATAATCCCGCTTCCCGCAACCTTTCCAGTCCCCATGCTCGATCCCGCACTGCTCCGCAACAACGCCGCCGAGACCGCCGAACGCCTGCGCGCGAGCCGCGGCTTCGCGCTCGACGTGCCCGCGCTCGAGTCGCTGGAAGCCGAGCGCAAGGCGATCCAGGTCCGCACCCAGGAGCTGCAGAACCTGCGCAACACGCGCAGCAAGGCGATCGGGCAGGCCAAGGCGAAGGGCGAGGACGTCGCGGCGCTGCTGGCCGAGGTCGCGGGCTTCGGCGACGAGCTGAAGGCGTCCGAGGCGCGGCTGGAAGAAGTGCGCGGCCGGCTCGAGGCGATCGCGCTCGGCATCCCGAACCTGCCGGACGATTCCGTGCCCGCGGGCGCCGACGAAGGCGACAACGTCGAGCAGAAGCGCTGGGGCACGCCGCGCGCGTTCGACTTCGAGGTGCGCGACCACGTCGCGCTCGGCGAGCGCAACGGCTGGCTCGACGGCGAAACCGCCGCCAAGCTCTCCGGCGCGCGCTTCACCGTGCTGCGCGGCGGCCTGGCGCGGCTGCACCGGGCGCTGGCGCAGTTCATGCTCGACCTGCACACCGGCGAGCACGGCTACCTCGAAACGAACGTGCCGCTGCTGGTGAACGCCGAGTCGATGCGCAGCACCGGCCAGCTGCCGAAGTTCGAGGACGACCTGTTCTCGACGGTGGTGGGCGAGGGCGAACACGCGTCGAAGCGCTACCTCATTCCGACGTCGGAAGTGCCGCTGACCAACATCGTCCGCGACGAGATCGTCGACGCCGCGGCGCTGCCGCTGCGCATGACCGCGCATTCGATGTGCTTCCGCGCCGAGGCCGGCAGCCACGGCCGCGACACGCGCGGCATGATCCGCCAGCACCAGTTCGAGAAGGTCGAGCTCGTCTCGATCGCGAAGCCGGACGAAAGCGATGCCGAGCACGAGCGCATGACCCGCTGCGCGGAAGTCGTGCTGGAGAGGCTCGGCCTGCCGTACCGGCGCGTGCTGCTGTGCACCGGCGACATGGGCTTCTCGGCGCGCAAGACCTTCGACCTCGAGGTGTGGCTGCCGTCGCAGGGCACGTATCGCGAGATCTCGTCGTGCTCCAACTGCGGCGACTTCCAGGCGCGGCGCATGCAGGCGCGCTGGCGCAACCCGGACACCGGCAAGCCCGAGCTCGTGCACACCCTCAACGGCTCCGGCGTCGCCGTCGGCCGCGCCCTGATCGCCGTGATGGAAAACTACCAGCAGCCCGACGGCTCGATCGCCGTCCCCGAAGCCCTGCGCCCCTACATGGCCGGCGCCGCCTCCATCGCCTGACGCGCCAAAGCGAAGGGCATTTTGGCCACGGGTTACACGGGTGGGACCCGGGAAAAGCGGCTGAGACAAAAGTGGGTTGTCCGCCCGACCGCCCGCTCGCGCCGACGCCCTACCGGGTGGGCGATGATCGCTTTTCCCGGTTGATG
>JBQCJF010000130.1:0-22156 GCA_051953015.1 Luteimonas sp.
CTTCGCCGCCAGGCGCGCGCGGCCCGGCAATCCGGCGCGCCGCGCGACCTCGCCGTAGGCGGCGCCCTGGCCGCGCGGGATCGCCCGCACCGCCGCGAGGATCCGCTCCTCCGGGCTCGCCGCGGACGCGCGCGGGCTCACGCCACGCCCAGCCCGCCCAGCAGCAGGTAGAACCCGAACGCGACGCCGCCGGCCGCGGGGATCGTCAGGATCCACGCCCAGATGATGCGTTCGATCACGGTGATCTTCAGCGCGCGCGGGTTCTTCGCGAAGCCCACGCCCATGATCGCGGTCGAGATGCTGTGCGTGGTCGACACCGGCATGCCGAAGTGCGCGGCCAGGGTCAGGATCGTGGCCGAGCTGGTGTCCACCGCGAAGCCGTTGATCGGGTGCAGCTTCACCATCTTGTGGCCGAGCGTCTTGATGATGCGCCAGCCGCCGGACGCGGTGCCCGCCGCCATCACCAGCGCGCAGCTCAGCACGATCCAGAGCGCGACGTCGTCGCCGGCGGCGCCGTGCGGATGCATGAAGCCGAGCCAGGACGGCAGGTCCTTCAGCGCGCCGCTGGCTTCCGCGCCGACCAGGGTCAGCGCGATCACGCCCATCGTCTTCTGCGCGTCGTTGTGGCCGTGCGCATAGCCCATGTACGCCGCCGACAGGATCTGCACCTTGCCGAAGAACGCGTTGACCCAGCGCGGACGCGCCAGCCGCGCGAGCGGCCCGCCCGCGCGCGCCATCGACGAGATGACGAACCACAGGAACACCATCATGCCCATGCCGAGCAGGAAACCGGCCATCGGCGAAACCACCATCGGCACGAAGACCTTCCACACCAGGCCCTTGTTGTGGGTCCAGCCGCCGAGGTCCTGCGACCAGATCAGCGCGTCCCAGTTGCCGTGCGAGGCCGACAGCGCCGCGCCGCACAGGCCGCCGATCAGCGCGTGCGAGGACGACGAAGGCAGCCCGAACCACCAGGTGAACAGGTTCCAGCCGATCGCGCCCAGCAGCGCGCTCAGCATCACCTGCATCGTCGGCTCGACCACGCCGGTGTTGACGATGCCGGTGGCGATGGTCGCGGCGACCGCGGTGCCGGTCAGCGCGCCGACGAGGTTCATCACCGCGGCGAGCGCGACCGCCTGGCCGGGCGAGAGCACCTTGGTCGCCACCGAGGCCGCGATCGAGTTCGCGGTGTCGTGGAAGCCGTTGATGAACTCGAAGGCGAAGGCGGCGACCAGCACCACCAGGACGAGGGTCAGCATCGTGGCGCCCCCGGGCTCAGCTGTTCTTCAGCGCGATTTCGTAGGCCACCACGCCCGCCTCGCGGCAGCGGTCGATGGCCTTCTCGAGGATCTCGAAGAACTCCTTGAGCAGGAACATCTCGCCGGCGTCCAGGCGCCCGGAGTAGATGTCGCGGTGCAGCTCCAGGATCAGGCGGTCGGCCTCGGTCTCGATCACCCGCAGCTTGTCGTTGAGCTGCTTCATCGGTTCCAGGCGCAGGTGCCGCAGCTCCTTCACCATCTCCACGACCACGGCGGCCGCCTTCTCCAGCATCGCCGCGCGCGGGGCGAAGTCGATGCCGTCCAGGCGGTGGCGGGCGAGCGCGTAGCGGTCGGCGAAGCGCTCGACCTGCTTGGGGATCTTGTACAGGGCCGAACCCAGCGCCTCGATGTCCTCGCGCTCGATCGGGGTGATGAAGCTTTCGACCAGGGCCTGGCTGATCTTGGCCGAGGCGTCGCGCTCGCGCTGGCGGGCCAGCTTGAAGGCGTCGAGCGAGGGCTCGCGGCCCGGTTCCCGGAGCATCGCGTGCAGGGCGCGGGTGCTGTCGTGGGCGGCGTCGGCCGCCTCGTCCAGCAGCGCATAGAACTGCTTGCCCTGGCCGAAGATGGTCTGGAGGGAAAACATCGGCGTGGCCCCGGTTGCGAGAGGATGACGAGGATATGGCCGGATTATGACGGTTCCGTGTCACGGCCGGGTCGGCGGGGGCGCCGGGGGCGGCTGCTATGATCCGGGCGCCTCCCCGTCCCGCCCGGATCCCGCGCTTGCTGCAGCTCCTGGTCGTCCTGCTCCTGATCCTGTGCAACGGCTTCTTCGCCATGTCGGAGATGGCCGTCCTGACCTCGCGCAAGACCCGGCTGCGGCAGCTGGCCGAGCGCAGCCGCCGGGCCCGCAAGGCGCTGCGGCTGGCCGAGCACCCCGAAGGCTTCCTCTCGGCGGTCCAGCTGTGGATCACCCTGCTGAGCCTGCTGATCGGCTACTTCGGCGGCGAATCGATGGGCGCGAAGCTCGCCGAACCGCTGGCGGACATCCCGTGGCTCGCCCCCTACGCGCACCAGCTCGGCTTCGTGTTCGGCTTCATCGTCATGCTGTTCCTGTTCGGGCTGGTCGGCGAGCTGGTGCCCAAGCGCATCGGCACCCTGCGCCCGGAGGAGATCGCCACCGCGGTGGCATACCCGATGGACTTCTTCGCCAAGGTCGCCAAGCCGCTGGTGGTGCTGCTGGCCGCCTGCACCCGGCTGACGATGCGCGTGCTCGGGCTGCACGAAGCCGGCGCCGGCACCGTCACCGAGGAAGAGATCCGCATGCTGGTGGCCGAGGGCCACGAGCAGGGCGTGCTCGACGCCGACGAGCGCAACATGATGCAGCGGGTGATGCGCCTGGGCGACCGCACCGCCGACAGCCTGATGACCCCGCGCGTGCGCATCGCCTGGCTCGATGCGTCCGCCAGCTTCGAGGAAAATCTCGCGGCCATGCGCGAGACCCCGTATTCGCGTTATCCGGTCCTGCGCGGCAGCGACGCCGACGTCCTCGGCGTGCTGGAGGTGAAGTCCCTGCTGGAGCGGCTCGACGAACGCAGTCCCGACCTGTTCGCGAACCTGCGGCCGGCGGTGTACGTCTCCGAATCGACGCATGCGCTGAAGCTGCTCGAGATCTTCCGCGAGGAGCAGCAGTCGCTGGCGCTGGTGGTGGACGAATACGGCGACGTGGCCGGCATGGTCACGCTCAACGACCTGATGGGCGCGGTGATCGGCCGCGTGCAGTCCGGCGAAGGCCAGGACGCCGAGGCGCTGGTCGTCGAGCGCGACGACGGCTCGCTGCTGGTGGACGGTTCGCTGCCGGTGGACGACCTGCGCGAGCTCCTCGGCGGCGGCGCCCTGCCCGGCGAGGACGAGCACGACTACAACACCGCCGCCGGTGTGGTGATCGCGCGCTTCAGCCGCATCCCCAACGCCGGGGAACACTTCGACTGGGCCGGCTGGCGCATCGAGGTGGTGGACCTCGACGGCCCGCGCATCGACAAGCTGTTGCTGCAGCGCCTGCCGGAGACCGGTGGCGACGGCGATGAATGACGGCGACCCGGCCAGGCCGCGGCGCGACCACGCGGACGACGACGGCGACGACGGCCGCGGCCTGCGCGCCATGCTCGACGCCTGGACCGCGGGCGACCCCGCGGAAACGCTGCGCCTGCGCGACCTGCTCGCGGGCCTCGGGCGACGCGCCTTCGGCATGCTGCTGTTCGTCGCGACCCTGCCCGCCTTCATCCCGATCCCGATCGGCGGCGCGATCAGCGGCCCGCTGGTGGTGCTGATCGGATTGCAGCTGCTGGCGGGGCGGCGCGAACCCTGGCTGCCGCGCGCGATCGCCGGGCGCGGCCCGCACCGCCACTCGCTGGCGCGCTTCGACCGCCTGGTCGCCCCGTGGCTGGCGCGCCTGGAGCGCCTGGTCCGCCCGCGCCTGCCGCAGCTGCTGCATCACCGCGCCGCGGCCATGCTGACGGGCCTGCTGCTGGTGCTGCTCGGCGCCCTGCTGTCGCTGCCGATCCCGTTCACCAACTACCTGTTCGGCGCCCTGCTCCTCCTGTTCGCGCTCGCCCTGCTCGAGCGCGACGGCGCGCTCATGGCCGTCGCCTGGGTCGCCGGCGCCGCCTGCGTGGGCGTGTTCGGGTTGCTGTCGGGCAAGTTCGCGGCGATGGCCGCGCACGGCATCGACCTGCTGTTCTGACGGGCAAGAAAAACCCGGCCCCCGAAAGGGCCGGGTGTTTCCGAATACCGGAATGTCGTACCGGCCTGCCTTGTGCCCGCATGGCTTCCGTGCCGCGGCATCCTGCCCGCGCGATCCTTGCCGTGCTTCCGTGCCGCAGTCCGGCCTTCAATCGCGCCAATTCAAACCGCGTTGAGGTTGTACCCCGAATGCCACCTTGCGGTGGCGCGCTTCCGTGCGCTGTGTCCGGGCGTTCTCTCCGGACGCCTTCGGTCCCGCCGGATCGTCCCTGTTCGAGCCGACGGGTGCCTCCGCAACCACCGACTGGGCGGCGTGTTGCGACGACGGTCACATTACCGGCGCGGTTTCGCGCCTGTCAAACCCCGGAAACGGTCACAGTCGCTGTAAACGCTTACGACTTGCCTGCGCGCGCCTTGGCGCTGCGTTTACCAGCAGGCGGCGACGTCGTTCGCGCCCTTCGCCCCGGTGTCGTCGAGGGACAGCGTGCCGCACTTCGAATCGTCCTGGCTCGCCTTGGGCACCGCCTGGATGGTGAAGCCGTCCGCATCGGGCGTGCCGTCGAACCCCACCGTGTAGTAGTCGGTGACGTCGCTGTCGCAATCCGGAAGCGCCGCGTCCTCGTAGGTGAAGTGCAGCGTGTAATAGCGCTCCATGTACTGCGCGCCGTTGGCCAGGCAGGCCTTGGCCGCGCCGCGGCGGGTCTTGACCATCGCGAAGTCGTAGCTGCCCACCGCGACCGCGACCAGGATCGCGGCGCTCGCCACCGCCACCATCAGTTCGATCAGGCTGAAGCCCGCGGCGCTTGCCCGGACCATGCCGCGTTTCTCGATTCGCATCGTCAATCCCTCAATATTTCGCGCCACGAGGTCCGTCGGGCGGACCCGCCCTGCGGATTCATCAGGATCGAGCCGAGCGTGCCCTTGGAGCCGCCCACGACCAGCAGCTTGTCGATCAGGGTCGGCAGGGTCGGCATGCCCACGCCCAGGTCGATGGAGCCCACCGCGACCAGGTTCCCGTCCGAGTCGGCGACCTTGTCGGCATCGTTGTACTGGCCGTCGCCGTTCACGTCGAAGTACGGGCTGCCGAGGCTGGTGCCGGTGAACGCGTCCAGCGCATTGATGTAGCCGGTGCCGCCGGCATCGCAGGTATTCTCCTGCGGCGGGATCATGCTGGCCGCCAGCAGGACCGTGCCGCGCACGCGTGGATTGCTGACCACGCGCTCACCGTCGGAAGGGTCGTCGAGGTCGATGTACCAGCCCTTCTTCCCCGAGGGCATGCTCGCGCTCGACTCGAAACCGCGCACGTCCTGGCCGTTGGACGTCGTGACCACGAGGATGTCGCGTTCCACCAGGCTGTCGCGCCCGGAGATCGCGGCGCCCGAATCGATCAGCCCGTAGAGCGACTGCACGTCGGTGTTGCTGACGTCCGACGAAGTCATGAAGCTGCCCGTCCCGGCGAAGACCCAGATGTCGCCGGTCGACGGGTTGCGCGCGATCGCCAGGCCGGCGGTGATCGGCTGCGCCTTGCCGTCGGCGTCCGTGGCCGTGAACATCGGGTCGCCGTCGTTCGCCACTTCCCAGTTCGCCGTGCGGGTGTCGTGCAGGTCGAACTTCCAGACGTTGCCCTTCAGGTCGCCCGCGTAGATGTAGTCGACGTAGCCGTCCGAGCCGGTATCCGCGCCGCGGGGCGCGGACAGGCCGTTGTCGCCGCCGACGCCGGTGTCGAACTTGGCGATCAGCTCACCGGTCTCCAGGTCCAGCACGAACAGGACCGCGTGCCCGTTGGGGCTGTTGACGCCGTTGCTGACGATGACCGCCTTCTGCTTGTCGCCGTGCGCATCCACGCTGTTCAGGGTGACGATCAGCGGCTCGCCGAGCACCTGGCCCATGTCGTTGCCCAGTGCGGCGCCCGTCTCGTCCCACATGACGTCGTCGGTCCCGAAGTGCTTCGGGTCGGTCACGTCCAGCGCGTAGACGCCGCGCCCGCCGCGGCCCAGCGAACCCACCAGGTAGTTGGCGTCGGGCGTCTGGGCATCGGTCGAGACCACCACCGGGCCGTCGACGAAATAACGGTGGCTGGGGCTGTACTGCGGGTCGCTCAGCGTCGCCAGGTCCGAGAAGTCGAGGCCCGCGGGAACGTACCCGAACAGTTCCTCGCCGTTGCTGGCGTCGAAGCCGTGCAGCATGCCGTCGTTGGCGCCGACGTAGATGGTGTTGCTCTCGGAGACGAACATCGGCGAGGAATTGGCGATGTCGCCGAGCAGCGAGTCGCGGTCGCGCATCTTGCCGCCGTGCTGGATCTCCTTCGACTGGTCGCCCTTGATGTAGTTCGCGACCTCCTCGCCGGTCGCGATGCCGCCGTTGATGTTGGCGCGCGTGGGCTGCGCCAGCGTCGATTCCTGCCCGCGGGTGGGGAACGTCGCGCCGGTCGCGCCCGTCCAGGTGAAGATGTTCCGGTCGCCGAAATCGGGAATGCCTTTGGAGGCCTCCCATGCCGGGTCGGGGATGCCGTCGCCGTCCTCGTCCTTGGTGGAGATACCGGCGGCGCTCACCTCGTAGGCCGCGAGCTCGCCCGTCCACTTGCCCGAGACGTAACTGGCCTGGTAGACGCGCGTGTCGGTCTGGAACGAGGTGCTGTTCGCGGTGACGTTCGAGGCCGAGCCCAGGCGCTGCGCCACGGTGGCCAGGGCGTCGATCAGGCCCTGCACGAACTGGGTGGGGTTGGTGGCCGTGACGAAGTTGCCATGCCCGTTCACGGCGGCGTGCCAGAGGTCGTCGACGCGATCCAGGTCTTCCTTGTCGGTCGGATCGCCCCAGTTCTTGCTGCCGTTGGTGATCGCCTGCAGGTCTTCGGTCGGGTCGAGCCGGCCCTGGAGGCCGATCGACACGCCGAAGGTCACCATGTGCTGCCAGTACGCCGGGTCCGCCGTCGACGTGGGGACGTCGTTGGCCAGGTCGTCGACCAGGTCGCGCTTCCAGAAATAGTTCGCGACGTCCGCCAGGGTGTCGTCCTCGGAATACAGGTCGCCGCTGGAATCCTTGAAGTTGTCGATGTACGGCGTCACCGCCTTGTACTGGATGTCGGACTTGCCGTCCTCGGAGAGGATCTTGTCGCCGTCCTCGCTGTCCGCGTCGCCGATGTCGTCGTCGTCGTAACCGGTGTAGCTGTTCCAGTAGCCGTCGGTGGTGAGGATCGCGAAGTTCTGGCGGCAGCTGAGCTGGCCGGTGGTGCCGGGCCCCCACGGGCCGCTGCTGCCGGTGTCCTCGAAGTACTTGCCGGTCCGCTGCAACGCGCCATGCAGGGGAGTGCCGTTGTAGCCGCGCGCCAGCTGCAGCTGGGTGAACCAGTTCGTGCGGTTGTCGCCGCGGAACAGGCCTTCGTCCGTGCCCACCGGGATCTTGTAGGCCGGCGTCGCGCTCGTGGACACCGAGCCGCTGTAGGTCCAGGAATTGCTGTTGCGGTTCCAGATCGAGTCGAAGCCGACGCGGATGCTCGAGCCGAGCTGGCCGAACGCCTCGCTGGCGCCGGCCTTGGCCACCTTGATGCGGGTCCGGTGGTACGAGTACCAGGTGGCGAAGTTGGTCTTTTCCTCCGCTTCGGTGCGCGAACCCGGCGTCGCGAACGTGCAGTTGCGCCAGCCGTCCTTGCTTTCGTCGCTCTCGCAACCCGCGCTGGACTCGCCCTCGTCGATGTCGACGTCGAACGACGCGGAAATGTCCTCGTTGTTGATCTTGCTGCTGCTGGACGCGTTGTTCGTCAGGATGTACCAGGTGCCCGCGCCCGGAGTCGCGATGGTCACCGAATGGCTGTTGCCCGCACCCGTGGACGAATAGTCGGAGCTCGACGTCGTGGGAGCGGAGCCGAGCTTGACGTAGAGGTCGGCGTCGCCGCCGCTGCCGCCGCTGATGCTGATCACCAGGTTGGTGGCGCCGGCCGGGACCGTGATGCTGTCGGTCCGCGAACTCTTCTTGTTGATGTCCTTGTTGCTCCAGCTGCTGCTGGTGCCGTCGACGCCCTCGACCCACTCGCTGCGGACCACTCGCGTGCTCGTCACGCCGCTGCGGGTGACCTTGCGGATCTGGTACCGATAAAAGTCTTCGTTGTCGTCGTAGCTGGTGGCGCCGGTCTTGGGCACGTAGAACGTCTGGGTGCCGCCGCAGTTCGTGTAATTGGCGGCGTTGAAGTCGACGGTCTCGCAGCTGCTGCTGCTGGAAAGGTCGATGGTATCGCCGCTCGCCATGCTCTGGTCGGCGTAGGCCGAATCGTACGAGGTACCGCCGGTCATGCGGGTGCCGTTCGCCTGCATCCAGGCGAGATAATCCTCGCTCGGGTCGTAGTAGATGGTGTTGTTGACGTAGGACTTGTCGGTGACCGTGTCGGACAGGTGGTTGTAGGTGCAGGAGTAATAGCCGCACGACGACGACTGGTCGGCGGGCATCGATTCGAAGACCATCGAGCCCGAATCGTCGAGGATGAACATCACGTTCGCCGGCGGATACGCCGTGCCCGTCTGCAGCGGGAGGTTCGGGATCGTGACCGCATGGCCGGGCGACGCGAGCAGGGTCGCGGCGAGCGTGGCCGCCGTCGCCAGCAGGCGCGCGCGCAGGCCTGCCGCTGGCCGTGCCTGTGCGATGCGCGTACCGCGCGCGCCGGGGCGTTCCGTGGTGATCGTGTTCATGTCCGCTCCCGCATCAGGGGACGATGTAGGTGGATTGGAGGGTCACGTCGGCCCGGTCCGCCGATTCGCTCCGGGCCGTGATCCGGTACATGACTTCGTCGCCCGAACATTCGGCGTCCGGCGACACGTCGATGCTCGTGGTGCAGTCGCCGCTCGACGGCAGCCCGTCCTGCATCAGCTCGATCATGAAGCGCGGGGCCTCGGCCACGCCGTCGACTTCCACCGTCGCGGCCCGCGAGTTGTCTTCCCAGTTGGCGTCGCTCCATCGCTGGTTGTCGGCCGCCGTGGCCGGATCGGGCTTGCCGCAGATGCCGTTGGTGCAGCCCGAGGCCGGGGCCTCCGGACGGGTCGCCGCGAGCTTCTCGCCTTCCCGGAGCGCGGCTTCGGCCGCCTGGAACCCCTGCCCGCGGTCGATGACGTTCCTGCTCATCCGCTCTTCCAGCAGCGTGCCGCGCAGGCTGGCGAGCGCGAGCAGCGTGATCACCAGGAGCAGGATCATGACGACCGCGAGGGCGATGCCGCGTTGACGGGCGGGATGGCTCATAGCGCGCGGTTCCGGACGGTGACGACGTGTTCGAGGGTGCGCTGGGTGGTGTCGCCGTCCACGCGGTCGAGGCTCTCGAGCGCCAGCTGGATCCTGATGGCGACCACGTCGCCCCAGTCGCCGACCGCCGAGGCGTCCGCGTAGGACGTGCCGTCCTTGACCAGGTACGAAAGCGCCAGGCCGCTGGCGCCGCGCACGATCTCGTCGTCGGCGGTGCCCAGGGTCCCGCCATCGTTCTGCAGGCGACTGCGATAGAGCGACGTGCCGCCGACGGCGTTGTGGCCGATGTACCACCGCGACGCCCGCAAGACGCCGACCAGCCCGTTCGGTTGCAGCTGGCCGATCAGCGCGTCCGCGCCGGTCAGCTTGGTGGCGTCGTTCGCGGGCGTCACGCCGGTCGCGCCATGCTTGACGACCTTCGTCCCGGTGTTCACGTCGGTGGCCTGGAAGACGACCGCCGCGGCGCTCCTGTCCCCCGCCGCGCCGTAATCGCAGGCGACAAGGGGATCGCCGGTCGCCATCCCGTCCGTGGAAGAAACCGTGATGTCCGCGCTGGGCGCGACCGCCGCCGTGATCACCGCCGGCGTGGCCGAGGCAGGCTCGGTGAACTTCAACTCGAGTGCGTCGGTGCCGGTGACCCGGCCGCCCGTCCCGGTCGCGAACGCGAACGTCCCGTCGGCGGAGCCGTAGCCGCGGATCCCGCTGCTGCCCGACTCCCAGGAATTCCACCAGTCCGTGCTGTCGATGGCGTTCACGAAGCGGGTGGAAAGCTCGTCCTCGTTGGCGCAGGGGACCATCGCCGCCTGCCGCAGGTCGCGGGACATCAGTTCGAAGGCGATGCGGGCGCCTTCCTGCAACCGGCCGATGTTCTCGGTCGCGATGTAGGTCTGGCGGTTCGTGACGAAGACCGCGAGCGCCGCCCCGGTCACCACCAGTCCGAGCACGAGCGCGACCATCAGCTCCACCAGGGTCACGCCGGCCTGGCGGCGTCGCGATCGCGGGCGCGCCGCGCTCACAGGCGCGTCTCCGTTTCCAGCACCTGCTCCTCGGCGCCGCTGGTGCCGCGTGAATCGTCCCACCAGACGATGATCTTGCAGGTGTCGCCGCCGCAGTTCTTGATCTGCCCGCACGACGACGGGCCGACCTTGTCGTGGAGCACCTCGATCCAGTCGTGCTGGTCGGACGTGACCAGGTCCGAGGCCGTCGGCGCATTGCAGGTCTTGGCCGCCAGGTCGTAACCGCCGTTGGCCGCGACCGAGTAGTTCGCGCGCATCCGTTCCAGGATCGTGTAGGTCGCCATCATGGCTTCGCTGCGCTCCGAGGCGCTCTGGCTGTTGCGCAGGCTCGTCGCCTGCATGGCCGCGATGCCGAGCAGCCCGAAGGCGAGGATCGTCACCGCGACGAGGATCTCGATGAGGCCGACGCCGCGCTGGGCGCTGGGGCCGTGCGGCGGGATCCTGCGTGTCTCGCGAGCATCCATCGGCGGCCTCAGCAGGAAGCGTCGTGCGTGGCCGGGGTGCGCACGGCCGCGCCGCCGGTGGTGATGTCGATGCAGCGCACGTTCTCCGTCGGCGCGCGCGCGTCGATCCGCATCCGGATCGCGCCGTCGGTCATGAGCGCGCCGGCGCCGGCGCCCGAGGCGACGCGCGCCATCCCGTCCGCGCGGTACGAGACGGCCGCCTCGCCGGAGAGTTCGACGGGCCCGGAGAACGTGGATGTCCGCACGAGCGTGTCGCCCGCCTTGTCGAAATCGCCGTCGGTGTTCGCGTCGACGAAGGTGATCCAGCCATCGACGCCGGCGCTGCTGCACGTCGCATTCGTGCCGGCATTGGCGTTGGCGCTGGTGCAGACCGCGACCCTGCGATTGCGCCGGATCGCCTCCACGCGCGCCGTCTGCAGGCTGGCGACCATCTCGTTGGCGGCGGTGGCGAGGCGGTTGCCGTTGACCGCCGACTGGAAGCCGGGAACGGCCATGGCGACCAGGATCGCCGCGACGGCGATGGTCACCATCAGTTCGATCAGCGTGAATCCCCGCTGCGCCCGCATGCCGCCGCCCCCGCGTGGTCCTGCGCCACTATCCCGCGTGCGGCCCCGGCCGGGCAAGCTTCAGGCCGACGAACGGCAGCAGGCAGGGGACGGGCGCGGTGCATGCGTGACCGCGGTCACGCGCGAGACGGCGTCCGGGTCAGGCGACGATCTCGTAGCAGGGTTTGTACTCGCCGGCGATCTTCATCCGGCGCTGCTCGACGAAGGCCCGCAGCAAGGCGTCCAGGGCATGCATCATGTCCGGGTCCCCGTGGATCTGGTAGGGGCCGAACTCCTCCACGCGCCGCATCCCCTCCTCCTTCACGTTGCCGGCGACGATGCCGGAAAAGGCGCGGCGCAGGTCGGCCGCCAGCTCGTGCGGCTTGCGGCCGTGGTGCAGGTCGAGCGCGGCCATGGCCTCGTGCGTGGGCACGAACGGCTGCTGGAACGCGAGCGGGATGTCCAGCGACCAGTTGAAGAAGAACGAATCCTTCTGCTCGATGCGGTACTTGCGCACCTTGTCGATGCCGTCGGCCATCGTGCGCGCGACCTCGGCCGGATCGCCGATGACGATGCGGTAGCGCTCCGCGGCCGCGTCGCCGAGGGTGAGGCGGATGAAGTGGTCGATCTGCTCGAAGTACGGGGCGGCCGCGGTCGGCCCGGTCAGCACCAGCGGGAACGGCAGCTTCGCGTTCTCCTCGCGGAGCAGGATGCCGAGCAGGTAGAGGATTTCTTCCGCCGTGCCGACGCCGCCGGCGAACACGATGATGCCGTGCCCGAGGCGCACGAACGCCTCGAGGCGCTTCTCGATGTCCGGCATGATCACCAGGTGGTTCACGATCGGATTCGGCGATTCCGCCGCGATGATCCCGGGTTCGGTGATGCCGATGTAGCGGCTGTGGCGGCGGCGCTGCTTGGCGTGGGCGATCGTCGCGCCCTTCATCGGCCCCTTCATCGCGCCCGGTCCGCAACCGGTGCAGATGTCGAGCCCGCGCAGGCCGAGCTGGTAGCCCACGTCCTTCGTGTACATGTACTCGTCGCGGTTGATCGAGTGGCCGCCCCAGCACACGACGAGGTTCGGATCGGACGGGTGCAGCGCGCGCGCGTTGCGCAGCAGGCGGAACACCGCGTCCGTGATGCCCGCGGAGGTGTTGAGTTCGTCCTCGTATTCCGGCGCGAGCTCGATGGCGGTGTACACCAGGTCGCGGACCACGGCGGCGAGCAGCTCGGCGACGCCGCGGATGATCTGCCCGTCGACGAACGCCATCGCCGGCGCGTTCACCAGGTCCAGGCGCAGGCCGCGGTCGAGCTGGTGCACCTGGATGTCGAAATCGGGATAGAGCTCGCGCGCGGCGCGCGGGTCGTCGGAGGTGCTGCCGGTCGTGAGCACGGCGAGCGCGCAGCGGCGCAGCAGCTCGTGCATGCCGCCGGCGGAGGCGTCGCGCAGGCGCGCGACTTCCTCGCGCGACAGCACGTCGAGGCCGCCGCGCGGGAAGATGCTGGCGTCGACGGAAGGCAGCTTGGGGGTGGCGATCTGTTCCATCCCGGCAGTATAGGGCCCGGCCCGGCGGGCCCGCGCGAAAAAAAGGACGGCCGGGTTTCCCCGGCCGTCCCTTTCGCCATCGGTCCTCGCGGACCGGGGCGGGTGGATCAGAACTCGTAGCGGACGGTCAGCAGCGCCGACCAGCGCGAGACCACGCGCGCCGGGTTGGTGTACGAGTCGTACACGCCGAACTGCTGCCAGGTCGGCGAGGACTCGGTGCCCAGGTCGTACACGTACTTGCCGTTCGCCACGTCGGAGACGTTGGCGAGGCGGCGCGTACCGTAGAAGCCGAGCGTCTCCACCTGGCCCCAGTCGCTGTTGAGCAGGTTCAGGAAGTTGTAGACGTCCAGGCGCACGACGGCCTTGTTGCCCTTGAAGAAGCCCGGGAACTCCTGCTGCAGGCCCAGGTCGAGCTGGTTCTGCCACGGCTGGTGCGAGCTGTTGCGCTCGGCGATCTGGCCGCGATGCGTCGACAGGTAGAAATCGCTGTCGATGAAGTCCTGGAACGCCTCGATCTGGGCCGCGGTGGCCGAGCCGTAGCTCACGATCGGATCGTTGCGCAGCGGGATGTACGCCGCGTCCTCGAACGCGATGCTGTCGCCGTTGACGTCGTTGTTGAAGATCCAGCTGTACGGCATGCCGCTGTGGCCGTTGTAGAACACGGACACGGTGGTCTTGTAGTCGCCGAAGAACGCGTGGTCCCAGTTCAGCGTCGCCTTGACCGACATCGGGATCACGTAGCCGGAACGGGCCGAGACGATCTCGTTCGGGTTGGTGCGCACGACGTAGTTGTAGTTCGACCACGCCTGCGAGCTCTTGCCCGGGTTGACCTCGTCGCCGCGGGTCATCGTCGCGCTGAGGCTGCCGCTGAAGCCGTGGTCCATCGGCTTGGTCAGCGAGAGCGTCAGGGCGTCGGTGCTGCCCAGGCTGGTGTTGGTCAGCAGGGTCGAGCGGTAGTAGATCTCCGGGATCGTGCCGTTGTTCGTGCCCGAGCCGATCTGGGTGGTGCTCGGGTTCGGGTACGTCTTCCAGTACGAGTCGCGGCCGTCGGGCAGCGTGCCGTTCGGCGTGCCGATGTTCGGCGCGAGGTAGGCGATCGCGTCCTTGTTCTTGATGCGCTGGTACTCGATCGACGAGATCAGGCCCCACCACGGCAGCTCGGTGTCCAGCGCGAGGCTGGCCTTCCAGGCGGTCGGCAGCTTGAAGTCGGGATCGATCACGTCGATCTGGCAGTTCGCCGACGCGGTGCACGCGCCCGGCGAGACGTCGGCCGACTGCAGGCCCGGCTGGTTGTACGGATCGGGGCTGAACGGGTCGGCCGGGTTGTAGCCGTTGTCGGTGTACGACTTCAGCGAGACCACGCCGTTGTTGAGGTACGGGTTGGTCATCCAGACGTACGGTGGGACGGTCTGGAACAGGCCGATGCCGCCGCGCAGCTGCATGGAGCGCTCGGTGTTGAAGCTGTAGTTGAACGCGAGGCGCGGCTCGACGACCTTGTTCTTCGAGCCCAGCGTGGTGTTGTTCGGGTAGCCGTAGTGGGCCTCCCACACCGGCTGCTCCGGCGGCGCGTGGTCGGCCTTCGGATAGTTCACGCGGACGCCGTAGACCAGCGACAGGTTGTCGTTGACCTGCCAGGTGTCCTGCAGGAACGGGCTGATCTGGGTGTACTTCCAGGTGCCCGCCACGTCGGCCAGGCTGACGCCGTTCGGGATGATCGTCTTGGTGAACTTCGAGTAGATGCCGTCCTCGAAGTTGCCGAGGCCGTCGAAGGTGTACACGCCGTGCAGGTCGCGGCCGAACACGTCGGACACTTCGTTGCTCAGGTAGTCGACGCCGCCCTTGATGGTGTGGTCGCCGGCGTACAGGGTGCCCGACAGGGTCGCGGTGAACTTCTTGCTGCCGATCGAGTTCTCGTGGCGGTACTCGTCCTCGCCCATGTAGATCGTGCCGCCGGAGTAGCCGTCGTGCGCCGGGATGTTCAGCCAGATCTCGGGCTGGTCGACCGCGGCGCCGTTGGTGTTGGCGAACTTCTGGTAGCCGGCCTTGAACTCGGTGCTGAAGTTCTCGGTCCAGTCGCTGAACAGCTGGAACGAGTAGTTGTCGGTCTTGCTGGCGACGTTGTACCAGTTGCTCGACAGCACGACGGTGTTGTCGCGGACGCGCGAGCTGTACGGCGTCGGGCGGGCCTCGTCGGTGCGCTGGTAGGTGAAGCTGGCGCGCTGGGTGTCGCTGATGTTCCAGTCGAGCTTGGCCAGGTAGCGCTTGTCCTCGAGGGACACGCCGCTGTTGCCGTAGGTGCCCGGCTGCAGGCCCAGGCCGGTGGCGATGTCGATGGCCGACTGGACGTCGTCGGCGGAGATCTTGCCGGTGCTCACGGCGTCGGTGCCGACGCCCTTCAGGCCGCTGATCTTCTGGTCCTCGTACGAGGCGAAGAAGAACAGGCGGTCCTTCATGATCGGGCCGCCGAGGGTGAAGCCGGTGGTCTCGTTCTTGTCGAAGCCGTCGTACTTCTGGCCGTCGTACTTGCCGACCATGCTGCTCGCGTCCTTGAACGCGTAGTACACGGACCCGTGGAACTCGTTCGTGCCCGACTTGGTGACGGCGTTGATGTTGGCGCCGACGGTGTCGGAGGTGACGTCGTAGTCGGTGACCTTGAGGTCGTACGCGGCGATGACGTCGGGCGAGATCGGCGAGCCGGTGTAGCCCAGGCCGTTGGCGTTCAGGCCGAACGGATCGCTCTGCGACAGGCCGTCGACGCTGATGTTGTTGTAGCGGTTGTTCTGGCCGGCGACCGAGATCGAGCCGTCGTTCTGGTCGATGACGGTGATGCGGGGATCCAGCCGCGCGATGCCGTCCAGCGAGCGCTCGCCGTTGACGGCGGTCTCCAGCTGGCGGCCGCTGACCGACGTGCCGACGCCCTTGTTCTCGGAGCTGAAGATGTCGACCGCGCTGCCCACGACCTGCACGCTGCCGAGGGTGGCGACGTCGGCGTTGAGGGTGCTGTCGATGTCAGCGACCTGGTTCAGCTGCAGGTACACGTTCTCCTGCGTCGAGGTGCCGGCGCCCGCCTTGTTGACGGTGATCGTGTACGGGCCGCCGACGCGCAGGCCGCGCGAGGCGTAGTTGCCGTTCGCGTCGGTGACGGCGCGGCTGACGGTGCCGGACTCGATGTGCGTGATGGTCACTTCGGCGCCGGCGACGGGCTGGCCGTCCGCGGCTTCGACGTGGCCGACGATGCCGGCGGAGGTGCTCTGCGCGAACACGGGGGCGGTGGCCATGACGGCGACCAGGGCGAGCGACAGCTTGGACAGCCGGGCGCGATTGCGATGGGTCATCTCGGTTACCTCGGATGAAGGTTTTTTGGAAGGCGGACGACAGCGGCATGAGCCGACCGTCCGCTGGGTGCACGGCGTCGGCTGACGGGTTTTTCCCCTGCCCATGCGCGGGCGCACGGGTTAACGTCAGTTTAACACGCTAACCGGGCGTGATGACAGCAAAAAGACGGCCTCGGCGAGGGCCGCGATGTAAACGTTTACCGGATCGCGGCCTGGCCCAGGTGCAGGTAACTGGCGAGGCCATCGAGCAGCATCTGCACCGAAATGGCCACGATCACCATGCCCATGAGCCGCTCGATCGCGGTCAGGACCCGGGCCCCCAGGATCTTGTACAGGTAGGTGGCCGAGAACAGGATCGCGGCGGTCGCGACCCAGGCGACGAACAGGGCCAGGCTCCAGGCGCCCATCCGGTCCGGCTCCTGGCTGCCCATGAGCATGACCGCGGCCATGCCCGAGGGGCCGGCGACCAGCGGTATCGCCATCGGCACGATGAAGGGCTCGCCGCCCGGCAGCTCGCCGAGCAGGCCTTCCGGCGGCGGGAAGATCATCCGCAGGCCGATCAGGAACAGGACGATGCCGCCGGCGATCGAGACCGACTCCTGGCGCAGGTGCATCAATTCGAGCGCGTAGCGGCCGAAGTGCAGGAACAGCATCAGCACGGCCAGCGCGATCAGCATCTCGCGCACCAGCACGTAGCGCTGGCGATGCGCCGGCATGCCGCGCAGCAGGCTCAGGAATACCGGGATGTTCCCGAGCGGATCGAGGATCAGGAACAGCAGCAGCGCGGCCGAAGCGATCGTCACGGCGCGCCTTCCCCCGCCGCCGCCACGCCGCCACCGGCCACCGCGACGCCGATCCGCCCCCGGTACGGCGTTCCGGCCGACGACAGCAGCTCCACGCACGCGGCGGCGTAGGCCGACGGATCGCGCGCGTCCTGGTCCTGGTCGGCCACGAAGGCGCGGCCGCGCAGGGTGGTGCGCATCGGGCCCGGCTGCAGTCCGCTGATGCGTGGGCCCTCGGCGCCGAGTTCGGCCTGCAGCATCGCGATGAGCGCCGCGAGGCCGTGCTGGGCGATGCCGTAGCCGCCCCAGAACGCACGGCCGGTCAGCGCGAGGTCGTCGATGGCGAACACCACCGCGCCCCCGGGTGCCTTCGCCAGCAGCGGAAGGCACGCCTGGGTGAGCCACCAGCGCGCGGTCAGCCCGATGTGCAGCGCGCGGGCGAAATCGGCGGGGTCGGTATGCGCGAGCGGGGTCAGGCCGCGGAACTCGGCGGCGCAGTGCAGCAGCCCGTCGAGGCGGCCGGCTTCGGTTTCGACGCGGGCCGCCAGCTCGGCGTAATCGTCCGGCGCCGCGCCTTCGAGGTCGAGCGGATACAGCAGCGGTTCCGGACCCTCGGCCGCCAAGGCGTCGTAGAGGCGGTTGAGTTTCGGCACCTTGCGGCCGAGCAGCACGACGGTCGCGCCCGCGCGCGCGCAGGCCAGCGACGCGGCGCTGCCGAGGCCGCCGTGCGCGCCCGCGACCAGCACCACGCGCCCGGCGAGCGCGCCGGCGGCGGACGGCACGGCTGCGGCCGCGCTCACGCCTTCTGCGACTCCGCGAGCTGCACTTCCTTCAGCATCCTCGCCAGCTCGCCGGACTCCAGCAGCTCGAGGGTGATGTCGCAGCCGCCGATCAGCTCGCCGTTGATGAAGAGCTGCGGGAACGTGGGCCAGTTCGAATAGCGCGGCAGGTTGGCGCGGATCTCCGGCTCCTCGAGCACGTTGACCGTGTGCAGGCCGGCCGCGCCCGCCTGCTTCAGCGCCTGCACGGTGCGGCTGGAGAAGCCGCACATCGGGAACTGCGGCGTGCCCTTCATGAAGAGCACGACGGGATGGCCTTCGATTTCGGCCTGGATGCGCTCGGATACCTGCATGGCGGTGCGTCCTGGAATGTCGGCCGCGCCGCGGGTTTCCCGGGCGGCGGCGGGCGTGGGGGTAGAATCCGTCCATTGTAAGCCCCTCCCCCCGCCAAGGAGCCCGCCATGGCCATCGAACTCCCCGCACTGCCCTACGATCGCGCCGCCCTCGAGCCGCACATCTCGGGCGAGACCCTCGACTTCCACCACGGCAAGCACCACAAGGCCTACGTGGACAACCTCAACAAGATGATCGCGGGCACCGAGTTCGAGGCGATGCCGCTGGAGGAGATCATCCGCAAGGCGCAGGGCGCGATGTTCAACAACGCGGCCCAGGTCTGGAACCACACGTTCTACTGGAACTGCATGTCCCCCAACGGCGGCGGCGAGCCGTCCGGCAAGGCCGGCGAGGCGATCGCGAAGGCCTTCGGCAGCTTCGAGAAGTTCAAGGAGCAGTTCAGCGAGCTCGCGGTGAAGACCTTCGGCTCCGGCTGGGCCTGGCTGGTGCAGCGCCCCGATGGCTCGCTGGCGCTGGTGAGCACGCCGAACGCCGCGACCCCGCTGACCGGCGAGGACACCGCGCTGCTGACCTGCGACGTGTGGGAGCACGCCTACTACATCGACTACCGCAACGCGCGGCCGAAGTACGTCGAGGCGTTCTGGAACGTGGTGAACTGGGACTTCGTCGCCGCGAACCTCAGGTAGCGAGGCGGGCGGCGACCGGCGCGACCTGCGCCTCACGCCCCAGCGCCGCGCCGACGCGGCGCAGGGCATCCGCCAGTTCGCGCGCGTCGTCCGCGCGCAGGGTCGCGTGGCCGACCTTGCGGCCGGCGCGCGGCGACTTGCCGTAATCGTGCCAGTGCCCGCCCGGTTCGCGCAGGACCGGCGCGGGGTCCGGCATCTCGCCGATCCAGTTGAGCATGCAGGCGCGGCCGACCATGCGCGTGTCGCCCAGCGGCAGCCCGAGCACGGCGCGCAGGTGGTTCTGGAACTGCGACGCCTCGCTGCCCTCGATCGTCCAGTGGCCGGAGTTGTGCACGCGCGGCGCCAGCTCGTTCGCGAGCAGCATGCCGTCGCGGCAGAACAGCTCGAGCGCGAACACGCCGACGTAATCCAGCGCCTCGGCCAGGGCGCGCGCGTGGGCGACGGCCGTCGCTTCCAGCGGCGCGTCCGCCGCGGCCGGCGCCAGGCTCGCCGAGAGCACGCCGTCGACGTGCCAGTTCTCGGTGAGGGGCCAGGTGCGGAAGTCGCCGTCGCGGCCGCGCACCGCGACCACCGACAGCTCGCGCTCGAAGGGCACGAAGGCCTCGAGGATCAGCCCGACCTTGTCCGCCTGCGCGCCCAGCGCGTCCCATGCGGCCGCGACGTCGCCGGTGGTGCGCAGGCGGAACTGGCCCTTGCCGTCGTAGCCGAGGCGGCGGGTCTTGAGGATGCAGGGGGCGCCGATGCGCGCGACCGCCGCGTCGAGTTCCGCGCGGGTGGCGACCGGCGCGAAGTCCGGCACCGGGATCCCGAGCTCGCGGAACAGGGTCTTTTCCGCCAGGCGGTCCTGCGCGGTGGCGAGCGCGCGCGGGCTCGGGAACACGGGCACCCGCTCCGACAGCCAGCGCGCGGACTCCGCGGGCACGTTCTCGAAGTCGAAGGTCGCCACGTCGATGCGCGACGCGAACTCGGCCAGCGCGGCCTCGTCGCGGTAGTCGCCGACCACCATCGGCGCGAACTGCGCCGCGCAGGCCTCGGGCGACGTGTCCATCACCAGGAAGCGCAGGCCCAGCGGCGCGCCGGACAGCGCGAGCATGCGGGCGAGCTGCCCGCCGCCGAGGATGCCGACGGTGGTCACCTGCGCGCGCCCGCCGCCGCGCGGGCCATGCCGGCAGCCGTCATCGCCGCGGATCGTCGTTCGAGGCGACGTCGTCGGTCTGGCGCTTGCGGAATTCCGCCAGCGCCGCCGCGACCTGCGGATGGTCGGCCGACAGCATCGCCGCCGCGAACAGCGCCGCGGTGGCGGCGCCGGCATTGCCGATGGCGAAGGTCGCGACCGGGATGCCGGCCGGCATCTGCACGATCGACAGCAGCGAATCCATGCCGGCGAGCGCCTTCGACTGCACCGGCACGCCCAGCACGGGCACCGCGGTCTTGGCCGCGAGCATGCCGGGCAGGTGCGCGGCGCCGCCGGCACCGGCGATGATGGCGCGCAGGCCGCGCGCCTGCGCGCCGGCGGCGTACTCGAACAGGACGTCCGGCGTGCGGTGCGCGGAGACCACGCGCACCTCGTGCGGTACGCCTAGCTGCTCGAGCCGCACCGCGGCGTGCTGCATCGTCTCCCAGTCGGAGCGCGAGCCCATCACGATCCCCACGAGCGGGTTGGCCATGGCGGCACCGGTCCCTGCCGTTCAAAACGGTATTCTAGCGGCCAACCCCCACGACGCCACCCCGCCATGGACCGCAAGCTGCTCGACATCCTCGCCTGCCCCGCGACGCGCCAGCCGCTGGCGCTGCTGGAACGGGACGGGCTGGACGCCGTGAACCGGGCGATCGCCACCGGAGGCGTGCGCCGCCGCGACGACGCGGCCCAGGCCGAGCCGCTGCGCGAGGCGCTGGTCACCCGCGACCGCAAGCTCGTCTACCGCATCGACGACGGCATCCCGGTGCTGCTCGCGGACGAGGCGATCGGGACCGCGCAGGTCCCCGGATTCCCGGGGGCCTGAGGTGGCGGCCGCCGCCGCTCCGCTCGATGCGCCGCCGGTCGAGCAGGTCGAGGCCGACGTCGCCCGCGCCCTGGTCGAGGACATCGGCAGCGGCGACGTCACCGCCTCGCTGCTGCCCGACACGGAAGACGTCGCCTACGTGCTGTGCAAGGAGGACGCCGTCGTCTGCGGGCGCCCGTGGTTCGACGCCTGCCACCGCGCGCTCGATCCCGGCGTGCGCATCGACTGGCGCGTCGCCGAGGGCGAGCGCGTCGCGGCCGGCACCGTGCTCGCCACCCTCGCCGGCCGCAGCCGCGCGCTGGTGACCGCGGAGCGCACCGCGCTCAACTTCCTGCAAACGCTGTCGGGCACCGCCACGACCACCGCCCGCTACGCCGATGCGCTGCGCGGCACCGCCACCCGCGTGCTCGACACGCGCAAGACGATTCCCGGCCTGCGCATCGCGCAGAAATACGCGGTGCGCGCGGGCGGCGGCGAGAACCACCGCATCGGCCTGTACGACTGCGTGATGCTCAAGGAGAACCACGTGCGCGCCGCGGGCTCGATCGCCGCCGCGGTCGCCGCCGCGCGCGCGAAGCATCCCGCGCTGCCGCTGGTGGTCGAGGTCGAGGACCTCGCGCAGCTGCGCGAGGCGCTGGCCGCCGGTTGCGACCGCGTCCTGATCGACGATTTCGACCGCGACTCCCGCCGCGAGGCGGTGCGCATCGCCCGCGCCGCGCCGTTCGACGGTCGCATCCCGCTGGAAGCCTCGGGCAGCGTCGACCTCGACGGCCTGCGCGCGATCGCCGACGACGGCGTGGACTACGTCTCGATCGGCGCGCTCACCAAGCACGTGCGCGCCATCGACCTGTCGATGAAGCTGGGTCCGCCGCCGTGCTCGAACTCCTGATCCTGCTGGTCGCGGTGGTGCTGGCGTGGGCGGCGTGGAGTTCGGCCCGCGCGGCGGCCGAGCGCGCGGAGGAAGCGGGCCGCGACGCCTGCGCCGCCGCCGGCGTGCAGTGGCTCGACCAGACCGTGCACGCGAACGGCCTGCGGTTGCGGCGCGGCGAGGACGGGCGGCTGGGCTTCGAGCGCAGCTTCCGCTTCGAATATTCGGAAGACGGCCAGGATCGCCACGTCGGCCGCCTGGTCATCCGCGGCGACCGTCTCGTCGCCTTCAGCGGGCCCGTTCGCCGGCCCCAGGTCCACACCCTCCACTGATCCACGGGTGGCGGAGCGGCTCGGCACGCCGAAGTCGCTTCGGGCGGGGGCGGCGGAAGCGTGCGCGGAATTCCGGGGGACGCCGCAAGTACGTCCTTGTAGGCTCCGTGGCGGCATCCATGCCGCCAAGGCCCCCCGAATTCCACGCACGCTTCCACCCCCTCCCCAAGCGAGTCCCACGTCGCCGGCAGGAAAGGCAGAGCCGGTTTCGCCGAAGTTGCGAAGCGA
>JBQCJF010000131.1:0-9590 GCA_051953015.1 Luteimonas sp.
GCTTCGCCAGGCGATCCGCAGCTATGTCCACTTCTACAACCATCAACGCCTGCATTCGTCGTTGGGATACGTACCGCCAATCGCGTTCGAACAGCAATGCGCCTAACAGTCAGGTGTCCACTTATTCGTAGGAAGTCCCAGTTGCATCGCTACGCCAGCAATGGCGGGAGGAGCTTGCCATGTTGCCGGCTACGCGCTGCAATTCGGCTTAACTTGAGCGTTAGACCCCGCTACGCCGACCCGAACTATTGTGTGCACAATCCAATTCCGCAAAGAACTGGGGAAGAAAGATGGTGGATGAAGCTAACGCAGTTGACCCGGCTGTCTCAAGGGCGATCAATCCACTTGTATTCATAAGCCACGATACGCGTGATGCGGAACTCGCTGAAGCTTTCAGCAACTTACTGAAGAGCGTAAGTGCGGGCGTGCTGAAATCCTTCAGAACCTCTGATCGGCGTGGGAACCAAGGCATCGAGTATGGGATTGAATGGTATCCGGAAATTATCAAGAACATTCAAAGTGCCTCAGATGTTGTATGCCTTCTCACAGAGCGGAGCGTGAATCGGCCTTGGATCCTATTTGAGGCGGGCATGGCGAAGGGGAAACTCGACACACCCATACTCGGCGTTGCGCTGGGTATCGAGCTCAAATCAGCATCAACAGGACCTTTTGCACAATTCCAGAACTGCGCTGATGATGAGGATTCACTCACCAAGCTTGTATTCCAGCTAGTCAATCGAATTCCTGGCTCGGAACCTGATAAGGACACCATCAAATTTCAAGTTGGAAAATTTAAAGCCGGCGTAGACGTCATTCTGAAGTCACTCGCGTCGCAATCCAGCTCCGCCCCTTCATCCAAGAAGCAAAGCAAGGAAGACATCGAGAACTCGTCTGCAAAGCTATTCGAAGAGATCAAGATTATGTTTCAAGATCTCCCGTCCAGAATCGAACGAACTGAAGCATCTCGAGTCCACAGAAGGCGTAGGAAGTTTCATCCCGGAATGATTGAAGAGCTCATGTTCAGCTCTAAGAATCCCGCGCTTGGCGTTCGGGTCGGACTCAGCTTACTTCGTGACCTTGTTCCATGGGTTTATGACGAGGGCTGCGCTCTGCTTAACAGGCTCCAAGAAGCGAAGACACCCTCCGCGCGGAAGAAGCTGCTCTTGGAGTTTGAGGAGCTGCTGACTATCAGCATGCACAACCCATACCTAGAAAAATTTCTCGTCGACAACGAAGAAGACTACCGCGTCATGCGAGAGGTACCAGGCATGATCATGCACGCCCTTTCTCGTATTGAGGGCGGGGCCTAACAATTCATTCGAGCTGAAGCCGCTTCGCGGCTCGGCTTTATTCAGGGGTTAGTTAGAGGTCTTTCCAACCGTGATCGCGAATTGGTGGAAGCGCTCAATGTTCAGCATTACTCCGCAGGCCGCTGACGCAATCTATTCATGCTCAAACGTACTCCTCGTTCTTGGAGCAACTCTGGCATTAGTAGGCACTGCCGGCGTGTTCTGGAGCGGCGGCGTGCGCGAGAAGTTCGCAGATGAGCGTATTTCCGCCAATGAGGCAGACACCGCTAAAGCAAAGGCCGAGACAGCTCAGGCAATTCTTGAGCAAGAGCGTCTCAAAGCACTCATGTCGTGGCGGCGCGTGACACCTGGTCAAGCCCAGCAATTGGCAGTCGCGCTTAAAGGCACCTCTATTGAGCTGTGGCTGGCTTGGGTGGGTGACGACCCAGAAGCGACGGTGTTTCGCGGTGACTTAGAGGCCGCTCTTACTGCCGCTGGCGCCAAGACAAAGTACTTTAGCGGTTACGCTAGGGCTGTTGGGCTTTCTATAAAGGGTGGCACGCCGCAGGACCGCCAAACTCTGCTGCAGGCATTTCACGCAGCAGGCCTACCCCTCATTGAGTCCGAGCAAGAGGGGCTTATGAAGGGTCAGTTGGAGATTACTGTTGGCACAAAGCCACCGCCGGAGTTTCCCAGCTAAGACCTCGAACAATTCATCCAAGCCGAGGCCGATTCGCGGCTCGGTTTAATTCAGGTGTCAGCTACCGACAAGCAGCCTAGCAAGTAACGCCCGGTACAGATCCGGCAACTGTTCGAGGTCGGCGACGCGCATGTGCTCGTTGGCCTTGTGGATGGTGGCGTTGACTGGCCCGATCTCGATGCACTGCGCGCCCAGTGGAGCGATGAACCGCGCATCCGAGGTGCCTCCGCCCGTGCTCTCCTCCGGCGCGGCCCCGGCGAACGCCGTGAGCTCTTCGCGCGCCGCGCTGCGTAGCGGACCCTCAGGCGAAAAAAACGGCTCGCCACCGCGATGCCACGCCATCGCGTAATCGAGCCCGCGCGCGCGCAACACGGCCTCGCATTCGGCCTCGAGCCGCTCCGCGCTCCAGTTCGGGTTGTAGCGCAGGTTGAACAGCACCTGCAGCTCGCCGGGGATGACGTTGTTGGCGCCGGTGCCGGCGTGGAGGTTGCTGATCTGCAGCGAGGTCGGCGGGAAGGATTCGTAGCCGTCGTCCCAGCGGCGCGCGGCGAGTTCTGCCAGCGCGGGCAGCGCCTGGTGGATGGGGTTGCGGGCCTTTTCGGGGTAGGCGACGTGGCCCTGCACGCCGCGCACGGTGAGCGTGGCGGACAAGGTGCCGCGGCGGCCGACGCGCATGAGGTCGCCGAGGCGTTCCTTCGACGAGGGTTCGCCGGTGATGCACCAGTCGATGCGCTGGCCGCGCTCGCGCAGCACGTCGGCGACGCGGCGCACGCCGTCGATGGCGTCGCCCTCCTCGTCCGAAGTCAGCAGCAGCGCGACGGTGCCGGGGTGGTCGGGATGCGCGGCGACGAAGCGCTCCAGCGCGATGACGAACGCGGCGACGCTGCCCTTCATGTCGGCAGCGCCGCGGCCGTACAGCATGCCGTCGCGCACTTCGGGCACGAACGGATCGCTGGCCCAGGCGTCGCGCGGGCCGGGCGGGACGACGTCGGTGTGGCCGAGCAGCAGGAGCACGGGCTCGCTGCCGTCCTTGACGCCATGCGTGGCCCAGAGGTTGTCGACGGCGCCGAAGCGCAGGTGCTCGCAGGCGAAGCCGGCGCGGCGCAGGCGCTCGGCGACCAGCGCCTGGCAGCCGGCGTCGTCGGGCGTCACCGACGGCCGCATGATCAGTTCCTTCGCCAGCGCCAGCACTTCGGAAGTCATTTGAACCTTGCCTTGAACCCGTTGTCGCTGAAGCCTTGCGTCACCACGCCGTCGTCCGTGACCACCACCGGCCGCCGGATCAGCTGCGGATGCTCGCGCAGCAGCAGCTTCCACTCGGCGTCGGACTCCGGCGTCTTGCGGTTCGGGGGCAGGTTGCGCCAGGTGGTCGAGGACTTGTTGACCATCGCGTCCCAGCCGCCGAGCGCGTCGCGCCAGGCCAGCAGCGTCTCCGGCGACTGGCGCTCGTCGCGATAGTCGACGAAGCGGTAGGCCACGCCGAAGCGGTCCAGCCAGTTGCGCGCCTTGCGACAGGTGTCGCAGTTCGCCAACCCGTAAATCACTGCCGTCATCGCGCCGCTCCCTGGCGCGCGGCGTCCACGCGCTTGATCAGCGATTCGGCGACCGCGTTGCGGGCGAGCGGATTGAACTGCAGTGCCGGCTGCTTCGGCAGGAATACGATCTCGTCGCCCAGCTTGCCCGGCCTCCTCAGCCGCAGGCTCAGCCGGCGCGGATTGACGAATTGGCTCAGGCCGACGTTGATGATGTCCGCGAGCGGGATCCGTTCCTCGACGCTGCCCTTGCGGACGACGAGGAAGTTGCCGCCGTCGCGCACTTCGTCCGCGAGGGTCCACAGCAACATGCGGAAGAAGATCACGCCGAACACCGCCATCAGCGCTGGCACGACGAAAAACACGGGGTCCTTGTCCCACGCGCCGCTCATGCCACCGATCACGACGAACACGACGAGGAACCCCAGCCAGACCACCGGGAAGATCCGTTTGAAGTAGAACGTCATTCGCGAGGAAAGCACTTCCATGCCGCAGCCCCTCAGCCCGCCAGCCCGCGCAGCAGGTCGTTGACGCTGGTCTTCGCGCGCGTCTTCGCGTCGACGGTCTTCACGATCACCGCGCAGTACAGCGAATGCGACCCGTCCTTCGCCGGCAGCTGCCCCGAGACGACCACGCTGTACGGCGGCACGCGTCCGTACGAAATCTCGCCGGTCGCGCGGTCGTAGATGCGCGTCGACTGGCCGAGGAACACGCCCATGCCGATGACGCTGTGGTGGCCGACGACGAAGCCTTCGACGACTTCCGAGCGCGCGCCGATGAAGCAGTGGTCCTCGATGATCGTCGGCTGCGCCTGCAGCGGTTCGAGCACGCCGCCGATACCGGCGCCGCCGGACAGGTGGCAGTGCTTGCCGACCTGCGCGCAGGAGCCGACCGTGGCCCAGGTGTCGACCATCGTGCCGGCGCCGACCCAGGCGCCGATGTTGACGAAGCTCGGCATCAGCACGACGTCCTTGCCGATGAACGAGCCGCGCCGCGCGATCGCGCCGGGCACGACGCGCGCGCCGAGCTTGCGGAATTTCGATTCGTCGAACTCGGCGAAGCGCGCGGGGATCTTGTCCCAGAACGGCGCGGGGTCGGCCTCGACCAGCTCCATCTCCTGGGTGCGGAAGTAGAGCAGCACCGCCTTCTTCAGCCATTCGTTGACGGTCCAGCCACCCTTGCCGTCGGGCTCGGCGACGCGGAACTCGCCGCTCTCCAGGCCTTCGACGACGCGCTCGACGATCGGCCGCGTGGAGCCGTCGATCTCGTCCATGGTCAGCATCGTGCGCCGTTCCCAGGCGCTGTTCACCATGAACTTCAGCTCGTCGATGCCCGGGCCCTGCGGCTCGGGCGCGGCCTTGCGGCGCGCGGCCTTCTTCGCCGGCTTCTTCGCCGCCTTCTTCGCGGGCTTCTTCTTCGCCCCGCCGGATGATTCGTCGCTCATGCGTTTGCTTCTCCTTCGAGGCAGGCGCGCAGCGCATCGCGCAACGCTTGCCGGTCCATGTCGCCGGCCAAGGGCCGGTCGTGTTCGTCGCTGATCAGGAAGACGTCCTCGGCGCGTTCGCCGAAGGTCGCGATGCGCGCGTCGTGCACGCGCAGGCGCTGGCCGCGCAGCACGCGACTCACGTCGGCGAGCAGGCCCGGCCGGTCGGTGGCGACCAGGCTGAGCACGGTGCGGCGGCCGTCGGCGCTGTCGTCGAAGGCGACCTGCGGCACGAGGCGGAAGTGGCGCAGGTGCCGGGGTTGCGCACGGCGCGCGGGGCGGATCGCGTCGAGGTCGGGCTGCTCGAGCGCGGCGCCGAGGCGCCACTCGACTTCCTTCGCGGCCACGGCGCGCTGGCCTTCGGCCGGCAGCACTTCGAAGCTGTCGAACACCAGCCCGCCGGGGCCGACCAGCAGGCGCGCCTGCTGGATCGCGAGGCCGAGCCGGTCGAGCGTGGCGACGATCGCGGCGAACAGGCCGTCGCGGTCGGGCGAATGCACGAACACCTCGAGCGCGCCGGCGTGCTGGACCAGCGGGCGCGCGCGGACGACGGTCGCGCCGGGCGCCGCCTCGCGCAGCGCCAGCGCCTGCCAGGCGATGCTGCCGGGGCGGCCGCGCAGGAAGGCGGTGTCGGGCACGCGCGCGAACAGCGCGTCGATCGCGGCGTCGTCGAGCCCCTCCTCGGCCAGCACGGTGCGCGCCGCGGCGCGCACCTCGTCCATGCGCTCGGCGGCGGCGAGCGGATGCTCGAGCCCGCGGCGCAACGCCAGGCGCGTGGCGGTGTACAGGTCCGCGAGCAGCCGGTCCTTCCACGCGTTCCACAGCTTCGGCGAGGTGCCGGCGATGTCGGCACAGGTCAGCAGGTACAGCAGGTCGAGCCGCTCGCGGTCGGCGACCTCGGTCGCGAAGCGGTGGATCACTTCCGGATCGGCGATGTCCTGCTTCTGCGCGGTCACCGACATCAGCAGGTGCTTCTGCACCAGCCATTCGATGAGGGCGGTGTCGCCTTCCGACAGCCCGTGCGCCTCGCAGAACGCGCGCGCGTCCACCGCGCCCAGCTCCGAATGGTCGCCGCCGCGGCCCTTGGCGATGTCGTGGAAGAGCCCGGCGAGCAGCAGCAGCTCCGGCTTGCGCAGCCGCGGCCGCACCTCGTGCGCGATCGCGAAGCGCGGGTCGGGCTCCGCCGCGGCGAACCCGGCGATGTTGCGCAGCACGGCCAGCGTGTGCTGGTCGACGGTGTAGACGTGGAACAGGTCGAATTGCATGCGCCCGGACACGCGCGCGAACGCGGGGATCCAGCGGCCGAGCACGCCGAGCCGCGCCATCCGCGCCAACGTCTCTTCCGGCTGCGGGCCGCGCAGCAGGGCCATGAACGCGGCGCGCGTCGAAGCATCGGCCTCGGTGTAGGCGCCGATCCGCGGCAGCGACTCCGCCAGCGCCCGCGCGCTGTGCGAATGCAGCCCGCGCAGCGACGGATGCGCCGCCCACGCTGCGAACAGCGCGAACACCTCGCCAACGTCGCGCGGCCACGCCGGCGACACCGCGTGCAGGTAGCCGCGTCGCGACTCGAACATCGCGTCAAGCGGCTCCGGCGCGACCTCGCCCTCGATCTGCTCCTCGAAGCGCTGCAGCAGGCGTTCGTTGATCCGCAGCACGAGCGCCGCGCTGCGATAGAAGCCCTGCATCATCTGCTCGACCGCGAGGCTGCCCGGCGCATCGGCGAAACCGAGCCGCTCGGCCAGCGCCTTCTGGTGGTCGAAGCGCAGGCGTTCCTCGCGCTTGCCGGCGACCAGGTGCAGGCCGAAGCGCAGCCGCGACAGCGCGCGGCGCTCGCGTTCCAGCGTGGCGAATTCGTCCGCGCCGAGCTGGCCCAGCGCCAGCAGCGGCTCCAGGCCGCGCGCGCCGAGCACGCGCAGCGCCATCCAGCGCAGCGTCTGCACGTCGCGCAGGCCACCGGGCCCTTCCTTCAGGTTCGGCTCGAGGTTGTCGCTGGTGTCGCCGAAGCGCGCGTGGCGCGCGCGCTGCTCCTCGCGCTTGGCGGCGAAATAGTCGGGGGCCGGCCACGCCAGCGACGGCGCGACCGCGCCCGCCAGCGCGGCGGCATCGGCTTCCGACGCGCACAGCGGCCGCGCTTCCAGCAGCGCCGTCAGCACGGTGATGTCCGCGCGCGCCGCCTCGGTGCATTGCGCGGCCGAGCGCACGGCGTGGCCGGCCGGCAGCCCCGCGTCCCACAGCAGCGCGAACAGCTGCGACAGCGCGTCGTGCCAGCGCTGCTGCGCGGGCGCCTCGGCCAGCACCAGCACGTCGATGTCGGATTGCGGGAACAGCTCGCCGCGCCCGTAGCCGCCCACGGCGAACAGCGCCAGCGGCGCGTCGGGCGGAATGCATTGCGACCACGCCTCGCGCACCAGCGCATCGACCTCGCGCGTGCGCGCCGCGAGCAGCGCGTCGACGTCCTCGCCGCGATCGAAGCGCGCCGCGAGCGCGGCGTCGGCGGCGGCGAGCGAGGCGCGCGCCGCGGCGCTCCAGTCCGCGGCGGCCGCCGTGTTAACACGTCGTTGTCGTCGCCGGGAACGCGGGTGAGGATCTCGACGCCGTCGGCGGTCACCGCCACGGTGTGCTCCCACTGCGCGGAGAGCTTGCGGTCCTTGGTCACCACGGTCCAGCCGTCCGGCAGCACCTTCGCGCGGCGGTCGCCCTCGTTGATCATCGGCTCGATGGTGAAGGTCATGCCCTCGCGCAGCACCAGGCCCTGCCCCGGCCGCCCGTAGTGAAGCACCTGCGGCTCGTCGTGGTAGACCTGCCCGATGCCGTGGCCGCAGTACTCGCGGACCACCGAGAAGCGCTGGCCTTCCGCGTATTCCTGGATCGCGTGGCCGACGTCGCCGAGCGTGGCGCCGGGCTTCACCGCGCGGATGCCGCGGAACATGGCCTCGCGGGTCGCCTCGACCAGGCGCCGCGCCATCACCGACGGCTCGCCGACGTAGTACATGCGGCTGGTGTCGCCGTGCCAGCCGTCCTTGATCACGGTGACGTCGATGTTGACGATGTCGCCGTCCCGCAGGACCTTGGCTTCGCTGGGGATGCCGTGGCAGATGACGTTGTTGACCGAGGTGCAGACGGTGGCCGGGAAGCCCCGGTAGCCGACGTTGGCCGGGATGGCGTGCTGGACGTTCACGATGTGGTCGTGGCAGATCCGGTCGAGCTCGGCCGTGGTCACCCCCGGCTTCACGTGCGGGGCCACCACCTGCAGCACCTCGGCCGCGAGGCGGCCGGCGACGCGCATCTTCTCGAGTTCGGCGGGGGTCTTGGTGGCGATGGTCATCCCGCAATTATCGCCCATTCCGGGCCCGGGCCGGCCCCCGCCTACCCGCCCCGGGCCCGGCGAGTTGCCCCCAAGTGGCTGAGCCGGCTACAATTCCGCGGCTGACCCGGGCCCAGGCCCGGCCAGGCCGCCCACGGTGGGCGCAGCTTCCATCGGAATGCAGCCGAATACACACCCGTCCGCCACAGCCCATGCCGGGGTGCTTCCGCGAGGAAGTTCGGCCATGGAAGCGGACGGGGAGGCCCAACCCCGGAGTTCACGGCTCGCCCGAAAAGGCGGGCCACCGCCCATCACATGTCCGGGCGGCGGACTCCCCACCGAGAGAATCGAAATGCCCCAGATCACCATGCGCCAGATGCTGGAAGCCGGCGTCCACTTCGGCCACCAGACCCGCTACTGGAACCCCAAGATGTCGCCGTACATCTTCGGCGCCCGCGGCAAGATCCACATCATCAACCTCGAGAAGACCGTGCCGCTGTTCGGCGACGCGATGAACTTCATCTCGGGCATCGCCCAGAAGCGCGGCATGATCCTGTTCGTCGGCACCAAGCGCTCCGCGCGCGACGCCGTGAAGGAAGAGGCCGAGCGCTGCGGCATGCCGTACATGACCCAGCGCTGGCTGGGCGGCACGCTGACCAACTTCGCGACCGTCAAGAAGTCGGTGCAGCGCCTGAAGGAGCTGGAAGCCGGCGAGACCGACGGCACCTTCCAGAAGCTGGTCAAGCACGAAGTGCTGGGCCTGCGCCGCGAGCGCGACAAGCTGCTGGCCTCGCTGGGCGGCATCAAGGACATGAACCGCCTGCCCGACGCGCTGTTCGTGATCGACATCGGCCACGAGGACATCGCGATCAAGGAAGCCAAGAAGCTCGGCATCCCGGTCATCGCCGTCGTCGACACCAACTACGACCCGGCCCTGGTCGACTATCCGATCCCGGGCAACGACGACGCGATCCGTGCGGTGCAGCTGTACGCCCGCGCCGCCGCCGACGCCGTGCTCGAGGGCAAGGCCGCCGCGCCGCAGGCCGCGACCGTGCGCGAGGAAGACTTCGCCGCCGACGCGGACGGCAAGGCGACCCGCCGCGCCCCGCGCAAGGCCGCCGCGAAGAAGGCCGAAGGCGAGCAGCCCGAAGGCGCCGCGCCCGCCGCCGCCGAGGAAGCGCCGGCCGCCGAGTAAGGCGTCCGCCGCCCATCGTGGAGGCGGCCCCGCGGGGGCGGGACCCCGCCCCCAGCCCCCCCCGGGGGGGGGCGACATTTGCAGATT
>JBQCJF010000132.1:0-4110 GCA_051953015.1 Luteimonas sp.
CGGGCGCGCGTGGGCGACGGCCGGTAAGGGTTGCATCGCGGCAATTACGCCGGCGCGGGCAAGCTGGTCGCCGCGGCCCCCGACGTGGGCGAATTCGACGGGGGCGCGGGCGTGGCGGGGGTCCGGGGGGGTTTCGCGCGCGGCGACCACGCCGCCGCGAACGCGCAACTCGCGGCGCTGGGCGAACGCCACGCCACCGAGCGCGCGATCGCCGCCGCCGAACTCGCGCTCGACGACCATCGCCCCACCGATGCGCTGGTCGCGCTCGACGCGCCGGCCGCGCAGCCGCTGCCGCCGCGCGGCCTGGCGCTGCGCGCGCTCGCGTTCGCGGCGAACGGCCAGGCCGCGCAGGCGTACGGCCTGCTCGGCACGCTGCGCCAGCAGCAGGCGCTGCCGCCCGCGCGCCTGGACGAACTGCAGGAACGCTGGGCCGCCGGCCTGCTGCGCGAAGCCGACGGCGCGAACGTGCTCGCCGAGCGCTGGGAGCAGCTGCCGAAGTCGCTGCGCGCCGAACCCGTCGTGGCCGCCGCCTACGCCGAACGCGCAGCCGCGATGAACTGGGACGAAGCCGCCACGCGCGCGATCGAGCAGGCGCTGGATACGCGCTGGGACGAAGGCCTCGCGGCGCGGTACGGCACGCTGCCGGTGACCCGGGTCGATCAGCGCCGCGCCGCCGTCGAGCGCAGGCTTCGCGACCACCCCTCGAGCCCGGCGCTTCTGCTGGCGCGGGCGCGGCTGGCGCGCGCGCAGGGCGAGTGGCCGGACGCCGAGGCCTCCCTGCACCGCGCGATCGCGCAGGGCGCGGGCGCCGACGCCTGGGAGGAGCTGGGCCATGGCCTCGCCGCGCACGGCGACGACGCGCTGGCGCGGCAGTGCTATGCGAACGCGCTGCGCGCCGCGCGTGGCGAGGACGTCGCCTGGATCACCGCGCCGCAGGACGACCTCGCGGGGCCGGTGCGCCGCCAGGCCTGAAAAAAGGCCTGGAAACGCACGCTGGACCCCGTTTCAGCGCTCGAGGATCGCGACGACGCCCATGCCGCCGGCGGTGCAGATCGACACCAGGCAGCGGCCGCCGCCGCGTTCCTTCAACTCCTTCGCGGCAGTGGCGACGATGCGGGCGCCGGTCGCCGCGAACGGATGGCCGGTGGCGAGCGAGGAGCCGAGCGGATTGATCTTCGCCGGGTCGATGCGGCCCAGCGGCGCATCCAGCCCCAGGCGCGTCCTGCAGTAATCCTCGCTCTCCCACGCGCGCAGGGTGCAGAGCACCTGCGCGGCGAACGCTTCGTGGATCTCGTAGAAGTCGAAGTCCTGCAGCGAGAGCCCGTTGCGCGCCAGCATCTCGGGCACCGCGATCGTCGGCGCCATCAGCAGGCCTTCGCCGTGCACGAAGTCGACGGCGGCGACGTGCGCGTCGCGGATGTGGCACAGCACCTCGTGCCCGTGCGCCGCGGCCCACGCGTCGCTGGACAGCAGGCACGCGGCCGCGCCGTCGGTGAGCGGCGTCGAGTTGCCGGCGGTGAGCGTGCCCTTGCCCGAGGTCCTGTCGAACGCCGGCTTCAGCGTCGCCAGCTTCTCGATCGAGGTGTCGGGCCGCAGGACGTTGTCGCGCGACACGCCGCGGAAGTTCACCACCAGGTCGTCGAAGAAGCCGCGCTCGTACGCGGCGGCGAGCTTGCGGTGCGAGCCGACGGCCCATTCGTCCTGCGAATCGCGCGAGATGCTCCACTCGCGCGCCATGTCCTCGCAGTGGTCGCCCATCGACTTGCCGGTGCGCGGCTCGGCGACGCCCGGGAATTCCGGTTTCAGCTCGCGCGGGCGGAAGCCCTTGAACGCGGCCGCGCGCTGCTTGAACGTCTTCGCGCGTGCCGCCTCGAGCAGCCGGCGCCGGAACGCCTGGCCGTAGACGATCGGCACGTCGGACGTGGTGTCGCTGCCGCCGCCGATGCCGGCTTCGATCTGGCCGGTGGCGATCTTGTTGCCGACCAGCACGATCGAATCCAGCGACGTGCCGCAGGCGCGCTGCAGGGTGATGCCCGGCGTCAGCGGCGAGAGCCCGGACGACAGCGTCGCCTCGCGGCCCAGGTTCCAGTCCGACGGGTGCTTGATCACCGCGCCCATCGCCACTTCGCCGAGTTGCTGGCCGTGCAGCCCGAACTTCTCGACCAGCGCGCCGAGGGTGCGCACCGACATGCCGAGGTTGCCGACGTCGGCGTAGGCGGTGTTCTGCCGGCAGAACGGGATGCGGACGCCGCCGAGCACGGCGACGGGACGACCTTGCAGCATCGTGCGACCTCGCGAAGCGGCCCGCGCGACGCCGCGGGCGGGCAGACCTACGTAATATGGGCGCAGTCTAAACCCGCACCGGTGCAGGGCCAATCACGCGATGGGCGACGCAGGACACATTTCCGGACACCGCATCGTCGCCGGCGCGCTCGCCCTGGAACTCGCGCCGGGCAGTCCCGTCGGCGCGCTGCAGCTCGCCCAGCCGGATGCCGGGCGGCGGGGCGACCGCATCGCCGCCGACCTCGCCGGCTTCCATCCCGACGCCACGCTGCTGGAGCTTGCGCTGGCCGGCGCGCACTACGATCCGGTCGAAGCGCTGCGTCCGGGCTGGCCCCTGCACCACGCGCTCGACCAGCTGGCGGCGCGCGCGCCCGGCGACCGCGCCGCGCGCGGCGGGCGGATCATCGCTTTCGGCGCCCACGACGGACGCCTGCCCGACGCGCTCGCGCCCGACGCCGGGCAGGCCGGCGGGCCGCTGCGCGTGCTGCCGTTCGTGCTGTCCGGGGACGACGGCGCGGCGGCGCGCGTCGGCGACGCCTTCGAGCGCGACCTGGTCGAAACCGGCAGGGCCGGCGCCGCGACCGCGTTGCTGGCGCAGGACCTGTTCGGGCTGCGCGTCGAGCACGCGCGCTATCTCACCCTGCACGACCTGCTGGCGATGACCGCGCTGCAGTACGAGCACGCCGGCCTCGCGCCGCTGTGGCCGCTGCTCGAGGCGGCGCTGCTCGCGCCCGAGGCCGAGGAATGGCTCGACGCCCCGCCCGAGCCGCTCGCGCACTATCGCGACGGCGACGTGCGGATCGCGCTGTTCTCGCCCGCCGCGTGGCGCGCGCGCTACGCCCCCGGCGAAAGCGACGACGCGAAACTCGCGCGCGGCTTCGAGCATTTCCAGGCGCGCGAGCGGCAGTTCGCCGCGGTGCTGGGCGCGCACGGCGTGCCCGTCACCTTCGCCCACTGCAACGCCAACGAACAGCCCGACGTCTGAAAAGGGTCAGTCGACGAGCTTGATCACGCCGCAGGCCAGGCGCTTGCCGGCGTTGCCGGAGGGCTGGCTCGCGTAGTCGTCCGGATCGGCATGGACGATGATCGCGCGGCCGGCGACGTCGTTCGCGGCGCCGGTGCCGAGGGTCAGGCCGGGCACGTGCATGTTGACGTGGGCGACGCCCTGCGCGTCGGCGACGATGTTGTCGATGTCGCCGGCGTGGTGCGGGCCGTCGTCCATGCGCCCGTGCGGCGCGGCGCCCGGGTTGAAGTGGCCGCCGGCGCTGCTCGCGTCGGCCGCGCTGCAGTCGCCGTTCTCGTGGACGTGGAAGCCGTGGCTGCTGCCCGGCGCGAGGCCGCCGATGTCGCCGGCGATGTGCACCGCGTTCGGGCCCATGCTCATCACCTGCAGGCGGCCGCTCACGAGGCTGCCGGACGCGGAGGCGAGGTTGGCGACGCCGTCGTGCTGTTGCGCGGGCATCGCGACCGCGGCCGGCGCGGGCTGCTTCGGCGGCGTCGAGCCGCAGGCGGCGAGGCCGGACACGGCCAGGATGGCGGCGGCGAGCGGGACGATGCGCATGTCGGACCTCCTCGGGTGAAAGCGCGATTGTCGCACCATGCGCCATGCCTCGCCTTGACGCCATTTCGCGCGGCGCCGGGCGCGGGGCGCGGCGCAGTCAGCGCCGCTTGCGGCCCGGCCCGAGGCGGCGGGTGAGCGTGTTGCGGCCCAGGCCGAGGCGCGCGGCCGCTTCGCCGCGAGGGCCACCGGGGGGCGCGAGCGCGGCGTCGAACAGCGCCTGTTCGACGCGGTCGCGCGCCTGCGCGTGCAGGTCGCCTTCGCCCGCT
>JBQCJF010000133.1:0-9056 GCA_051953015.1 Luteimonas sp.
CGCCGCGGCGCCCGTTGCGGCTTCCGCCGACGACGTCCCCGTGGATCTCGCGCGCGTGGTGGTGCGCGCGAAGCGCTTCCCTGCCAACGCCGTCGAGGACATCGACCAGGCACGCGAACGCCTCGACGAACGCGCCGGCGCCACCGCGCTGGTCGACGGCGACAGTTATCGCGACGGCCGCGTCGGCAACCTCGCCGACGCGCTCGGCCGGGCGCCGGGCGTGTTCGTGCAGCCGCGCTTCGGCGCCGAGGAAGCGCGGCTGTCGATCCGCGGCTCCGGCCTGCAGCGCACCTTCCACGGACGGGGCATCGTGGTGCTGCAGGACGGAGTGCCGCTGAACCTCGCCGACGGCAGCTTCGACTTCCAGGCGATCGAGCCGCTGGCCGCGCGCTACGTGCGCATCTGGCGCGGCGCGAACGCGCTGGAAGCCGGCGCGGCGACGCTCGGCGGCGCCATCGACTTCGTGTCGCCCACCGGCTACGACGCGCCGGCGCTGGACGCGCGGCTCGAAGGCGGCAGCTTCGGCACGCGCCGCGCGCCGGTCGCGTTCGCCGGCGCCGGCGAGCGCGCCGACGGCTACCTCAGCGCGACCGGGGCGCACCAGGACGGCTTCCGCGCGCACGCGGGGCAGGAGAACACGCGCCTCTTCGGCAATGCCGGCTTCCGCATCGGCGACGCCCTCGACGCGCGCGTGTACCTCACCCACGTCGACACGCGCTCGGAGCTGCCGGGCAACCTCACCCTGGCCGAAGCGCTCGACCACCCCACGCTGGCCGCGCCCGCCAGCGTCGCGCAGGACCAGCGCCGCGATTTCAGCCTCGACCGCATCGCCGGCAAGCTCGCCTGGTCTCCCGCCGCGCGCCGCAGCGCCACGCTCTCGGTGTTCCACTCGGCGAAGTCGCTGCACCACCCGATCTTCCAGGTGCTCGACCAGCAGTCGCGCGACGACGGCGTCGACCTGCGCTGGCGCAGCGAAGCCAGCCTGGGCGGCCGCCGCAACGTCCTCGCGGCCGGGCTGGCATACGCGCGCGGCAGCCTCGACGACGTGCGCCATGCGAACGTCGGCGGCGCGCGCGGCGCGCCGACCAACCACTTCGACCAGCACGCCGCCAACGCCAGCGCCTTCGTCGAGGACCAGGCCTGGCTCGCGCCGCGCTGGGTGCTGGTGCTGGGCGCGCAGGCGGTGCGTTCGACACGGCGCTCGCGCGACCTGCAGGTGGAGGGCGGACGCGACGAGAGTTTCGACGTGGCCTACGCCTCGTTCAACCCGCGCATCGGGCTGCGCTTCGACGCGGACGCGGGCACGCAGTGGTGCGCCAACCTCGGCCGCAGCGCCGAGCCGCCGAGCTTCGGCGAGCTCAGCGGCGGGCCGGGCGTCACGCCCGTGGACCGGCAACGCGCGACCAGCGCGGAGCTCGGCCTGCGCACGCAACGCGATTCGCTCTCGCTCGACGTCGCCGCGTACCGCGCGCGGATCCGCGGCGAGCTCCTCGCCCTCGACGATGCGCAGGGCAACCCGCTCGGCACGATCAACGCCGGCCGGACCGTGCACCAGGGCGTCGAGCTCGGCGCGGAGTGGCGATTCGCGCGCGCCTGGCGCCTCTCGGCCAATTACCTCTACAACGACTTCCGCTTCGAACGCGACCCGGTGTACGGCGACAACGCGCTCGCCGGCGTGCCGCCGCAGCAGCTGCGCGCCGGGCTGCGCTGGCAACCCGGCGCGGGCTTCCACGTCGAGCCGAACCTGGAGTGGGTGCCGCAGGACTGGTACGTCGACCACGCGAACACGTTCCGCGCGCCCGGCTACGTCATCGCCGGGCTGAAGCTGGGCGGCGAGGCCGGCGCCGGCTGGAGCTGGTTCGCCGACCTGCGCAACCTCGGCGGCCGCCGCTGGATCGCCGGCACCAACGTCGTCGCCGATGCCGGCGGCGTCGACGGGCGGAACTTCCTGCCCGGCGACGGCCGCTCCATCTACCTCGGCCTCGAGTGGAAAATGTAGAGCCGACCCGCGGTCGGCTCCACGCGGGTCACGCCTTGACGAGGAGCTGCTTGGCGATCGCGCCGTGGACCTTGCCGATGCCGCGCAGCAGGTGCAGCGTCGCGAACAGCAGGACCACGCCGCAGGCGAAGGCGATCGGCAGCTCCCACACGCCGAGCACCGTCGACGGCTCCCAGTAGCCCCACCAGCCGCCGCTCAGCGACCAGCCGTCGAACGCGCCGAATCCGATCAGCAGCGGCCCGGCCACCAGCCCGAGCGAAGTCGCGAGCAGGCTCACGGCGAGCGTGAAGTACAGGATGCCCAGCGGCAGCATCGCGAGCATGTACACGAGCGTCGACCAGGTGCGCGGATCGATGAAGACCTCCTTGATCCGCTCCAGCACCGGGCGGTCGCGATCGGCGTACAGCGGCCGGCGCGGCATGCGTTCGCCGAGCATGGTCTCGACGATCCTTCCCTCGACCAGCGACAGCAGCCGCACCGAGCCGAGGAACAGGATCACGAACGGGATGCCGATGATGATCACCGACAGGCCCAGCGACATCGAGATGCCCGTGACGACCCACGTGAAATAGAAGATGCCGGTCGCAAGCGCCAGGATCGAATAGAACATCGCGCCATAGGTGCGCGGATCCGCGGCGACGCCGAAGAAGCGGCCGAGCGCGGATTCGCGCCGCGGCGGTTGCGGCGGCCGCAGCGCCGTCTGCACCTTCGCTTCGGTGTCGCGGTAGATGCCGGCGACTTCCTCCGGCGCGCCGTAGCTGCCGGCGACCGCGGCGATCACTTGCGCCTCGGTCTGGTCGGGATGCTCGGCGAGTTCCGAGCGCAGGTATTCCTCCGCGTCGTACAGCGCGTCCTGGACGAGCGCCGGATCGGCGCCCGACAGCGCGACGCGCAGCTGCGCGAGGTAGTCGGGAATGGTGGTGGGCAGCGGCTGGGAGGTGGCGTTCATGCCGTGGATCCTTCGAGGACGGTATCGACCGAGTCGCGGGTGGCGCGCCAGGCGTCGGCCCAGGCGCGAAGGGTGTCCCGCCCGACGGCGGTGATGCGGTAGTAGCGGCGCGGCGGCCCGGAAACGGACGGCTCGACGAAGCTGTCGAGCAGCCCGGAGCCTTCCAGGTTGCGCAACACGGGATACAGCGCGCTCTGCTTGCCGGCGAGCACGCCGTCGCCGACCTGCTCGAGGCGCTTGGCGATCTGGTAGCCGTACATCGGCTCCGGGGTGGCGGCGAGCACGCCGAGCAGGGCGAGCGAGACCGTGCCCGCGCTGAGCTCCTTCTGGAACTTGCGCAGCAACGGCTCGGCGGGCTCGATGTCGGGAGGGGTCATGGGGGACTCCTGCTAGGTTGGAGGCCAGTCTATTGGCAAGTTCGATATAGTGAATGTGCCACTAGTCATCCCTGCGCTCCGGATGGCGGCGGGCCCCGGGGAGCCTTCACGCCCCGTCGCCGGCGCCTTTACGGCCCGCCGGCGAGGATGCGGTCGCGGCCCTCCCCCTTTCCGGCCGCGGAGATGCGAGATGCCACGCGGAGACAAGTCCAGCTACACCGACAAGCAGAAACGCCAGGCCCACCACGTCGAGCAGAGCGAGAAGAAGGAAGGCAAGTCCAAGGAAGACGCCGAACGGATCGCCTGGGCCACCGTCAACAAGCAGGACCACGGCGGGAAGAAGAAGCACTGAGCGCGCGCGGGCGCGCGGCCTGCGGCAGAATCGGCGGACGTCCCGAGGGAACCCGCCCATGTCGCCCGCCAAGCCTGCCGCCGCCGCGCTCCTGCCGCGTGCCTCCCTCGCCCTCGCGCTCGCCGCGTGCTGCGGCGCCGCCCTCGCCGGCGCCCTGTCCGCCGACGGCACGCCCGCCGACGCCGCGGCGAAGCCGAAGACCGCGAAGGAACTGCTCGACGCCTCCACGCCCGCGGACTGGCGCACGCCCGACCCCGCGAACATCCTCTACATGCAGGTGCCCGCCGGCCGCGTCGTGATCGAGCTCGCGCCGCGCTTCGCGCCGGAGCACGTCGCCAACATCCGCACGCTCGCCCACGGGCATTACTGGGACGGGTTGAGCATCTACCGCTCGCAGGACAACTTCGTCGTCCAGTTCGGCGACCCCACCGAAGACGAGGCCGCGCGCAAGTCCATCGGCGAGGCGAAGGCGCACCTGCCCGCGGAATTCACCCGCGCCGCCGCCGGCCTGCCGTTCGACGCCCTGCCCGACCGCGACGGCTGGGCACCGGAAGCCGGCTTCAGCGAAGGCTTCCCCGCCGCGCGCGATCCCGCCGCCGGCGAGGCCTGGATGGCGCACTGCTACGGCACGCTCGGCGCCGGCCGCGACGTCGCCGCCGATTCCAGCAACGGCACCGAGCTCTACGTCGTCGACGGCCAGGCGCCGCGCACGCTCGACCGCAACATCACCGTCGTCGGCCGGGTGCTCAAGGGCATGGAACTGCTCAGCGTGCTGCCGCGCGGCCCCGATCCGATGGGCATGTACGCGAAGCCGGACCAGTACACGCCGATCCTGTCGATCGCGCTGGCGTCCGACGTGCCGGAAGCGCAGCGCACGCCGCTGCAGGTCCTGCGCACCGACACGCCGCTGTTCGCGCAGCTCGTCGAGCTGAAGCGCAACCGCCGCGACGAGTGGTACAAGGTGCCCGCCGGCCACATCGACCTGTGCAACGTGTCGGTGCCGGTCCGCGCCCCGCCCGCCGGCTGAGCGTCGTCACGCGGCATTGCTTCGGGGCTGCCTAGGCTGCCGGCACCCCAACGCGAGGCAAGACCGATGCCGACCCTGCGCATGCGCCTGACCGGGAGCGAGGACGACACCCGCGCCGTGATGAACCTCCTGCAGAGCCTGGACGGCATCGAGCACGTCGAAGAGGTGTCGGACATGATGCCGCACATGGACGACGCGGATTCCAGTTCCGCCGGGCTCAGCGACGTCGCCGGCCCGGACGCGCACGAGCTGGAGATCGAGGCCCCGAACGACTCCACCGCGCGGCGCGTGCGCGAGGCGGTGGAGGCGCTGTCCTTCGACCTCGACGTGCTGGTCGAGTTCGAGGAAGAAGAGGACTGATCGGCCCTAGAGGCTCGCGCCGTCGAAGTGGCGCACGGGGAGCGCGGCCGCGTCCACGCCCGCGAGGCAGCGCAGGTTCACCGCGACCATGGGCTCGCCGGTCTTCGGATTGACCGCCTCGCTGAAGGGCGCGACGCCGCAGGTCTGGCAGAAGTGGTGGGCGATCCGGCCGGTGTTGAACCGGTAGGTGCCGTAGTCGCCCTCCTTCGAGGTGAGGGTGAACGCCTCGCGCGGGAAGAACGCGAGCAGCGAGCCGCGCCGGCGGCAGATCGAGCAGTTGCAGTCGACGGCCTGCGCGACCTCGCCCTCCACGTCGAAGGCGATCCGCCCGCAGTGGCAGCTTCCGGAATGGGTCATGCGCCGCGCTCCGCGAATCGGGACCGGCAACGATAGCGCGCCCCGCGCCGGCGCGCATGGCCCGGCCGTCGCATTGCGTCCCCGGCGGGATTGCCCCACCCTCCCCGCTTTCGTCTCTTCGGGGGAAGCAGCGATGCCGCGCAAGCGTCTATTCCTGGCCTGGGCGCTCGCCGCCGGGCTGCCACTGGCCGCGCAGGCCCAGGCGCCGGCGGCGGCCGGGGCCTGCAGCGACATTCCGATCGTGGGTCGCGACGCGGCGGCGGTCTCCACGCCGAGCGCGCCCGACGCCTGGGGCGGGCCGCGCACCGGCAACGAGGCCACCCTCTCCGACCGCGTCGTCGGCTACTCGATCGACGCCACCCTCGACCCGGTCAAGCACACGGTCACCGGCCGCCAGCAGCTGACCTGGCGCAACCGCAGCGCGGTCCCGGTGTGCAGCGTGTACCTGCACCTGTACCTCAACGCGTTCGAGGGCGCCGGCAGCACCTTCATGACCGAGCTGCGCGAGGGCAACGATTCCTTCCGCAGCAGCGTCAAGACCAGGGACGGCGAATGGGGCTACATCAAGCTCCGCGACGTCGCCCAGGGCGGCAACCAGGTGAAGTGGAGCTTCGTGCAGCCCGACGGCGGCCCGAAGACCGACCGCACCGTGGTCCGCCTCGACCTGCCGCAGCCAGTCGCGCCGGGCGCGAGCACGACGCTCGACATCGGCTTCTTCGACCAGCTCCCGCGCGTCGTGGCCCGCACCGGCTATTACGGCAGCTTCCACCTGGTCGGTCAGTGGTTCCCGAAGATCGGCGTGCTCGAGCTGCCCGGCGAGCGCGGCGCCACCGCCCCGCGCTGGAACGCGCACGAGATGCACGCGCACAGCGAGTTCTACGCCGACTACGGCAGCTACGACGTGCGCATCACCGTGCCGAAGGGCTACACCGTCGGCGCCACCGGCGAGGAGACCGGCACGCCGGTCGAGAAGGACGGCAAGGTGACCCACCGCTTCGTCCAGGGCGACGTGCACGACTTCGCCTGGACCGCGGACAAGCGCTACGCGAAGCCGCTGGTCGGCTACTACGAAGGCGCCGGCAGCCCGAAGGTGACGGTGCGGGTGCTGTACACGCCCGAGTACGAGAACAACGCCAAGCCCGCGCTCGACGCCACCGTCGACGCGCTCGGCTTCTTCTCGCGCACGCTCGGCCCGTACCCGTACAACACGGTCACGGTGGTGATCCCGCCGTACAACGCCGACGAGGCCGGCGGCATGGAGTACCCGACGTTCTTCACCGCGTCGAGCTACGCCAACGTCGACGAAGGCACGATGTTCCGCGACCTGCTCGACTTCGTGACCATCCACGAATTCGGCCACGGCTACTTCTACGGCCTGCTCGGCTCCAACGAGTTCGAGGAGCCGATGCTGGACGAGGGCCTGAACGAGTACTGGGACCAGCGCATGCTGCGCTCGGAGAACCACGACCTGCACCTCACCACCGGGCCGCTCAAGAAGCTCGGCATCGACCTGCGCGTGCCGGTGTTCGCCTACGAGCGCCTCGGCGCGATGACCGAGCACCCCGCGGACCCGATCGGCCAGAACTCCTGGAACCGCATGTCCGGCGGCAGCTACGGCACCGTGTACTCGCGCACCGCGACGACGATGCGGGACCTCGAGGCCCAGGTCGGCACGCCGGCGCTGGAGCGCGCGTTCAAGCTGTACTACGCGCGCTGGAAGTTCCGCCACCCGAGCGTCGCCGACCTGAAGGCCGCGCTGGTCGAAGGCACCGGCCGCGCCGACGTGGTCGACCGCATCTTCGCCGACCAGGTCTACGACGTGAAGCCGGTGAACGACAGCGTCGCGTCCTTCAGCAGCAGCGAAGTGCTGCCGCAGCCGGGCTACGTCATGCACGACGGCCGCCTGGTCGAGCTCACCACGAAGTCGATCGCGAAGGCCGTCGCCGACCGCCGCGAGGCGTGGAAGAAGGCGAACCCGAAGGCGAAGCCCGGCGAGGGCGCGTTCCCGTACCGCACCGTGGTCCTGGTGCGCCGCGCCGGCGCGGCGGTGCCGCAGACGCTGCGGGTGAAGTTCGCCGACGGCGTCACCGAGACCGCGACGTTCGACGGCGACCGCCCGTGGCAGCGCTTCACCTGGACGCGCAAGGCGAAGGCCGTCTCGGTGGAACTCGATCCCGAGGGCATGCACTACCTCGACGCCGACCAGCTCGACAACAGCCGCACCCTCGAGGGCGACGGCTCCGTCGCGCGCCGTGTCGCCGGCCAGTTCGGCGCCGCCTTCCAGACCCTTCTTGCCTTCCTGGTGAGCCTATGAACCGCACTCCCCGTCGCGGCGGCTTCGGTGCCGCCCTCGCCGCGCTGAAGACCGCGCTGCAGTGGCGCCTGCTGCTGCTCTGGATCCTGGCCACGCTGGTGCCGACGCTGCTCGTCGCCACGCCGCTGTGGCAGACGCTGCAGGCGCAGTTCGGCCACTCGCTGTACGCCGCGCAGATCGCCGCCGGCAAGGACGTGCCGCTGCTGATGCAGGGCATCGCGAAGATCAGCGACCACATGGGCTGGCTGCCCATCGGCATCGGCGGGAGCGCGCTGCTGATGGTGCTCGTCGCGCCCTGGCTGACCGGCATGGTCGTGGCCTCGCTGCGCGCCGGACGCCGGCTCGGCTTCGGCGAGCTGGTCCACGGCGGCATCGCCGAGTACTGGCGGATGTTCCGGATGATGCTGTGGTCCCTGATCCCGCTCGGCATCGCGCTGGCGATCGGCGGCGCGATCATGGGCGCGATGGGGTCCGGCGCCGACGACGCGATCCTCGCGTCCGACGCGGACGCCGCGGGCCGCAACGGCATGATCATCGCCGCCATCGTGTTCGTGCTGCTGCACGCCACGGTGGAAGCGGGACGCGGCTGGCTCGGCGCCGACCGCGGCCTGCGCTCGGTGATCAAGGCCTGGTGGCGCGGCGTGAAGCTGCTGGTCCGGCGCCCGCTCGCGACCCTGCTGGTGTACGTCATCGCCAGCCTGGTCGGCTACGGGCTCGCCCTGCTCTTCGCCTGGTGGCGCGTCCGCGCCGACGGGACCGGCACGGGCGCGTTCGTGCTGTCGTTCCTGCTCGGCCAGGCCGTGGTCGCCATGACCGCCTGGGCGCGCATCGCCCGGGTCACGGGCATGGCCTCGCTCGCCGCAGGCCAGGTCCGCGCCTGACCAGCCCCGCAAGGCGCGGCCGGCAGGCCGCGCCTAACGCGACGTCCGTCACGGCCCCCGGGGCCCCTGCGGAGTAATCTCTCCCGCAGGGGGACCCAATGCACCCGGAAACCGGCAAGGAGCCACGGACAAGCCGTCACGGCGACGCATGCGCCGTGCAGTTGCTCGCCGCCGCATCGCCAGCAGACGTGATCGCGACGATCGTCGCGCGCATGAGCGTGCCCGTCGAGGCCGCGTTCTGGTCGCCGCGCTGGCCCGAAGCCATCGCGACTCTCGACGGCGAGGCGCGCGACGTGGACATCGCGCGCGCCGTGCGCGAGGTCGCGGCCTGGCAGGCCGAGGGCCGCTGCGATCCGCGTTACGTCGTCGTCTGCGCCGAGGCCGGCGGCGGCACCGCGGTGCTCCGCCTCGCCACCGCCGCCCCGCCCGCCGCGCCGCGC
>JBQCJF010000134.1:0-2844 GCA_051953015.1 Luteimonas sp.
GGCAGCGCCGACCAGGGCGGCCAGCGCGGGGTCGTCGTTGACGATCAGCGGGACGCCGGCGGCGGCGCACAGCGCCTGCAGCGCCGCCGCCTGCTCGCCGCGCAACGCCGCGGTGGCCGCCTTGTTGCGGTATTGCAGCCAGGTCGCGTGCGCCAGCAGCGGCGACACGCGCGCCAGCAGGCGTCCGGTGTCCGGCTCGTCGGGGGTGACCAGGTAGAGGCCGCGCGGCCGGACCGCGCGTCCCGGTGCTGCGGCTGGCATGCGCGCGCCTGCGTGTCGGGGGAGCCGCATTATCGGCTTCCTGCGCCGGATTTCCGGCTTCCGGCGCGCCGCCGGTGGTGGGACAATGGCGGGCCCCGCATTTTTTCCGCAGAGAATGGCCGAAGACACCGCCACGACCGTCGCTTACCGCACCTGGATGTGCGTGGTCTGCGGCTTCGTCTACGACGAGGCGGCGGGCCTGCCGGAAGAGGGCATCGCGCCGGGCACCCGCTGGGAGGACGTCCCCGACACGTGGACGTGCCCCGATTGCGGCGTCACCAAGGACGACTTCGAGATGATGCCGCTGTAGGGTCGACCCATGGTCGGCGGGACCTCGCGGCCGGCCATCGGTCGCCCCTGCGACTAGTGCGGCATCGCCGCCGCGGCGCCCAGGTCCACCAGCCGCTCGCGCAGCGAGCCGGCATCCGCCGCGCGCGGATACAGCTGCAGGTAACGGCCCAGGTCGGCGCGCGCGCCGTGCCGGTGGCCCAGCCGCGCGTAGCTCAGGCCTCGATCGCGCAGTGCTTCCGCGTTGTCCGGCGACAGCCGCAGGATCCGGTCGGCGCAACGCACGCCGCGTTCCCAGTCCTCGCGATCGGCATACGCGCCGTGCAGGTTGCGCAGCATGCGCATCAGCATCGCGCGATGCGACGCGGGATGCAGGATCTGGTAGAGCGCTTCGTCGTCGGGCGTCTCGCCGCCGAGGTGCGGACGCGCGCGCTCGCGCAATTCCTCCTCGTCCAGGGGGCGGCCGCGGTTGAACGGATCCATCACCAGCACGCCGTCGTCCACCGGCAGGCGCACGAGGAAGTGGCCCGGGAACGACACGCCGTCGAGCGGCAGGCCGAGCCGCCGCGCGACTTCCATCTGCACCACGGCGAGCGAGATCGGATTGCCGAGCCGGCGCTCGAACACTTCGTTGAGGTAGCTGTTGCGCGGATCGTAGTACTCGGCGTGGTTGCCGGTGTAGCCGAGCTCGTCGAAGAGGTGGCGGTTGATCGCCGCCATCTTCAGCGGCAGCGGCTCGATCGCGTCCACCTGCGCGCGCAGTTCGTCGGCGTGCGCCTGCGCGGTGGCGTGATATTGCGCGGGATCGAGCCCGGGATATTCGTCGCGCGCGATCAGCAGCGCGACGTCGAGCAGCGGCAGGCCGTCGTCTTCGCGCTCCGCGAGCGCGTTCCAGTCGGGAAGTTCGATGCCTGGCCGCATGGGACGAGCGTGCTATGCCGGACGCGCGCGCGCAAGCACGCCGCTCAGCGCGGCCCCGCGATCCCGGGGCCGAACGACATCACGGCGCCGTCGGCGAGCCCCAGCCGCGCCGCTTCCCCGGCATTCAGCTCGAGCACGTAGCGCGCGGGCGCGTCGCTGGGATACGGCGGGCACTGGTCCCCCAGCGTGCACGGCGGCACGTCGCGCTTCTGCGACACCAGCTTGCGCGCGTCGTCGAAGTAGAGGATGTCCAGCGGGATCCGCGTGTTCTTCATCCAGTAGGACTGCGGCCCTTCCTGTTCATGGATGAACAGCATCCCGTGGTCGGCCGCGAGCTGGTCGCGGAACATCAGGCCGCGGGCGCGCTCCTCGTCGTCGTCGGCGACCTCCACGGCATAGCGGTGGCCGCCAAGCTCCACCCAGGTGCCGCCGCTCGCGCACCCGCCCAGCGCGAGCAGGAGGGCGGAAAACAGGGGGCGGGCGAGTGCGCTGGAACGGGTCATCGGGAGGCTCCTGGAAAGGTCCCGGCGACCTTCCCCGACCGCCCCGCCGCAGTCAAGATGCGGGACCCCCTTCCCAAACCTGCGGAGCCCGTGCACAATGCGCGCCCTGCCGAGGCGGCGGCGCCTGAACCGGGCTCCACCCACCCTCCGGAGAGCGAAAAAAATCCCTCACGGGGTGTTGACGTTCCCGAAAAGGCATGTATCATGTGCGGCTCCCTCGGGCACTTCGGTGGCGAGGACGGAAGAAGGCGCTGAGGCCGATTCCGAAGATCTTTGACAGTGTGCGCAGGTGACTTGTGCGGGCGTCTGGCGGGTGGCTAATCGTCCACTTGCAGACGTTCGTAACAAGAGCAACAAAGTCAATTCAAAATGCAGAAATGCATGCGAGTGATTCTGGAGCTCGGGAAACGACGACTGCACTCAAGCAATTGGCCGTAGGTCTTATGGACCGAAAGCCGCAAAACTTAAGTGAAGAGTTTGATCCTGGCTCAGAGTGAACGCTGGCGGCAGGCCTAACACATGCAAGTCGAACGGCAGCACAGGGGAGCTTGCTCCCTGGGTGGCGAGTGGCGGACGGGTGAGGAATACATGGGAATCTGCCCAATCGTGGGGGATAACGTAGGGAAACTTACGCTAATACCGCATACGACCTCAGGGTGAAAGCGGCGGACCGCAAGGCGTCGCGCGATTGGATGAGCCCATGTCGGATTAGCTAGTTGGCGGGGTAAAGGCCCACCAAGGCGACGATCCGTAGCTGGTCTGAGAGGATGATCAGCCACACTGGAACTGAGACACGGTCCAGACTCCTACGGGAGGCAGCAGTGGGGAATATTGGACAATGGGCGCAAGCCTGATCCAGCCATGCCGCGTG
>JBQCJF010000135.1:0-5589 GCA_051953015.1 Luteimonas sp.
GGGGGTCGCGCGCGCCGCCCCCGCCGCGCCCCCCCGGGCGGCCCCCCGCCCCGCCCCCGCCCCGGGCCCGCGGCCGCCGCCCGGGATGCCCGGCGCCCGCCGCTGGTGGCTGTACGAAGCTTCGGACGAAGCCGCGTTGCGCGCGGCCAGGCCCGACTGGGACGCGGTCGAACGCCTCGCCGAAGCGACCGGCAGCATGGGCGTGTGCGCCTTCGCGCGCAGCGACGATCCGGTGTACTACCTGGCGGTGCGCGCCTTCGTCGGCGCGCCGGCGCGCTTCGAGGACGCCGCCTCACGCGCGGCGAAAGCGACCCACGCGGCCTGGCTGGCCGAGCGCGACGCGCTGCCCGGCGACGGCGGCTTCTACCGCGTGAGCCAGGGCCGCGAGGTCGGCCACGACGCGATCATCGAGCTCGACGTGGACGCCGCCGGCGACGTCTGGTCCGGCGGACGCTGTTGCACGGTCGTGCGCGGCACGCTCGACTGGCCCTGACGCGCTACTCGGGGCGCACGTCCACGCGCACGCGGATGCGGTCGCCCGGATCGTAGGCGGTGCGCGTCGTGTAGGTGCGGCCGCCGTATTCGTAGGTGACGTCGTAGAGGTTGCGGCCCGCGGCCCCGTAAGGCGCGCCGGCCGGATAGGCCTGGCGCGCGTTGACCGGATCGCACACGGTGACGCTGCCGGCGCCGTCGTTGCGGTGCGCGTTGTCGTAGACCTGGCGGCCGGCGACGCCGCCCACTGCCGAGCCGATCGCCGCCGTCGCGTAGCGCGCGGACCCGCCGCCGACCTGGCTGCCGACGACGGCGCCGATCACGGTGCCGAGGACGCCCGCCATCGTGCGACCACCCTCGGTGCCGCGGCTGCGTGGCTGCGAATCGCCGTAGTAGTCGCCGTAGTAGCGGCCGTCGGGACCGTAGTAGCCGCCGTCCGACCGAGCGCCGGCGTAGGCGTCGCGCCGCGTGGTGCAGCGCTGGTCCTGCGCGGGATACGCGCCGTAGCCGTCGCGCGCGCCGATAACGGGCACCACCCGGACGACGCGCGCATAGTCGTAGTAGCCGTCCGTGGTGATGGCGCCGCCGGTGACCGGTGCCCCGTAGGGGGCGCCGTACGGCGCGCCGTAGGCCTGCGCGGAAGCGCCGCCGCTGGCGGCCAGCGCCGCGGCGAGGAACGGGACGGCAAGGATCTTGTTCGCGGATTTCATGTCGGGCTCCGGCGCCGGGGTCGGCGCTCGACCGGCATCCTCCGGCCGTACCGGTTAAACGTCCCTGAACCCGGCCGGCGGCCGCGGCGGACGTTCAGTCAGGAGCCTGCCAGCGTCGCTTCCACGGTGATCGGCACGGCGCTCAGCGCGCGCGACACCGGGCAATGCTTGCCGGCGTCGTCGGCGACGGCGCGGAAGCCGGCGGCATCGAGACCGGGCACGCGCCCGGTCACCTTCAACCGGATCGCCGACAGCGACGGCCCGCCTTCCATCGACAGGTCGACTTCGGCGCGCGTGTCCAGGGCTTCCGCCACGTGGCCCTGCTCGGCGAGCTTCGCCGACAGCGCCATCGTGAAGCAGCCGGCGTGCGCGGCGGCGATGAGTTCCTCCGGGTTGACGCCCTTGCGGTCGCCGAAACGCGACGCGAATCCGTAGGCCGTGTCGGCCATCAGTCCGCTCTCGGGCGTCGACAACCGGCCGTTGCCGGACTTCAGGTCGCCTTCCCAGTGGGCGGTGGCGTAGCGGGAAATGCCCATGCGCGTGCTCCTCGAGGCGTTGGAACGCACAGCCTACGCCCGGTCCCGTGGCGGCCGCGTGGCCGCGCTTGACCCCCGCGCCCCGCTGCGGGAGGCTTGTTTCCCCGTGGGAAGGAGTCCCGCTCATGTCGCCTTCGACCGAGCCGCTTCATACCGACAAGATCCGCAACGTGGCCCTCGCAGGCCACCCCGGCGCCGGCAAGACCCTGTTGTTCGAAGCCCTGCTGCATGCCGGCGGCGCGATCCAGGCGGCAGGCAGCATCGAGCGCGGGAGCACGGTTTCCGACTTCGATCCGATCGAGAAGGCGCGCGGCCATTCGATCGACGCGGCCATCGCCAGCACCGACCACGCAGGCATCCACGTCAACCTCGTCGACACGCCCGGATACCCGGATTTCCGCGGCCCCGCGCTGTCGGCGCTGGCGGCGGTCGAAACCGTCGCGATCGTGGTCGACGCCGACGCCGGCATCGGCCACGGCACGCGTCGGATGATGGAATACGCGGCGTCGCGCGGACTGTGCCGCGCGATCGTCGTCAACCGCATCGACCACGACGGCGTCGACGCCGCCGCCCTGCTCGAGTCGCTGCGCGCGACCTTCGGGCCGGAACTGCTGCCGCTGAACCTGCCCGCCGACGGCGGCCGCAAGGTCGTCGACTGCTTCGGCGCGGGCGCCGCCGGCTCGACCGAAACCACCGACGCCGGCACGGTCGGCGAATGGCACCAGCGCATCATCGACCAGGTGGTCGAGGTCAACGAGACGGTCATGGACCACTACCTCGACCTCGGCGAAGGCGGCCTGTCCGGCGCGGAACTGCACGACGCGTTCGAGCAGTGCCTGCGCGAAGGCCATCTCGTGCCCGTGTGCTTCGTTTCCGCGCGCACCGGGGCCGGAGTGAAGGAACTGCTGGACATCGCCGAGCGCCTGTTCCCGCATCCGGGCGAGGCCAATCCGCCGCCGTTCGTGAAGGGCGAAGGCCCCGCCGCCGAGCCGGTCGTCGCGAAGCCGGACCCGAACGCGCACGTCATCGCCCACGTCTTCAAGATCGGCAACGATCCGTTCGTCGGCAAGATGGGCGTGTTCCGCGTCCACCAGGGCACCGTGCGGCGCGATTCGCAGCTGTTCGTCGGCGACGGGCGCAAGGCGTTCAAGGTCGCGCACCTGTTCAAGCTGCGCGGCAAGGAGCACGTCGAGGTCCAGGAGGCGATCCCGGGCGACATCGCCGCGGTCGCCAAGGTCGAGGACCTGCACTACGACGCGGTGCTGCACGACAGCCACGCCGAGGACCACCTGCACCTGGCGCCGATGGGCTTCCCGAAGCCGATGTTCGGGCTCGCGGTGGAGGCGGCCAGCAAGGGCCAGGAGCAGAAGCTCTCCACCGCGCTGCACAAGCTCGCCGAAGAGGATCCCGCATTCGCCGTCGAGCACAACGCCGAGCTCAACGAGACCGTGCTGCGCGGCCTGTCCGACCTGCACCTGCGGGTGATGCTCGACCGGCTGAAGGAACGCTACGGCGTCGAAGTGAAGACCCGCCCGCCGCGCATCGCCTACCGCGAGACCATCGGCGGCAAGGCCGAGGGCCACCACCGCCACAAGAAGCAGACCGGCGGCGCGGGCCAGTTCGGCGAGGTGTTCCTGCGCGTGGAGCCGCTCGCGCGCGGCAGCGGCTTCGAGTTCGCCGACGAGGTCAAGGGCGGCACGATTCCCGGGCAGTTCATCCCCGCCGTCGAGAAGGGCGTGCGCCAGGCGCTGGCGGGCGGCGCGGTCGCCGGCTACCCGATGCAGGACCTGCGCGTGACCGTCTACGACGGCAAGTACCACAGCGTCGACAGCAAGGAAGTCGCATTCATCGCGGCCGGCAAGAAGGCGTTCCTGGACGCCGTCGCCAAGGCCAGGCCGCAGGTGCTCGAGCCGATCGTCGACCTGGAAGTCTCCGCGCCGGAACAGCACATGGGCGACATCAGCGGCGGGCTCGCGTCCAAGCGCGCGCGGATCAACGGCACCGATTCGGCGCGCGGCGGCGAGATCGTGGTCCGGGCGCAGGTGCCGCTGTCGGAACTCGAAGGCTACGCCGCCGAGCTCAAGTCGGTGACCGCGGGCCGCGGCAGATACTCCTTGGATTTCAGCCACTACGAGCCGGTTCCTGCGCAGGTGCAGCAGAAGCTGGTCGAGGCGTACAAGCCTCGCCACGAAGAGGACTGACGCCCGCGCGGCCGCAGGGCCGCCGCCGGCGTCGGAATACGTCGCGGAAAAAAAGCCGAAAAAAAGGCCTCCGAGGGCTTGGCGTCGGCGCGGACTTGCCCTACATTCCGTTTGCCGAGGGGAACTCAGGCACCGATTTTTCCGATCGTTCCGGCCCAACCGGAAAACCACTCCGATAACCTCACGCGACACACAGGACACATATGGCGAAGAAGAAGGCGACAAAGAAGGCCGCTCCGAAGAAGGCCGCTGCCAAGCCGGCCGCTGTCAAGCCGATCAAGGAGGCCCTGGGCAAGAGCGGCCTGGTCTCGCACATCTCCGAGCAGACCGGCGTCGCTTCGCGCGACGTGCGCGCGGTGCTGGCGGCGCTCGAAGGCGCGGTGCACGGTTCGGTCAGCAAGAAGGGCGCGGGTTCGTTCACGCTGCCGGGCCTGCTGAAGATCACCGCCGTCAACGTGCCGGCCAAGCCGAAGCGCAAGGGCATCAACCCGTTCACCAAGGAAGAGCAGTGGTTCGCCGCGAAGCCCGCCTCGGTGAAGGTCAAGGTCCGTCCGCTGAAGAAGCTCAAGGACGCCGCTGCCTGATCGATCGGCGAGCTGCGAAGCTTTCCGCCTGCTCCTGAAAACGGAGCGAAGCAGGGCCGGGATCCGCAGGGATTCCGGCCTTTCTTTTTGCCTTCGCGCGGGCGCTGCTATCGTGGCGCCGCCTTCCGCCGGAGACCCGCCTTGGACCGCAAGCCCGCGCCCCCGCTCCTCCTCGCCGCGTGCTGCGCGCTGCTCGCCGCATGCGGTCCCGGCGACCACGCCGCCAGCGCCGCGCAGGGCGCCACCGAGGCCGAGGCGCCGCTGCCGAAACCGGAAGCCGGCAACGGGTCGATCACCGGCATGCCCGACCGGCCGGGCCCCGGCCCGACCGGCGGATCGATCGCCGATGCGGGCCTCGCGCCCGGCACCGATGCCGATGCCGACGCGGGCACGCTGCCGGGCGATGCCGTGGTGCTTCCGCCGCCCGACGGCGCCCTGCCGCTGCCGCCCACCGACACGGCGCCGCCGACGCAGGTGCAGTTGCCCGACGAGCCGACGCCCGCCGACGCCGCGGCCGTCGTCGACGCTTACTACGCGGCGATCGCGGCCGGCCAGTATCCGCGCGCGTACGCGCTGTGGTCCGGCGGCGGCCAGGCGAGCGGCCAGACCGCGCAGCAGTTCGCCGGCGGCTTCGCCGACACCGCGTCGGTGTCCGTGGACGTGGGCAAGCCCGGCCGCGTCGACGCCGCCGCCGGTTCCCGCTACGTCGAGATCCCGGTCTCGGTGACCGCCACCCGCCGCGACGGCAGCGTCCACCACTACGCGGGCGCCTACACGCTGCGCCGCGCGGTGGTCGACGGCGCGACCGACGAGCAGCGCGCCTGGCGCCTCGCCTCGGCGGACCTGCGCGAAGTGCGGCCCTGAGCGTCGGGGGGGGGGGGCGGGGGGGGGCCGCGGGCGGCGCGCGCGCGGGGGGCGCCCGCGCCACGGCCGGGCGCGCCGACGTCGACCGACACCGACGCGGTATCCGCGAAGCCGGCGGCGAACTGATGCTCGGTCTGGCCGCTCGCCTGTCCGCCGCCAGACCACAGCGCGTACGCGCGCGGATACTGGCGGGCCGCGATCG
>JBQCJF010000136.1:0-2514 GCA_051953015.1 Luteimonas sp.
CGTGCCCGCGCTGGCCGTCGACTACGTGGCGGACGCGCCCGACGCGCTGCTCGCCGAGCGCAACGCGCTCGCCGTGTTCGGCTTCGGCGACGGCGCGCCGCGGCGCATGGACGACCCGCGCTACCTGCACATCCCGCTGCAGCCGATGGATGCGGCGCCGCGCGAGGTCTGGCGCGTCGGCGGCACGGTCGCGAGCGGCCGCGACGGCGACATCGCCTGGTCGACCGACGGCACCCTGTCCTTCGGCGCGATCGAGGTGGACGAACGCGAGCACGCCTGCGCCGCCGATCCGTCGGGCATCGTCGGCGCGGCCGCGCATGCGTACGCGCGGATGCGCACGTTCGTCGACGGCGGCGCCACGCCGCACATGCTGCGCATCTGGAACTACCTCGACGCGATCACCGCCGGCGAGGGCGACCACGAACGCTACCGCCAGTTCTGCGTCGGCCGTGCGCAGGGGCTGGGCGGCTTCGACACCTCGCGCCTGCCCGCGGCGACGGCGATCGGCCGCTGCGACGCGGCGCGCGTGCTCCAGGTCTACTGGCTGTCCGCGGCCGCGCCCGGCACGCCGGTGGAGAATCCGCGGCAGGTGAGCGCATGGCGCTACCCGCGCGAATACGGCCCGCAGCCGCCGAGCTTCGCGCGCGCCATGCTGCCGCCCACGGCCTCGCAGATGCCGCTGCTGCTGTCGGGCACGGCGAGCGTGGTCGGCCACGCCACCCTGCACGCCGGCGAGCTGCTGGCGCAGCTGGAGGAGACCTTCGCCAACTTCGAGGCGCTGCTCGGCGCGGCGCGCCAGCGCCAGCCCGCGCTGCCGGCGGAGTTCGGCGCCGGCACGCGGCTCAAGGTCTACGTGCGCGACCGCGGGGACATGCCGGCGATCGCGGAGGCGCTGCGCGCCCGCTTCGGCGACCGCGTGCCGCACTTCCTGCTCCACGCGGCGATCTGCCGCCGCGACCTGGCGGTCGAGATCGACGGCGTCCACGGCGCGCTGTAGCGCCGGCCCGAGGTCGGCGGGAGTAGAATGCCGGCATGAGCCAGTACCCCCATTTCCGCCCGCGCCGCATGCGCCGCGACGCGTTCTCGCGGCGGCTGATGCGCGAGTCGGTGCTGACCGCCGACGACCTGATCTATCCGGTGTTCGTGCACGAGCCGGCCGGTCGCGCGGCGGTGCCGTCGATGCCCGGCGTCGAGCGCGTCTCGATCGACGAGCTGCTGAAGGTCGCCGAGCAGGCGAGCGAATTGCGGATCCCGGCGCTGGCCCTGTTCCCGGTGACCGCGCCGGAAGCGAAGTCGCTCGACGCGGCGGCCGCGTGGGACGACGACGGCCTGTGCCAGCGCGCGGTGCGCGCGCTCAAGCAGCGCTTCCCCGAGCTGGGCGTGATCACCGACGTCGCGCTCGATCCGTACACCTCGCACGGCCAGGACGGGCTGGTCGACGACGCCGGCTACGTCGTCAACGACGAGACCGTCGAGGCGCTGGTGAAGCAGGCGCTGTCGCACGCGCGCGCCGGCGCCGACGTGGTCGCGCCGAGCGACATGATGGACGGGCGCATCGGCGCGATCCGCGCCGCGCTCGAACTGGACGGCTTCGTCCACACCCGCATCCTCGCCTACAGCGCGAAGTACGCGTCCAGCTTCTACGGCCCGTTCCGCGACGCGGTCGGTTCCTCCGGCGCGCTCGGCAAGGGCAACAAGTCCACCTACCAGATGGACCCGGCCAACACCGACGAGGCGCTGCGCGAGGTCGCGCTCGACCTCGACGAGGGCGCCGACATGGTGATGGTGAAGCCGGGCATGCCCTACCTCGACGTCGTGCGCCGGGTGAAGGACGAGTTCGGCGTGCCGACCTACGCCTACCAGGTGAGCGGCGAGTACGCGATGCTGAAGGCCGCGTTCGCCAACGGCTGGCTCGACGAGCGCGCGTGCGCGCTGGAGGCGCTGGGCGCGTTCAAGCGCGCGGGCGCCGACGGCGTCCTCACCTATTTCGCGCTCGACGCCGCGCGCTGGCTGAGGGATCTGTAGGGGCTCGAAATGGGCAAGCACTACGCGGTCTTCGGGCATCCGGTCTCGCACTCCCTCTCGCCGCGCATCCACGCCGCGTTCGCGCGCCAAGCCGGCATCGAGCTCTCCTACGTCGCGATCGACGCGCCCGATCTCGATGCGGCGCTGGCCGCGTTCGACGGCGACGGCGCGAACGTCACCCTGCCGCACAAGGCGGCCGCCGCGGCCGCCTGCGCGACGCTCGGCGAAGCGGCGAAGCGCTGCGGCGTCGTCAACACGCTGACGCGCCGCGACGGCGGCTGGCATGGAGACAACACCGACGGCGTCGGCCTGGTGCGGGACCTCACCGGCCGCCACGGCCTCGACCTGCGCGGCCGCCGCACGCTGCTCCTCGGCGCCGGCGGCGGGGGCGGCCGCGGGGCGGCCGGCGTGCCCGCCCCGGGGGTGGGCCCCCGGTTGCGGGTGCAACGCACCCCGGGGCGCGGCCCCCCGCCGCCCCGCACGCTGGGC
>JBQCJF010000137.1:0-8210 GCA_051953015.1 Luteimonas sp.
AGTGCCATCCTGATGGTCCCGGAAATCGCCCTCACGCCGCAGATGGCCGGCCAGTTCTTCTCCCGCTTCGGCGACCGCGTCGCCATCCTCCACAGCGCCTTCACCGACGTCGAGCGCTCCGAGCAATGGCGCCGCATCCGCTCCGGCGCCGCCTCCGTCGTCGTGGGCACGCGGTCGGGCGTCTTCGCGCCCGTGCGCAATCTCGGCCTGATCGTCGTCGACGAGGAGCACGACGGCAGCTACAAGCAGTTCGACGGCATCCGCTACCACGCGCGCGACTTCGCCCTGGTCCGCGCGCGCGCGCTCGGCGTGCCGGTGCTGCTCGGCAGCGCGACCCCGTCGCTCGAATCGCTGCACAACGCGCGCGCGGGTCGCTACGCGCACCTGCGCCTGCCGCAGCGCGCCGGCGACGCGCAGCCGCCCGAAGTGCGCATCCTCGACGTGCGCAAGCGGCCGCTGCAGGCGGGCCTTTCCCCGGAGTTGCTGGCGGCGCTGCGCTCGACGGTCGACGCCGGCGGCCAGGCGCTGGTGTTCCGCAACCGCCGCGGCTACGCGCCGGTGCTGCTGTGCCACGACTGCGGCTGGAGCGCGCAGTGTCCGCGCTGCAGCGCGCCGGATGCGCCCGGCACGGCGATGACGGTCCACGCCGGCGGCCGGCGGCTGCTGTGCCACCATTGCGGCGCGCGCCGCCCGGCGCCGCCGGCATGCCCGGACTGCGGCGGCCTTGCGCTGCAGCCGCAGGGCGTCGGCACCGAGCGCATCGAGGAGCTGCTGGCGGCGAGCTTCGCCGACGTGCCGGTGCTGCGCGCGGATCGCGGCAGCATGCGCGGGCGCGACGCGCTCGGCGCGATGATCGAAACGCTCGGCGACCGGCCCGGCATCCTCGTCGGCACGCAGATGCTGGCGAAGGGCCACGACCTGCCGGAACTCGCGCTGGTCACGGTGGTGGGCATCGACGAAGGCCTGTTCTCCGCCGATTTCCGCGCCGGCGAAAAGCTCGCGCAGCTGCTGGTGCAGGTCGCGGGGCGCGCGGGCCGCGCGAAGCGACGCGGCACGGTGCTGCTGCAGACGCATCATCCGGACCATCCGCTGCTGCAGGTGCTGGTCCGCGGCGGCTACCACGCATTCGCCGAGGCCGAGCTCGCGCAGCGCGAGGCGGCCGGCTTCCCCCCGTTCTCGCACCTCGCGCTGCTGCGCGCCGAAGGCAAGCATGCCGATCCGCCCATGCAGTTCCTGCACGCCGCGAAGCGGCTGCTGCGGGAAGCGGCGCAGGATGCGCCCGGCCTCGAGCTGCACGGCCCGCTGCCGGCGCCGATGCCGCGCCGCGCCGGCTTCCAGCGCGCGCAGCTGCTGCTGTCGGCGGCGCGGCGGCCGGTGCTGCACGCGGTGCTGCAGTCGGCGCTGCCCGGCTTGCGCGCGCTCCCGGAGTCGCGCAAGGTGCGCTGGTCGCTGGACGTGGATCCGGCCGACCTGTACTGACTGGGGCACGACCCGCCGGCGGCCGGCGCGGCGGAGGAAGCGATGAGCCCAACGCCTGTCGACGGACCCAGCCCCGCGCATCGGCTGCGCAGCATCCTCAGCGGCTCCGCCGGCAATCTCGTCGAGTGGTACGACTGGTACGCGTATTCCGCGTTCGCGATCTACTTCGCGCCGCACTTCTTCCCCAAGGGCGACCGCACCGCGCAACTGCTCGACGCGGCGGCGGTGTTCGCGCTGGGGTTCCTGATGCGCCCGCTCGGCGGCTGGCTGATGGGCCTGTACGCTGACCGTCGCGGGCGCAAGCGCGCGCTGGTGCTGTCGGTGCTGCTGATGTGCGCCGGCTCGCTGCTCATCGCGCTGGCACCCGGCTACGAGCGCATCGGCCTGGGGGCGACGGCGCTGCTGCTGTTCGCGCGCCTGCTGCAGGGCCTCAGCCTCGGTGGCGAGTACGGCACCTCGGCGACCTACCTCAGCGAGATGGCGGATCGCGCGCACCGCGGCTTCTGGTCGAGCTTCCAGTACGTCACCCTGATCATGGGCCAGCTGATCGCGCTCGCGCTGCTCGTGCTGCTGCAGCAGGCGCTGCTGAGCGAAGCGCAGCTCCAGGCCTGGGGCTGGCGCATCCCGTTCGCGATCGGCGCGCTGCTCGCGGGCAGCGCGCTGTACCTGCGCCGCGCCATGCGGGAAACCGGATCGTTCGAAGCCGCCAGCGCGCGCCATCGCGGCGACGCGCGCCAGGGCAGCCTGCGCGAGCTGCTGCGCTATCCGCGCGAGATGCTGACCGTCGTCGGCCTGACCATGGGCGGCACGATCGCGTTCTACACCTTCACCACCTACACCCAGAAGTTCCTGGTCAACAGCGCCGGCTTCGGCAAGGCCGAGGCGACCCTGGTCTCGGCGGCGTCGCTGTTCGTCTACATGCTGCTGCAGCCGCTGGTGGGCGCGCTGTCGGACCGCGTCGGCCGGCGCGCGGTGCTGATCGGCTTCGGCGCGCTCGGCAGCGTCTGCTTCTATCCGCTGCTGGGCGCGCTCGCGGGCGCGACCACCGTGGCCGAGGCCTTCGGCTGGGTGATGCTGGGCCTGGTGATCACCAGCGGCTACACCTCGGTCAACGCGGTGGTGAAGGCGGAACTGTTCCCGGCGCACATCCGCGCGCTCGGCGTCGGCCTGCCGTACGCGGTCGCGGCGGCGGTGTTCGGCGGCACCACCGAGTTCCTGGCGCTGTGGTCGAAGCGCATCGGCCACGAGCCGTACTTCTTCGCCTACGTGGCCGGCTGCGCGGCGATTTCGCTGGTCGTGTACGCGACGATGCGCGACACGCGGCGGCATTCGCGGATCGACCGCGACGCCGACGCCACCGGCGAAGCCGGCGGCGCGGTCGTGGATCGGTACGGCGCCTGAAAAGCGAACGGCCCGGATCGCTCCGGGCCGTCGCGGCAACCCTGGCGCGCGCGGGTTACGCGGCGAACAGCGCCTTCATCTTCTTCAGCGCGTTCGCCTCGACCTGGCGGATGCGCTCGGCGCTGACGCCGTATTCGTCGGCCAGTTCCTGCAGCGTCACCTTGCTGTCGGGATCGAGCCAGCGGCGCTTGACGATGTCGCGCGAGCGCTCGTCGAGGCGGCGCAGGCCCTCGCGCAGCAGCTCGATCTGGTCGGCTTCGCTGTCGGCGCGCTCGTAGGCCTCCGACGGATCCTCTTCCTGCGCGACGAGGTACTGCGCCGGCGCGGGCGGGGCGTGGTCGTCGTCCTCGTCGGCGGGCGCGTCGAAGCCGATGTCGCGACCGGACAGGCGCGACTCCATCTCCAGCACCTCGCGCTCGGACACGTTGAGGTCCTGCGCGACGGCGCGCACTTCCTCCGCGTTGAGCCAGCCCAGGCGGGTCTTGCTCTTGCGCAGGTTGAAGAACAGCTTGCGCTGCGCCTTGGTCGTGGCGACCTTGACGATGCGCCAGTTGCGGAGGATGAATTCGTGCATCTCGGCGCGGATCCAGTGCACCGCGAAGCTGACCAGGCGCACGCCGACGTCGGGGTCGAAGCGCTTCACTGCCTTCATCAGGCCGATGTTGCCTTCCTGGATCAGGTCGCCGAGCTGCAGGCCGTAGCCGCTGTAGCCGGGGGCGACGTGCACGACGTAGCGCTGGTGCGAGATCACCCGCTCGCGCGCGGCGGCGAGGTCGTCGTCGTCGCGGTAGCGGCGCGCCAGGCGCTGCTCGTCCTCGACCGACAGCACCGGGATCCGGTGCACGGCGCCGACGTACGCGTCCAGCGAGCCGAGCGCCGAGGGGACCGGCAGGCTGCCGACGGCCAGGGCGGGCATCTGGGCATTGGAGGGCTGGGCGAAGGACATGGGGGCCTCGTTCATGGGATCGAGTTTAGCAGTGGCCATGTGTGACTGCTAACGGCGCCAAAGGTTCCGCAGCGTTCCATTGGTGGAACGTCAAAGGGATCGCGGTCGGGTTTTCGGCACGGATGTGAACACATCCGGCGTCAACCGGGCGTGGCGGCGCGGCGGCGGTCAGCCTGCCGCGGGCGCCGGCGGCGCCGGCGCCTTCTGGCGCTCGATCTCGCGCTCCATGATCCCGCGGATTTCCGCCACGATGTCGTTGAACGAATCCTCGCCATACCCCATGTCGTGGCTCACCACCCTGCCCTGGGGATCGATGATCCAGAGGTTCGGGTAGGCGGTGATGCCGTAACGGGTCGACGCGTCCGCCTTCGAAGTGTCGTGCGCCAGCAGCAGGGTGTAGTCCTTCATCTGCCGCAGCATCGCGCGATACGCCTTGTAGTCCTCGTCCTCGTTGACCGCGATCACCTGCAGGAACCGGTCGCCGGCCTGCTTCTGCAGGTCGTCCAGCATCGGCAGCTCGCGGCGGCAGGGCGGGCACCAGGACGCCCAGAACGTGACGACCACGATCTTGCCGCGATAGGCGGCGAGGTCGACCGCATCGCCGTTGCGATCCTTGCCCAGGGCCGTGGGCGCGGCCTCGCCCACCGCCGGGCCGGCCGCTTGCGCGGACCAGGCGCAGAGGCACGACAACGCCAGCGCGAGACATCTTGCGAAACGCATGGGATTCCCCGGGATGCGCCACCGGCCGGCGGCGCGTCCGCCGATTCTAGTGGTCGCGGGAAATCCGCGAAACGCGGGGTTGCCGGAACTGTGCCGCGCCTCACATCAGACGGGCGACGCCGGCAGCGTCCAGTCGATGGCCGGCTGCCCGCGGCGCGCGAGGTATTCGTTGGCCGCCGAGAAATGCCCGCAGCCGATGAATCCGCGGTGCGCCGACAACGGCGACGGATGCGGCGCTTTCAGCACCCGGTGCCGGCGCGGGTCGATCACCGCGCCCTTCTTCTGCGCGTAGGCGCCCCACAGCATGAACACCAGCCCCTCGCGCTCGCGCGCCAGCGTTTCGACCACGGGGGCGGTGACCCCTCCCCAGCCCTTCCCGGCGTGCGCGCCGGCGCGGCCGTCCTCGACGGTCAGCACCGCGTTGAGCAGCAGCACGCCCTGCTTCGCCCACGGCAGCAGGCAGCCGTTGTCAGGGCGCGGAATGCCGAGATCGCGCTGCAGTTCCTTGAACATGTTGTCGAGCGACGGGGGAATCGCGGTGCCCGGCTGCACCGAGAAGCACAGGCCGTGCGCCTGGCCGGCGCCGTGGTAGGGATCCTGGCCGAGGATCACGACCTTCGCCGCGTCGAACGGCGTCGCGTCGAACGCGGCGAAGATGTTGCGCGCGGCCGGGTAGATGCGCGCGCCGGCGTCGCGGCGCTGGCGCAGGAACGCCGACAGCGCGCGCATCTCCGGACGGAGCAGGTAGTCGCCGACGCGCGCCTTCCACGAAGGCTCGAGGTGGATGCGGTCGCCGGCGTCGCCCGCGGCGGCGGCCGGCCCGGCCGCGATGCGGTCGTCGGCCGGCGCGTCGTGCACGTCAGAAGCTCCGCTGTTCGGGCAGGCGCGCCACGCGCAGCTGGAACAGCGTCTTGGTCACCAGCAACCGCTCCTCGATGGGCTTGAGCACGAGGTCGTTGGCGCCGTCGCGCAGCAGCTGGCTCTGGTTCTCGGTGTTGGCGTCGCCGGTCATCACCAGCACCGGCAGGGTGCGCTTGGAATAGCCGAGCGGGCCGCGGATCTCGGCGAGCAGGTCGATGCCGCTGAGCTGGCCCTTCAGGTAGACGTCGGTGAGCACGAGGTCTGCGCCGACGACGCCGCGCGCGTGGCCGCCGCGCAGGTAGTCGAGCGCGCCCTCGCCTTCGGTGAAGTGCAGCACTTCCAGGTCCTGGCGCTCCAGCATGCGCTTGGTCGCGACCGCGACCACACGGCTGTCCTCGACGTAGAGCACGCGCGCGCCGGGCACCGGCTGCGGCTGCACGTAGCCGCGGATGAACTCGGCGAGCGCCTGGTGGCCGAGCGCCTTGTCGAAGTAGTCGGTGACGTCGTCGTTGAGGCTGCGCGCCTCGAGCCGCGACTGCACGTCGCCGGAGACCACGATCACCGGCACGTAGCTCTGGCCCGAGGCCTCGCGGACCATGCGCGCCACGGCGAGGCCGTCGCCGTCGGGCAGCACCAGCGCGGTGGTGACGAGGTCGACCGGCTCGGCCGCGAGCGCGGCGCGCGCGGATTCCACGCCTTCGCAGGCGATCACGCGCGCGCCCGGCAGCTGCCGCTGCAGCACGTCGCCGATCAGCTTGCGGACCAGTTTCGAGCCGTCCACGACCATCACCCGCGGCGCGTCGGTGACGACGTGGCGGAGCTTGTCGAGGCTGGTGGCGGGTTGCGCGTCCATGCGTGGGTCAGGTGTCCGTCGGTCGTGTCTGGCGCAGGAAGTGGCCGGTGACGACGCCCGCGCCGAGCCAGCCGAGCACCGCCGCGCCGGCGACGACGCAGAGCGCGGTGGCGGGATCGAAGCCGCCGAGCGCGAAGTCGCTGCCGTAGCTCGCCGCGAGCGTGGCCAGCGGCGCGCGCAGGGCCATCGCCGCGAGCGTGAGCAGGCCGATCGCGAACGCGCCGGCGGCCAGCCCGTACCACGCGCCGAGATAGAGGAAGGGCCGGCGGATGAAGCCGTCGGTCGCGCCGAGATGCTGCAGCACCGCGATTTCCTCGCGGCGCGACTGGATGTCCAGGCGCACGGTGTTGCCGACCACGAGCAGCGCGCCGAGGCCGAGCAGCGCGGCGAGCACCAGCGCGACGCGGTTGCCGAAGCGCAGCCAGCCGTCGAGCCGCTGGCGCCACAGCGCGTCGTGCTGCACGAGCGCGGCTTCGGGCAGCGCCTGCAGCGAGGACGCGAGCAGCGATTCGTCGCCGGCCGGGGTCACGATCAGCAGGCTCGGCAGCGGGTTGTCCGCTTCGTCGCCGAGCGCGTCGATGGCGTCGCCGAGGCCGGCGGCGCGCAGCTGCTCGAGGCCCTGTTCCGGCGTGCGCAATTCCACCTTCGCGACGTCGTTGCGGGCGCGCAGCGCGTCGGCCAGCGACTGCGCGCGCGCGGCGTCCACGTCCTGCTTCAGGAACACGCCGATCTCGCGCGACTGCTGCACCTGCCCGGAGAAGCGCTCGACGTTGCCGAGCACGAGCCAGAGGCCGAGCGGCAGCGCGAGCGCCACCGCCATCACCCCGACGGTGAGCGCGCTGGACCACGGCCTGCCGAGGAAGCGGCCGAGGCTCGCGACCAGGCTGTAGAAATGATGGTCCGCCCACGCCCCGAGGCCGGAGTGGTGCGCGCTGCGGCGATCGGCCACGGCTTCGCGGTCCGCGTCATTCATCCGCCAGGTCCTCCGGCGAGATGTCGTCCGCGAGCTGGCCGTGGTCGAGCACCAGCACGCGCTTGCGCATGCGCTTGACCAGGCCGAGGTCGTGGCTGGCGACGAGCACGCTGGTGCCGCGCTCGGGCAGCGACGCGAACAGCGCCATGATTTCGGCCGACAGCGCGGGGTCGAGGTTGCCGGTGGGCTCGTCGGCCACCAGCAGCCGCGGTTCGCCGACCAGCGCGCGGGCGATGCCGACGCGCTGCTGCTCGCCCGCCGACAGCTGCGTCGGCAGCGCGCGCTCGCGCGACGCGAGGCCGAGGCGGTCGAGGATCGAGCGCACGCGCTTGCCGACCTCGCCGCGCTTCATGCCGCGCAGGATCAGCGGGAGGGCGACGTTCTCGTGGACGCTACGGTCCGCGAGCAGGCGGTGGTCCTGGAACACCACGCCGACCTCGCGCCGGTGCAGGGGCACGCGCCGGCCGCGGACCTTCAGCAGGTTCCTTTCGCCGAACAGCACCGCGCCGCGGCTCGGCCGCTCGGCGAGATGGATGAGCTTGAGCAGGGTGCTCTTGCCGGCGCCGGAATGGCCGGTGACGAAGAGCATCTCGCCGGGCTGGACCTCGAAGCTGACGTCGCTCAGGGCGGCGTGGCCGCCCGGATACTGCTTGCTGACGTTGTCGAAGCGCAGGACGGCGGACATGCCGCGATTCTAGGCCGCGCCGCTCAGTGCTGCGAGCGGGGCGCGCGCGTCACGAGGGAACGCAGGCCGCGGCCGATCCGGGACAGCAGCGATCCGCCGCCCTCGCCGTGGGCCGCAGGCGGGGGCGAGTGCCGCGCGGAACCGCGCTTGTCGCCGTCCGCCGGCCGGCCCGGCTGGCGCGCGGCGACCTGCTGGGTGCCCTGGGAGGACTGCGCGCCCTGCGCGCCGTCGGCGCCACCCGTGCGGCGGCCGCCGCGACGGCGACGGGGCTTGCGCGGGGCATGGCCATCCG
>JBQCJF010000138.1:0-13062 GCA_051953015.1 Luteimonas sp.
GGCGCCGGCCGAAGTCCGGATCGACGTCCTCGGTCTGTACAGCGATGAGCTGGTGGCAATGGAAGGAAGCGTCGAAGCCGCCGAGACCGAGCTGGCCAACACGATTGCCGTGGCGACCCAGGCGCACGTGGACAGCGGTTCACGCGTGCGCCTTGCGCTCGTCGCGACAAGGCAGGTGACGGTGCCCCCCGGCATCTTCAACGACGCGGCGTTGTATGCGATCACCGACAACGCCCTGGAAGGCGTCGACCTCGAGGCCCTGCGGGACGCGGCGGGCGCGGACCTGGTCATGCTTCTCCGCCCGTACACGCCCGGCGACCCCAGCTGCGGCATCGCCTGGCTGGCGGGATCCGGAAGGCAGCGTTCGAACGTGTATCCGGAAAGCGGTTTTTCCGTCAGCAACGTTTGCGGTCAGTACGTCGTGGCGCACGAACTGGCCCACAACATGGGCTCGACCCACGACCGGGTGACCGAGGCCAGGCCTGACGGAACCCTGGGCTACGGTGCCTACGCGTACTCCTTCGGCTACCAGCAGGACGGGCCACCGGCGTTCGCGACGATCATGTCCTACTTCGGGCCGCAGGTAGGCTACTTTTCGAACCCGCTGAACGATGGGTGCGGCGCTCCCTGCGGCGTTGCGGAGATCGCCGACAACGTGCGCAGCCTGAACAACATGGCGACGGCGATCGCGGCCTTTCGCGGCCCGCCTGGCAGCGTGTCGATCGCGGATGTCGACGGGCTGGAACCCGTCGATGGACAGGAGCGGGACCAGCGCGTGCCGGTGCTGCTGTCCGGCGCGGCGCCTCCCGGCGGGGTCACGCTCGAGATCCAGGTCCTGGATGGCACTGCCAAGGCCGGCGTGGACTACCGGTTGCCCTCGGACACGACGTTGTACATTCCCGAAGGCGAGCGGGAGGCGCCGTTTTCATTGACCCTGATCGGCGACGACAAGGTCGAGCCGGACGAAACCGTGATCCTCAAGCTCGTGGGCGTCACCGGCGCCAGCTTGCACGACGCCGAAGCATTGCTGACGATCGGCAATGACGATCCGCGTCTCGTGCTTTCCGGCGCGGTGCGCTTTCCGGCTGGAGCTACGCCCCCGTCGGTGCCATTCCCCCTCTATTCTTCCGGCGGGGACGGGGGCTTCTACAGCCCGAGCTTGACCCATTGGGTGTCGCCGCCCGACTTTCGCTTCGAAATCCAGGCGGTCGAGGACAGCGAGATCGACCTGTTCGGCGACGCGCCCGAGCCCTTCATGGCGCCGTACACGAACATGGGCGCGCTCCACGCCGATACCGAGCGCGATTACTACCTCGTGCGAGGGGCCGTGCTGGTCACCAGCGTCGCCGTTCCCGAAGGAGATCCGATGCCCACGGGCTCGATTCCGTTCCAGCTTGCCTGGTCGGAAGCCCCCGTGAGCTACCAGATGAACGCGGACTACTCGCCCCCTGACTATTCGTATCGGCAGGTGTTCGTTCCGGGCACGGTCGTCGACCTGTGGATCACGCCGCCGGCGCCGTACCAGCGTTATGTGGAACGTCTCCGGATGGACGCGGATGTCACGCACGTCGCACGTTTGTCCACGTCGAATTCGCTGGCCGTCAGGTCGCCCGCCTGGGTCTCCGAAGCGGCCGGAACCACGGTTGCAATCGTGTTCGAACTCGCATCCGCGCCGGCGACGGCGGTGACGCTCGACTATCGCACGCGAAGCCGTAGCGCCTCGCGCGCCGAAGATTACGTCCATGCCAGCGGAAGCCTCACCTTCGCACCGGGCGAAACGGAGAAGCAGGTGAACCTGGAGATATTGGACGACGATCGCTTCGAGCCGACGGAGTACTTCGAACTCCTGACCGAGAACCTGCAGGGCGCCACCACCCGCAACGGTACCCAGCGTATCGACATCCGCGACGATGACGCCACGACCGGCGGCCCCGGCCCGAAGCAGCCTTCGCCCTGAACCGGCGCCGCGTTATCCTCATTTCCGGGGATGGACCCGAAGGGATGACGCATGAAGCGGGCATGGATCGCGGCTGCGGCGGGGGCGTTGCTGTGCGTGGCCGGGCTGGGGGCCTGGTCGCTCGAATCGAAAGGAGCGGGTAGCTTCGAGGAATCGCAGGCCCTGGCGGCCGGAGCGCGGGCGTCCGCGCGCGGTGGCGCGGCCATGCAAAACCAGGCCCCCGTGCTCAAGGTCCCGGCGAGCGCGCGCCAGGGGGCGCCCGCGGTGTTCCGGCTCAGCGAGTCGATGGTGCGCGCGGCCCTCGCGGACGGCACCCTTCTGGTCGAACTGCCGGGCGGCATCCGCTATCCAGTGCGGATGGTGGGCTGGCGTACGCCGTGGAAGGGGCGATGGACCGCGATCGGCAAGGTCGCCACCCGCGTCGGCATGCAATCCATGGTCCTGACCTTCGGCGGGCACGACGTCTTCGGCGTGTTGCCGCTGCCCGACGGCTCGCAGCTGTCGATCGTGACGAGTCGCGACGTCACCCGGATCGCGCCGGCGGGAAACCTGATTCCGCCGGGCCACACGGGCATCGGCAACAGCGACATGCCCGTGCCGCCGCGCCGGGCGAAGCAAGGCCGTGTCCGCATGGCAGCCGCCCGGCGCATGCCGGTCGCGGACGACGACGCATCGGGCGATGTCCGCATCGACCTGCTCGGGCTGTACAGCGACGAGCTCGTCGCCCTGCGCGGTAGCGTGGAAACCGCCGAAACCGAGGTCGTGCAACAGGTGGCGGCGGCCAACCAGGCGCATGCGGACAGCGGAACCGGCGTGCAGTTCGAGCTCAAGGGGATGAAGGAAGTCGAGGTCGCCGCGGGGACGCTCAACCGACCCGTCCTGGATTCGATCACCGAGGAGCAGCTCGAAGGCGACTTGCGCGACCAGCTGGGCGCGGACCTCGTGTTCCTCGTGCGGCCCTACACGGAAGGCGATCCCTCCTGCGGCATCGCCTGGTTGAACGGCGACAACCTGGGGACCGAATTCGATCCCCGCTACGGGTACGCGGTGATCAACGTCGATCCCTGCAGTCCGTGGGTACTGCCCCACGAACTGGGCCACAACATGGGTTCTTCCCACGATCGAGAGACCGCGACGGCGGCCGACGGGAGCATCTCCTCCGGCGCGTTCCCGTGGTCGTTCGGCTACCGCCAGGGTGGCGAAGCCGGGTTCGCCACCGTCATGGCGTATTCCGAATACGACATGCCGCGGATCGGTTACTTCTCCAACCCCGGCAGCATCGCCTGCGGCGCGGCGTGCGGAATCGACGGTCTGGCCGACAACGTGCGCAGCCTGCGCGCCACGGCGTCCTCGGTCGCCTCCTTCCGCGGAACGCCCGGGTCGGCGCTGATCGCCGATGCCGGTCGCGTCGAGCCGATGCAGGGCGAGACCGCGGAGATCGAGGTGCCGGTCCGCCTGAGCGGCGTGGCGCCCGCGGGTGGACTCGCCTTCGAAGTGGAGGTGGTGGGCGGCAGCGCCGAGGCGGGGGTCGACTACAGCATTCCGGAAACGCATGCGCTGCAGATCGCGCCGGGCGAGCGGGAAGCCTATTTCCCGATCACGATCATCGGCGACGACGCGGAAGAGGGCGACGAGACCGTCTTCCTGCGGCTGCACAGCGTGGACGGCACCGTCGTCGAGGATGCCGACGCGGTGGCGACCATCGTCGACGACGATCCGCGCATCGTGGTCGAGGGGCGCGCCATGTTCCCCGCGGGGGCGGAAGCGCCCACCGGATCCTTCCAGCTGCTGTTCACCGGCGTCGACGGCACCTCCGACAGCGCCCGCTGGGTGACGGTCTCGCCCCCCGATTTCGCCTATTCGGTGCCCACGGCGAAGAGCGCGCTGGTGAGCATGTATCCCTTCTCGCTCCCCGAGCCCTTCGTCGCCGCGCCGATGAACCTGGGGCTGGTGGATGGCCGCGTCGAGGCCGACCTGCGCGTGTACGTCGGCATGCGCGTGGCGTTCACGCTCTCCCTTCCCGAAGGCGGGTCGGCATTGACCGGCAGTGTTCCGGTGTCAGTCGAGGAAGGCCTCGAAGGTATCGGCGTGATCGGGACCTACGGTTTCGGCCTCCAGCCCGGAGAGTCGGCCAGCCTGCTCGTGATGCCGGGAGCGATCATCAACATCAAGGCCACCCCGCCGGCGCCCTATCAGCCGTACTGGTTCCGCGCACCGTCCCTGCAAGGCGACCTCGAGCAGCCGATCGTGTTGTCCACCCTCCCGTCGCTGGTGTTCTGGGGGGGCGAGGATCGCCGGGAATACGAGGAGAACGTCGAGTCGGTTTTCGGGCTGTCCGCGCCTGCGCCACCGGGAGGGGTGACCATCGTCTATAGCTCGCACTCCGGGACCGCGCTGGCGGGGAAAGATTTCCAGGCCGCCGACCACGTGGAGGTGACCATTCCCGAGGGCGAAAAGGGCGCGTACGGCCGCGCCAACGTCATCGACGACCCTCTGTTCGAACCGACGGAGGATTTCGTCATCGCCATCGATTCGGTCACGGGCGCGTCGCCGACCGTGCCCGCGATGCAAGTCGTCATCCAGGACAACGACGCCCGCACGGGCGGGCGCGGCCAGAGGCAGACGCTGCCCCCGTGATCCCGGGCGGACCCGCGGCAAGTTGTCGCCCGGGGCCCGCTCGGCTAAACTGCGCGACCCCGCAGGCCCGCCTGCGGGTAGCCGGGCGGTTAGCTCAGCGGTAGAGCACTACCTTGACATGGTAGGGGTCACAGGTTCGAACCCTGTACCGCCCACCACCTGCAGCCGATGGCGGTGCAGGTGCTCGTAGGCCGGGCGGCAGGCTTCCGCCACCCGCGCCGGTTCGCCCGACAGGGGCGCCACGCCTTCCCTTTCCCGCGGCGGATCGAATCCGGTCGACGCCCACACGTGCTCGTACCAGTACGGCGCCCAGACGCCGTCGCTGTCGCGGGGCCCCGCGGGCCAGCGCAGCATCGACGGCTCGAAGGCGATCCCCAGCCAGTCGCACAGCGCCCGCAGGTGCGCCTCCGGCGCGCGCAGGAAGTCGCCCGCGTCGATCACCGGCGGGGCGACGCCGTCGCGCGCGCAGGTTTCGTCGAACAGCCGCGCCTGCTGCTGCAGGCCGATGTCGGCCGGCGCCACTTCCGCGCGCGACTTGATGTACGAGGCGACCACTTCGGCCGGATCGCGGATCAGGAACACGTTGCGCAGCCCCGCGACCCAGCCGGTGTCCATGCCGGGCAGCAGGTGATGGCTCATGTGCTTCTGGTACCAGACCGGCCGTCCGCCCGGCGCGGGGCCGAGCAGGCCGGCGACGACCCGGCGCCAGTCGGTTTCGCCGGCGGCGACGACCTCCTCGCGCCCGGGATGGTCGAGCCCGGTCGCCGCCAGGTAGGCCGCGTACAGCGGCTCGTCGCTGACGGCGCAGTCGGCGCGGTTTTCCCAGGCGCGCATCATCGCGGTCGAGATGTTGCGCGGCCCGCTCCACATCGCGACGCGCACGGTCATGCGAGCCGCTGCCCGGCGCGGAACGCGACGTCGCGCGCGACCAGCTCGCGGTACAGCGCCTGCAGCCGCCGCACCATCGGCCCGGGCAGCGCCGCTTCGCCGGCGCCGATCGCGCGGCCATCGACGGTGCGCACCGGCACGACGCCCGCGAACGTGCCGGTGCAGAACGCCTCGTCCGCGCCGTACACCTGGCTCAGGCTGAAGTTCTTCTCGAACGCGGGAATGCCCGCCTCGCGACACGCGCGCAGCACGTTCCCGCGGGTGATCCCGCCGAGGCAGTAGTCGCCCGTCGACGTCCACACCTCGCCCTTGCGGACGATGAAGAAGTGGGTCGAGTTGCAGGTGGCGACGAAGCCGTGCGGGTCGAGCATCAGCGCTTCGTCCGCGCCGGCCTCGATCGCCTGGATGCAGGCGGTGATGCAGTTGAGCTTGCTGTGGCTGTTGAGCTTCGGGTCCTGCACGTCCGGATAGCCGCGGCGCACGTGCACGGTGAACAGGCGCAGGCCCGCGGAGACGGTTTCCGGCTTCGGCAGCTTGAACTCCGGAATGATCACGACGGTGGCGGGGCCGGCCGCGGCGCGCGGATCCTGGTAGGGCGTGCGCTTCGGGCCGCGCGTCACCATCAGGCGGAGGTGGACGCCGTCCTCCATGCCGTTCGCCGCCAGGGTGTCGTACAGCGCGCGGACCAGCGCGGCGCGGTCGAGGCCGATGTCGAGGGCGATCGCCTTCGCGCCCTCGTACAGGCGGTCCAGGTGCTCGTCGAGGAACAGGGGATGGCCGCCGGCCACCCGCAGGCCCTCCCAGACGCCGTCGCCGAGGACGAAACCGCTGTCGAACACCGAGACCACGGCCTCGGCGCGCGGCTTCAGCGCGCCGTTCACCCAGATCAGGATGCGCTCGTTGCGCGGGTCGTCGTGGAAATCGTGGATGCTCTGCGACACGTCGGGATCCCCGGGCGATGACCGCCCGAGTCTAGCGAAAACCGCGGTCCGGGCCGGCTTCCGCATTGACTTTTGGGGGCGCCGCCCCTAGCGTTTGCGCGAGTTGGATTCCATCGAGGTGGCCCCGGGAAACCGTGGCCGAGCGTGCGACATGGACACTACCGGCATCCACTGCTGACCGTCCCGAGGCTTCCGCATCCGCAGGCGCCCTCGTGGCGCTTTTTTTGTGGCCGCGAGGCCGCCCCGGGGCCAGCCCCCCGCACCCGAATCCCCACCAAGCCACCGAAATGATCGCCATCACCCTTCCCGACGGCTCGCGCCGCGAGTTCGACCACCCCGTCACCGTCGCCGACGTCGCCGCGTCCATCGGTGCCGGCCTGGCCAAGGCCGCGCTCGCCGGCAAGGTCGACGGCCGGCTCGTCGACACCAGCCACCGCATCGAGCGCGACGCCGAGCTCGCCATCGTCACCGACAAGTCGCCCGAGGCGCTCGACATCCTCCGCCACTCCACCGCGCACCTGCTGGCGCAGGCCGTGCAGCGCCTGTATCCCGGCGCGCAGGTCACGATCGGCCCGGTGATCGACAACGGCTTCTACTACGACTTCGCCTACGAGCGCCCGTTCACGCCCGAGGACCTGCCCGCCATCGAGGCGGAGATGCAGAAGATCGTGAAGGAAGCGCTGCCCGTGGCGCGCAGCGTCAAGTCCCGCGACGACGCGACGAAGTTCTTCCGCGACATGGGCGAGGAATACAAGGCGCAGATCATCGAATCCATCCCCGCGAACGAGGAGCTCTCGCTCTACGCGCAGGGCGGCTTCACCGACCTGTGCCGCGGCCCGCACGTGCCGAACACCGACAAGCTGCGCGCGTTCAAGCTGATGAAGGTCGCCGGCGCGTACTGGCGCGGCAACCACGAGAACCAGATGCTCAGCCGCATCTACGGCACCGCGTGGCTGAACGACAAGGACCTCAAGGCCTACCTCACGATGCTCGAGGAAGCCGAGAAGCGCGACCACCGCCGCATCGGCAAGCAGCAGGACCTGTTCCACCTGCAGGAAGAAGCGCCGGGCCTGGTGTTCTGGCACCCGAAGGGCTGGAGCGTGTGGCAGGTGGTCGAGCAGTACATGCGCAAGGTGTACCGCGACACCGGCTACGGTGAGGTGCGCTGCCCGCAGATCCTCGACGTCGAGTTGTGGAAGAAGTCCGGCCACTGGGACAACTACAAGGACAACATGTTCTTCACCGAGTCCGAGAAGCGGACCTACGCGCTGAAGCCCATGAACTGCCCCGGCCACGTGCAGGTGTTCAAGCAGGGCCTGCACAGCTACCGCGACCTGCCGATCCGCTACGGCGAGTTCGGCGCCTGCCACCGCAACGAACCGTCCGGCGCGCTGCACGGCATCCTGCGCGTGCGCGGCTTCACCCAGGACGACGGCCACATCTTCTGCACCGAGGACCAGATCGAGGCCGAGGTGACCGCGTTCCACCAGCAGGCGATGAAGGTGTACGCGGACTTCGGGTTCACCGAGGTGCAGCTGAAGATCGCGCTGCGCCCGGAACCGCGCCTCGGCGACGACGCGACCTGGGACAAGGCCGAGGACGCGCTGCGCGCCGCGCTGCGTTCGGCCGGCGTGGAATGGGAGGAGCTGCCGGGCGAGGGCGCCTTCTACGGCCCCAAGATCGAGTACCACCTGAAGGACGCCATCGGCCGGACCTGGCAGCTGGGCACGATGCAGGTCGATTTCATGATGCCGGGCCGCCTCGGCGCCGAATACGTGGACGAGCACAGCCAGAAGCGCCACCCGGTCATGCTGCACCGCGCGATCGTCGGCTCGATGGAGCGCTTCATCGGCATCCTGATCGAGCACCACGCCGGCCAGCTCCCGGCCTGGCTGGCCCCGGTCCAGGCCGTGGTCATGAACATCACCGACGCCCAGGCGGACTGGGTGGCCGAGGTTCAGAAAACCCTTACAAATCAAGGCTTCCGGATCGATTCCGATTTGCGCAACGAGAAGATCGGCTATAAGATCCGCGAGCACACGCTGCAGCGGGTGCCCTACCTGCTGGTGGTCGGGGACCGCGAGCGCGAAAACGGCATGGTCTCGGTCAGGACCCGCTCCGGCGAGGACCTGGGGTCGATGTCCATCGCCGATTTCGCATCCCGGCTGCGCGGCGAGGCGATAATGTAGCCGCTACCGATAGGCCAGGGCCGCACGGCCCACCCCAAGCTCCGCCCCGGGAAGGGCGGCACGTTCCACTCCGGAGATCGAAACATCAGCACCCCCGATAAGCAGAACCGAAAGAATGGCGAGATCCGCGTGCCGCGCGTGCGCGTGATCGGCAGCGACGGCGAGATGATCGGCGTCCTGTCGCGCGACGAAGCGCTGGCCAAGGCCGAGGAAGAAGGCCTGGATCTCGTCGAGATCCAGCCGAACGCGGACCCGCCGGTCTGCAAGATCATGGACTTCGGCAAGTTCCGGTTCGAGCAGCAGAAGAAGGCCAACGAGGCCAAGAAGAAGACCAAGCAGCAGGAGATCAAGGAGCTCAAGTTCCGTCCGGTGACGGACGAGGGCGACTACCAGATCAAGCTGCGGAACATGCGCCGCTTCCTCGAGGAGGGCGACAAGGTCAAGGTCAACATCCGGTTCCGTGGCCGCGAGATGAGCCACCAGGAACTGGGCCGCGAGATGGCCGCCCGGATCGAGGCCGACCTGGGCGAGGACATCGTGATCGAGTCGCGGCCGCGCCGGGAAGGGCGGCCGATGGTGATGATGATCGCTCCGAAGAAGAAGTAGGGTTATCACGGCTGAGCCGTGATAACTGCCGCCGTTCGACCCGGCCTAAGGCCGGTCAACGCCGGCAAGGGCAGAAAGGCCCTGATTTCCAAGAGGAATTTCGGCCGGCCCGTTGCATCGCAACGGGCCGGGCCGCATAATGGCCGGCCCGGTGCAACATGTTACACCGGGGGCAATACCAGGACCCGCCTTGATTCGTTGCGAATCAATGGCTTATGACCGGCAGGGGCAGGATGGAAAGCGTGGCGGAGCCTTCGGGCCGACCGCTGCCGCCCGGGCCAGTGACTGATTTCGCAAGGACAATCCAATGCCCAAGATCAAGACGAATCGGGCGGCGGCCAAGCGCTTCCGGAAGACGGCTTCCGGCAAGTACAAGTGCGGCCACGCCAACAAGAGCCACATCCTCACCAAGAAGGCGACCAAGCGGAAGCGCAACCTGCGGCAGACGAACCATGTTCGTGCCGAGGACGCGGGCCGCCTGGACCGCATGCTTCCGTATCTCTGAGGAGGGCTGAACAATGGCACGAGTCAAGCGTGGCGTGCAGGCGCGCCGCCGTCACAAGAAGGTCCTCAAGCAGGCCAAGGGCTACTACCATGCCCGTCGCAAGGTCTTCCGCGTCGCCAAGCAGGCGGTCACGAAGGCGCTGCAGTACGCCTACATCGGCCGCAAGCAGAAGAAGCGCCAGTTCCGGACGCTGTGGATCGCGCGCATCAACGCCGCGGCCCGCATCAACGGCCTGAGCTACAGCCGCTTCATGAACGGCCTGATGAAGGCCGGTATCACCCTCGACCGCAAGGTGCTGGCGGACATCGCCGTGCACGACGCGGCGGGTTTTGCGGCGCTGGCCGAAAAGGCGAAGGGCGCTCTCGCGGCATAATGCGGGTCCCTCCGCGAGAGCCCGGCCATCCATGGCCGGACTTCTCAAGGAAAAGCTCGCACTAGGGGGGAGGACGCAAGTCTTCCCCTTTTTGTTTCTGGGGATCGGAATGGCAGGAATCGAGGATCTCGGGCGACAGGCGCTGGCCGACATCGCGGCGGCGGGTTCGCCCGATGCGCTGGAGGCGCTGCGCGTCTCGCTGCTCGGCAAGTCGGGCAGCGTCACCGCGCAGCTGAAGTCGCTGGGCGCGCTGCCCGCCGACGAGCGCAAGGCCGCGGGCGAGGCGATCAACCGCGTGCGCGACGCGATCGGCGAGGCGTTGTCCGCGCGCAAGATCGCGCTGGACGATGCGGCGCTCGACGCGCGCCTGGCCGGCGAAACCGTCGACGTCACGCTGCCGGGCCGCGACGCGGCGCGCGGCGGCCTGCATCCGCTGACGCGCGCGATGGACCGCATCGCCGCGATCTTCGGGCAGCTGGGGTACGAGCTTGCCGACGGCCCGGAGATCGAGGACGACTGGCACAACTTCGAGGCGCTGAACTTCCCGCCGCACCATCCGGCGCGCGCCATGCACGACACCTTCTACCTTCCCGGCGACGGCGGCATCGGCCGGCTGCTGCGCACGCACACCTCGGGCGTGCAGGTGCGCTACATGCGCGACCTGCTCGAGGGCGGCGGCGCGCCGCCGCGGCGCATGATCGCGGCCGGCAAGGTCTACCGCAGCGACAGCGACCAGACGCATTCGCCCATGTTCCACCAGGTCGAAGGCCTGCTGGTCGACGAGCACGCGACCTTCGCCGACCTCAAGGGCACGATCTCGGAATTCCTGCGCGGCTTCTTCGAGCGCGACTTCGAGATGCTGTTCAAGCCGACGTACTTCCCGTTCGTCGAGCCGGGCGCCGACGTCGTCATCAAGTGGGACCTGGACGACGGCAGCTCGCGCTGGCTCGAGGTGCTCGGCTGCGGGATGGTCCATCCGAACGTGCTGCGCGCGGTCGGCATCGACCCGGAGCGCTACACCGGCTTCGCCTTCGGCATGGGCGTGGAGCGGCTGGCGATGCTGCGCTACGGCGTCAACGACCTGCGCGCGTTCTTCGAGAACGACGTGCGCTTCCTGCGCCAGTTCGCCTGAGGCCCACACCGTTTAGGGGCATGCGATGAAATTCTCCGAGAACTGGCTGCGCCAGCACGTATCCATCGATGCCGACAGCGCGGCGCTCGAGCGCAGGCTGACGATGATCGGCCTGGAAGTGGAAGGCACCGAGCGCATCGGCGAGCGCCTGGACGGCGTGGTCGTCGCGCGCATCGTCGAGTGCGCGCGGCATCCGGACGCGGAGCGGCTGCAGGTGTGCCGCGTCGACGTCGGCGCCGCCGAGCCGCTGCAGATCGTGTGCGGCGCGCCGAACGCGCGCGCCGGCCTGGTCGCGCCGCTCGCCACGGTCGGCGCGCGCGTCGGCGACATCGAGATCAAGGCCGCGAAGCTGCGCGGCGTCGAATCCAGCGGCATGCTGTGCTCGGCGAAGGAGCTCGGCCTCGACGCCGACGCCTCCGGGCTGCTCGAACTGCCGTCCGATGCGCCGGTCGGCGCGCCGCTGGCGGAATACCTCGGCCTGCCCGACACCGTTTTCGAGCTCGGGCTCACGCCGAACCGCGGCGACTGCTTCAGCCTCCGCGGCATCGCCTACGACGTGGCCGCGGCGTTCGGAACGCAGGTCAAGCCCTGCGACACCGCGCCGGTGCCGGCCGAAAGCGATGCGCGCATGGAGATCCGCCTCGACGCGGGCGCCGCCGCGCCGCGCTACTTCGGCCGCGTCATCGAGGGCATCGACGCGACGCGTCCCAGCCCGGCGTGGATGGTCGAGCGCCTGCGCCGCAGCGGCATCCGCCCGGTCAGCCTGCTCGTCGACATCACCCAGTACGTGATGCTCGAGCTCGGCCAGCCGATGCACGCCTACGACCGCGACCTGCTGCGCGGCCCGATCGGCGTGCGCAACGCGCGCGCCGGCGAGACGCTGCGCCTGCTCAACGGCGACGATGCCGAACTCGACGACCGGTTCCTCGTGATCACCGACGCCGATCGTGCGGTCGGCCTCGGCGGCATCATGGGCGGCGACGACACCAAGGTCGGCGACGGTACCCGCAGCGTGTTCCTCGAGGCCGCGCACTTCGCGCCCGAGGCGATCATCGGCCGCAGCCGCCGCCTCGGCCTGCACACCGACGCCGCGCACCGCTTCGAGCGCGGCGTGGATCCGGAACTGCCGCGCACGGCCATCGAGGCCGCCACGCGCCTCGTCGTCGACCTCGCCGGCGGCAGGCCCGGCCCGGTGCTCGAAGCCCGCATCGAAGGCCAACCCGCGTCCCGCGCCGCGGTGGCGCTGCGCCGCGCGCGCCTGGCGCGCGTGCTCGGCATCGCCATTCCCGATGCCGACGTCGAGCGCATCCTCGCCTCGCTCGGCCTGGACGCCACCGCCACCGCCGACGGCTGGCAGGTCGTGCCGCCGCCGCGCCGCTTCGACATCGCGATCGAGGAAGACCTGATCGAGGAAGTCGCGCGCATCCACGGCTACGACGCGATCCCTGCGACGCTGCCCGGCGGTGCGACCCGGCTCGCCGCGCCGTCGGAAACGCGCGTCGGCGACGACGCCGTGCGCGCGCAGCTCGCCGCGCGCGATTACCTCGACACGATCAACTACGCCTTCGTGGACGCCGCGCTGCTCGCCGCGTGGGGGCTGGACGGCGGCTCGGTCGCGCTGGCGAACCCGCTGAGCGCCGAGCTCGGGGTGATGCGCACCGCGCTGCTGCCGGGCCTGGTGCAGGCGCTCGCGCGCAACGCCGCGGGCCCGCAGCGGCGCGGGCGCCTTGCCGAGCTGGGCACGGTCTGCGGCGCCGCCGGCGCCGGCGTGGCGCCGCGGTAGACCGCGCGCTTGGCCGCGGTGGCCTGCGGGGGCGCGCACGCCGAGCAGTGG
>JBQCJF010000139.1:0-4894 GCA_051953015.1 Luteimonas sp.
TGACGCGCAGCAGCCGGCCTAAGTTTTTCATCGCGACGCGCCGGCGCTAGAACAGGCGGGGCGCGTCGTCCGCGTCCAGGTCGGCCGCGGACGGGTCCGCTGCGGCGACCGGCGCGGCAGCGGCAGCGGCAGCGGCTGCACTCGCCGGGGCCGCGCTGCGCGCGTCGGCGAGCTTGCGGATCCGCGCATGGTGCGCGACCAGGTCGTGGCGCTCGGCGACGAACACGCCCATCTGCCCGACCTTGAACTCCACCCACATCAGCGGCAGCTCCGGCAGCAGCTTCACCAGCGCCTGCTCGGCCTCGCCCACTTCGCAGACCAGCAGGCCGTCCTCGGTGAGGTGCAGCGGGGCATCGCGCAGGATGCGCAGCGCCAGGTCGAGGCCGTCGTGGCCGGCGCGCAGGCCGAGTTCGGGTTCGTGCGCGTATTCGGCCGGCAGCGCGTCGGTCTCGGCATCGGTGACGTACGGCGGGTTCGTGACGATCAGGTCGTAGTGCTCGCCCGACAGCGCGGAGAAGAGGTCGGACTTGAGCAGGCGCACGTTCCGCACGTGCAGGCGCTGCTCGTTCTCGCGCGCCAGCGACAGCGCTTCGTCCGACAGGTCCACGCCGTCGACGTGCCAGTCGGGATTGTGGTGCGCCATCGCGATGGCGATGCAGCCCGAGCCGGTGCACAGGTCGAGCGCGCGCCGGACCTCGCGGCCGCCGAGCCAGGGCTCGAAGCCGGATTCGATCAGCTCGGCGATCGGCGAGCGCGGCACCAGCGCGCGCGGGTCGGACTTGAACGACAGCCCGGCGAACCAGGCCTCGCCGGCCAGGTAGGCCGCCGGGATGCGTTCCTCGATGCGGCGCAGGAACAGCGCCAGCACGTCCTCCTTCTCCGCCAGCGTGACCCGGGCGTTGCCATAGGCCGGCGGCAGGTCGTGCGGCAGGTGCAGGGCGTGCAGGGTGAGCTGGGTGGCCTCGTCCAGGGCGTTGTCGTAGCTGTGGCCGAAGGTCAGCCCGGCCGCGCTGAACCGGCTGGCGCCGTAGCGGATCAGGTCGATGATGGTCTGGAGCTCGTCGGTCATGGGCCGCGGCCTGGGCGCTGGACCGGGAATTATAGCGGTGGCGCGGCTATCATGGCCGAAGTTCAAGTGCCTGTTGAAGTAGGGACCCGACCGATGTTCAACCGCACCACCCTCGTCGTCCTGGTCTGTGCCGTCGCCGCGGCCTTCGGGTTCTGGGCCGCGCAGCACCGCCTCGCGCTGCAGGCGCAGGCACAGCGGCCGCAACTGCAGGTGGTCCGCCTGTTCGACCAGCCGCGCGAGCTGCCGGCGTTCTCGCTGCAGCAGTCCGACGGCACCCCGCTGGTGCCGGGCGAGCTGCAGGGCCACTGGACGCTGGTGTTCCTGGGCTTCACCCATTGCCCCGACGTCTGCCCGACCACGCTCGCCCAGCTGGCGCAGGCGCAGAAGCAGTGGGCGGCGCTGCCGGAGGCGACGCGGCCGCGGCTGCTCTTCGTCTCGGTCGACCCCGACCGCGACACGCCGGATCGCGTCGGCGAATACGCGCACGCCTTCCACAAGGACACGCTCGCCGCGACCGCCGACATTCCCGCGCTCGAGGCGTTCGCGCGCTCGCTGTCGCTGGTCTTCATGAAGGTGCCCGCGCCCCCGGGCGCGCCGGCCGACCAGTACAGCGTCGACCACTCGGCGGCGATCGCGGTGCTCGATCCGAAGGCGCGGATGGCCGGGGTCATCCAGCAGTCCGAAGGCGCGCTGGACGCGCCGGCCATCGCCTCCGACCTCGCCGCGCTGACCCGCGCGCGTCCCTGACCGGCGTCGCGCACCCATGGACGCGCTGACCGCCCTCACCCACGTCCTGCCGCACCGGCTGCTGTCGTCGCTTGCGCGGCAGCTGGCCTATTCGCGCCACCCGCGCGTGCGCCGCTGGCTGATCGGGACGGTCGTGGAACGATTCGGCGTCGACCTGGCCGAGGCGCTGGAATCCGATCCGCACGGCTACGAAAGCTTCAATGCCTTCTTCACCCGCGCGCTGAAGCCCGGCGCGCGCCTCGCCGACGCCGACCCGCGCGCGCTGCTGATGCCGGCCGACGGCCGCATCAGCCAGTGCGGCGCGATCGAGCAGGGCCGCATCTTCCAGGCCAAGGGGCAGTCGTTCACCGCCGCCGAACTGCTCGCCGACGCGGACGCCGCCGCGCCTTACGCGGACGGCCTGTTCGCGACGGTGTACCTCTCGCCACGCGACTACCATCGCGTGCACATGCCCTGGACCGGGCGGCTGCTGCGCACCGTCCACGTTCCGGGCCGGCTGTTCTCGGTCGGGCCGGCCGCGGTCGCGGCGGTGCCGCGCCTGTTCGCGCGCAACGAGCGCCTCGTGTGCCATTTCGAATGCGACTTCGGCCCGATGGCCGTGGTGATGGTCGGCGCGCTGCTGGTGTCGGGCGTGGAAACCGTGTGGAGCGGGATCGAGATTCCGCAATACGGCAGGACGGTGACCGCGAAGGACTACCGCGACCAGCGCGTGGTGATCGAACGCTTCGCGGAGATGGCGCGCTTCAACTACGGCTCGACGGTGATCGTGCTGCTGCCGCGCGGCGTCGGCGCGCTGGCGCCGGGCCTCGCGGCGGAATCGCCGGTGCGGCTGGGCCAGCGCCTCGCGACGCTGGCCTGAGCGGGCTCACTGCCGGCAGGCGTCGAGCTTGAGCTTCTGCCCGGGCCGGATGCGGTAGGCCGGCGCCTTGATCCGGTTGCCCCTGGCGAGGTCGCTCGCGGTGCACTGGAACTTGCGCGCGATCGAGCTCAGCGTCTCGCCGCGCTGCACCTGGTAATGGCTCGGCCGCGACGGCGCGGACGCCGGGATCGGCGCGGGCTGCGGCGTGCCCGCCACCTGCACCAGCGCGGCGCGCGCGTCGCTCGCCATCAGCGTCTGCGCGAGCTGCGCCCGCGGGCCCTGCACGCAGTAGCGCGCGTACAGTCCCGCGATCCGCGTGCTCGCGCGCAGCTGGGTCCCCGCGGGCAGCGCCGCGTCCGCCTGTACGCGCGGGGTGAGGTTGCGCAGCGTGCGCAGGTAGCCGTCGCGCGTGCCGTAGTCGCCGAGGCAGATCGTGAGGCCGTACAGCGAGTCGGGCTTCTGCAGCACCAGCGGCGCCGGCCGCGGGTCGACCTGGCGGAACGACAGGCCGTACGCCTTCGGGTGCAGGTACAGCCAGGCGGCGGCGATCACCATGGGTACGTAGTCGCGCGTTTCCGGCGGGAACTGCGCATACACCGACGAATCCCAGAAGCCCCGGCCGCCGCTGGCCTGGAACACGCGGCGCGCGCGCCCTTCCCCGCCGTTGTACGCGGCGAGGGCCAGCTCGATGTTGCCGTTGAGCTCGCCCATGCGCTCGTTGAGGTAGGCCGCGCTGGCCTGGGCCGACGCGAGCGGGTCGTAGCGGGTGTCGAAGCCGGTCGCGTCCACGCCGAGGCCGAAGCGCTTGCCGGTGGCGTACATGAACTGCATCGGGCCGGCGGCGCCGACGCGCGAGCCCGCGTGCACCTTGCCGTTCGATTCCTTGGCCATGATCCCGAACAGCAGCGCCTCCGGCAGGCCGGCGCGCTCGAACGACGGCCACATCAGCTGGCGCAGGTATTCGTAGTTCTCGTACGTGTCGAGCAGCTGGCCGCGCATGTCGGTGAGCCAGCGCCGGATCGCGGCCTGGACCGCGGGGTTGTACTGGACCATGTCGTCGAAGCGGTGCGACTTGCCGTCGAGCAGGCTCGCGGCGCGCGCCACTTCGGGCACGTCGGCGGCGAACCGGCCCGCCTGCGCCACCGCCGTTCCGGCGCCGATGCCGGCATCGGCGTGGTCGGGAGCGGCGGCGTCCGCATCGATGCCGGCCTCGCCGTCGGCCGCTTCCTTCAGCAGGCGCGCGTAGCTCGCGACGAGCGTGGACACCGGGCAGCCTTCGGCGTGCGCGCAATCGGCGACCGCGTCCTCCATGTCGCCCAGCGCGGCGTCGGCCTGCGCCGTGCCGTCCGGGTCGGCGTCGGCGATGCGGACCACGGCGTCGCGATAGCGCGCCTCGGCCGCGCCCATGCGCGCGGCGATGGCGTCGATGGCGGCCTGGTCGCGGCGCGGCGCGGCATGCGCCGCGGCGGCCCCCCGCACGGCGATGAGCGCGGCGGCGAAAAGCGCTGCGGGCAGGACCATGCGGTCGACGGGCTTCGAGGTCATTTCGGCGTGAACGCGGTGCGAAAACCGCAGGGTAGCCGCGGCGCGCGACCGGGGGCAACCCGCGGCGGCTAGAATCCCGACGACCCTCACGGAACCTCCGCATGGATCCCATCCTCGTCGGCAAGGCCATCACCACGCCGGATTCGGGCAGCGTCGTGCTGCTGCCCCGATACGGCAATCGCCACGGCCTGGTCGCGGGCGCCACGGGCACCGGCAAGACGGTGACGCTGATGACGGTGGCCGAGGGCTTCTCGCGCATCGGCGTGCCCGTATTCATCGCCGACGTGAAGGGCGACGTCGCCGGCCTCGCGGTGCCGGGCACGACGAACGGGAAGCTGCAGGCACGCATCGCGCAGATCGGCATCGCCGACTATCGCAACGAGGGCGCGCCGGCGATCTTCTGGGACCTGTACGGCAGGCTGGGTCACCCGGTGCGCACCACCGTCAGCGAGATGGGGCCGCTGCTGCTGGCGCGCATTCTCGAGCTCAACGACACGCAATCCGGCGTGCTCGACATCGTGTTCAAGCTCGCCGACGACCGCGGGCTGCTCCTGCTCGACCTGGAGGACCTGCGCGCGCTCCTGAACCTCGTTGCCGACGAGCGCAAGGACGTGTCGACGCAGTACGGCCTCGTGAGCGCGCAGTCGGTGGGGGCGATCCAGCGCAGCCTGCTG
>JBQCJF010000140.1:0-34778 GCA_051953015.1 Luteimonas sp.
GCGAGGCCGCGCCGCGCAGCGCGGACGCGGCGCAACCGCAAGGGCGCGCCCTGGGCCAGTCGGCGCCGGACGGGCGCCGTCGCCGCCGCGCCGGTCGTCGGCGCGGCGAGGCCGGGATCGGCGGCGGCGCGGCAGGCGGCGAGGAGGGTCATGCGGATGGGTGGGGCGCGGGACGCGAAAAGGTTGCCGCGCCGCGCCCGCCCCGGCAGGGCCGCAACCATCCGCCCGCGGCCCGGCACCTACGGGCGCATGCTCAGGATCCAGCTCGCCCATTCCTACTTCCTCCGCTTCGACCCGAAGCAGTGGGAGCGCGGGAAGCCTTATCCGCCGCTCGCCACGCTGCAGGTCGCCGCGATGCTGCGGCAGCTCGGGCACGAGGTGGCGCTGTTCGACGCGATGCTCGCCGAAGGCGTGGACGAATACGCGGCGACGCTGCCCGGCGCGCGCCCGGACCTGGTGGTGCTGTACGAGGACAACTTCAACTTCCTCACCAAGATGTGCCTGGACCGCATGCACGAGGCGGCGTGCCGGATGGTGGCCGAAGCGAAGGCCGCCGGCGCGCGCGTCGTCGTCGCGGGCTCGGACGCGTCCGACCGGCCGCAGGCGCTGCTCGCGGCCGGTGCCGATGCAGTCCTGGTGGGCGAGGGCATCGGCGCGCTGCGCGAGCTCGTCGCGCGCCTCGATGCGGACCGCGGCCAGGAGGCCGCCGACTGGATGGGCGGCGTCGCGGGCATCGTGTCGACCGACGACGGCGCGCGCGAGGCGCCGAAGCCCGGCGCGCTGCCGCCGTACCCGCGGTTGTCGGGCGAAGCGGCGTGGGACCTGGTGGACATCGAGCGCTATCGCCGCCTGTGGCAGGAGCGCCACGGCTACTTCAGCCTCAACATGGTCGCGTCGCGGGGCTGCCCGTTCCGCTGCAACTGGTGCGCGAAGCCGATCTGGGGCAACCACTACCGACAGCGCGAGGCGCGCGACGTCGCCGCGGAGATGGCGTTCCTGAAGCGCGCGTTCGCGCCCGACCACGTGTGGATGGCCGACGACATCTTCGGCTTCCGCCCGGACTGGCTCGCGGAGTTCGCCGCGCACCTGCGCGAGCTCGACGGCTGGGTGCCGTTCACGATCCAGATCCGCGCGAACATGATCAGCGAGCGGATGGCGGCGGCGCTGCGCGAAGCCGGCTGCGTCGAGGCCTGGATCGGCGGCGAAAGCGGCAGCCAGCGGATCCTCGATGCGATGGCCAAGGACACCACCGTCGAGGAGCTGGTCACCGCGCGCACGCGTCTGGGCGAGCACGGCATCCGCGTCGGCTTCTTCATCCAGCTCGGCTATCTCGGCGAGGAGCTCGACGACCTGCTGGCCACCCGCCGGCTGGTCATGCACGCGGCGCCGGACGAAGTCGGCGTGAGCGTGTCGTATCCGCTGCCGGGCACGCGCTTCCACGAGCAGGTCAAGGCGCAGCTGGGCAGCAAGACCCACTGGAGCGACAGCGGCGACCTGGCCATGATGTTCCGCGGCGCCTACGACTCGGCCTTCTACCGCAGCTTCCGCGACCTGCTGCACCGCCAGGTCGACCTGCAGCAGTCCGTGCAGGAGGTCGCGCCGGCCGAATACCGACAGGCGCGTACCGCGCTCGAGGCGCGCTGGGACGCGCTGCTCGCCAGCGAGCGCGAACACCGCAACCGGGATGCCGCCGCCGCGCGCGCCGCGCCTGCTGCGCCCGCCGCACGCCCGTCGCGGGAGGAAGTCCATGCTGCCGCCGCTCAGGACGGTTAAGGCGGGCCTGCACGACGCCACCGAGGCGCTGGCACTGGAGCTGGCGCGGCCGGGCACGCCGACGCCCGACTGGGACGGCGTGCAGTGGCGCCTCGCATCGGCGGCCGCGGCGGCGCACGGCGTGCCGGCCATGCTGCGCGGCCGCTGCCAGTGGCGGTACGCGCCCTGGCAGCGCTTCCTGCGCGACCAGCACGCGCACGTGCAGAGCCGGCAGCGCCGCATCGCGGCGACGCTGGCGCGCATCGACGCCGGCACGGCCGACGCCGGCATCCCGGTGGTGGCGCTGAAGGGCGCCGCGCTGCGGGCGATCGGACTCTACGCGCCCGGCGAGCGGCCGATGGCGGACATCGACCTGCTGGTCGCGGAGGCCGGTGCGCCCGCCGTGGCCTCGGTGCTGCAGGCGATGGGTTACGTGGAGTCCTACGCGCAATGGAAGCATCGCGTGTTCAAGCCCGCCGCGGGCCGGCCGATGCCGGGCCTCGGCGAGCACTGCGACACGCCGGTGAGCATCGAGCTGCACGTCCGCGTGCAGGAACGGCTGCCGGTCGCGGCGGTCGACATCACCGCGCGCATCTTTCCGGACGATGCGCGCGCCGGCCTGAACGGCTACGCGTCGACCGGCGCGCTGATGGCGCACCTGCTGCTGCACGCCGCCGGCGGCATCTGCAGCCGCAGCCTGCGCCTGATGCACCTGCACGACATCGCGCTGCTGGCCGCGCGCATGGACGATGCCGACTGGCGCGCGCTGTCCGGCGAAGCGGACGGCGAACCCGCGTGGTGGGCCGCGCCCGTACTGCGCCTGGTCGCGCGCTATTACCCCGGCGCGGGGCCCGCGGCCGCGGCCGCGCCGCTCTCGCGGCACAGCCCGCCGCTGCTGCGCCTGCTGTCCCGGCGGCAGACGATGACCGCGGTGTCGTGCTCGGAACTCTGGCTGCATCCGCTCGCGGGCCTGGAGTGGTCGCGCACCCTCGCGGAAGCCGGCCGGTACCTCGGCCACCGGATCCGGCCGCCGCAGGAAGCGGTGCAGGAACGTGCGGACATGCTGCGCACGCAACTGTACCTGCAGGGCCAGACATGGCCGCGGATGGGCCATGTGCGGCGGGTCCTCAACTGGCTGGCGAAGCCGGTGCCGCGCATGGACATGCTGTACGCCGTGCGCGCGGCCATGGATTCGCCGGTCCTCGCGCCTTGAACGACGCGGACGCGGGAGGCTGGCCGGCGGGGATCCGCCTGCGCTGCCCGCGCTGCGGCGCCGGCGTGGCGGAGGCAGGCGTGGCAGGCGCGGACTGCCGCGCGTGCGGGTTCGCCTTCGCGTTGCGGCGCGGCATCCTGCGCGCGCTGTCGCCGGAAGCGGAGGCGCACTTCGCCGGTTTCATCCGCGAATACGAACGCGTGCGCGCGGCGGAAGGCCGCGGCAGCGACGACCCCGCGTTCTACCTCGGCCTGCCGCATGCGGGCGGCGCCGCGCGCGACCCGCGGCAGTGGCGGATCCGGGCCCGCAGCCACGGCTACGTCCTGCGCCGCCTGCTGCGCGGGGATGCGATGCGGAGCGCGCGCATCCTCGACCTCGGCGCCGGGAACTGCTGGATGAGCCATCGCCTCGCGCTGGCGGGGCATCGGCCGTGCGCCGTGGACCTGGTCACCAACGATGCGGACGGGATGGGCGCCGCGCGCCATTACCGCGCCGCGCTGCCCGCGCTGTTCCCGCGCGTCCAGGCCAGCTTCGACCGCCTGCCGTTCGAGGATGCGCAGTTCGACGCCGCGGTGTTCAACGCGTCCTTCCACTACAGCGAGGACGGCGAGGGCGCGCTGCGCGAGGCGCTGCGCTGCGTGAGGCCCGGTGGGATGGTCATCGTCAGCGACACGCCCTGGTATCCGCGCGAGGAGGACGGGCGCAGGATGCTCGCCGAACGGCAGGCGGCCTTCGCATGCCGGCACGGCGTCGCGGGCAACGCGATCGCGATGCTCGGTTTCCTGACCGATGCGTGGCTGCAGGAAATGGAGCACGCGTTGCGGATCCGCTGGGAAGTGCACAGGCCGTGGTACGGGCTCGCATGGGCCTTGCGTCCGGCGGTCGCGGCCCTGCGCGGGCGGCGGCGGCCGTCGCGCTTCCGCCTGTACGTGGCGCGCCGGGGCACGCGGGACGGCGGCTGACGTCGGTGCGGTGGTCTGCGGCGGCCGCCGTTACGCCAGTTCGCGGTAGAGGGCTTCGAAGGCCTGCGCCGTTCGGTCGGCATCCTCGACGAGCGCGACGCGTTGCGCGGCAGCCGCCATCGCGAGGCGGAGCGGCTCGTCGCCGAGCACGCGCGCGATCGCGGCGGCGAGGGCTTCCGCATCGCCCACCGGCGCCACGGCGGCGGCGCCGGGCGCCCACTCGGCGAGGTGGCCGACCGCGGTGCCGACCGTCGGCACGCCCGCCACCGCCGCCTCGAGCGCGACCAGCGGCCCCGCTTCATGGCGCGACGCCATCACCAGCAGATCCGCGTCCGCGAACAGCGGCCGCAGCGCGCGCTGGGTCATGAAACCGCGGAAGCGGACGTGGCGCTCGAGGCCGAGCTGCGCCGCGAGCGCCTGGATCCCGCCGCCGAGCGTGTCCACGCCGACGAAGTCCGCGGTGAAGGCCTCGCCGCGCCGCGCGAGGATCGCGAGCGCGCGCAGCAGCGTGGGCTGGTCCTTGACCCGGTTGAGGCTGGCGACGTGCAGCAGCCTGGCCGGGCCGTCCGCGCGTGGTCGCGGCGGCGCCGGCGGCCAGGCGTCGAGGTCGACGCCGAGCGGCACGCGTCGCGCATCGATGCCCAGCGCGCGCAGCGAGGCGAGGATCGGCTCGCTGGCCGCGGTGACGGCGTCGGCGGCGCGCAGCACCACCGCTTCGCGCAGCCGGCTGGTCCAGCGGCGGCGGCCGCCGTAATCGATGTCGGGCAGGGCGACGAGCTCGCCGCCGGCGATGTGCACCAGGCCGGGCACGCGCAGCGAGCGCGCCGCCGCGACCGCGACCAGGCTGCAGTCGCCGGAGAAGATCGCGTGGACCGCGTCGAAGCGCGCCCGCCGGTGCTCCGCCCGGATCGCGCGGATCGCGCGCAGGCGGGTCGCGCCGTCGCCGATGTTGTGGATGCGGGCGCCGGCGAGCGTCCACTCGCCCGGCGCCGCTTCCTGCCGCAGCGCGTAGACGTGCACGTCGTGGCGCCGCGCGAGCCTCGCGACCAGGGCGAGGAAGGCCGGGATCACGCGCGCCTCGCCGCCGCGGTCCACGCCCCCGGGCACGACCAGCGCGATCTTCATCCGGTGCTCCGCGCTGCGGCGAGGCCGCCGGCGTGGCCTCTGTGCGCGTGCAGCTCGCGGGTGCGCGCATACGCATGCGCCCAGCGCCGCCCCACCGCGGCGAACGAGAGGTGGGCGTCGAAATGCCCGCGAATCGCGGCGCGCGACGGCGGCCGCGACCACGCCTCCACGAGCGCGTCGGCGAAGCGCGGGACGTCGCCGGCGGGCCACAGGTGGCCGACGGCGCCGCCGGTGAGCGCGCGGAACGCGGGAATGTCGGTGACGACCGGGGTCGCCCCGCAGGCGAGCGCCTCGAGCAGCGCGTAGCCGCACGACTCCGCGCGGCTGCCAGAAACGAACACGTCGGCGGCGCGCATCAGCGTTTCGATCCGCGCGTGCGGCACGCTGCCGAGCAGATGAACGCGCCCGTCGAGCTGCGGATGCGCGCGGACCAGCGCTTCCACGTCGGGCAGCAGCGTCGCGTTGCCGAAGGCGCACCACCGCTGCAGGCCGGGCAGCCGCAGCGCGGCGCGCGCGACGCCGTCGACGACGGCCAGCGGATCCTTGTTCGCGTCCAGGTGGCCGACCCACAGCACGCACGGGTCGCCGTGCAGGCCCGTTTCGGCGCGCGCGCGTGCGCGGTCGCCCGGCGTGAACCGGCTGCTGGATTCGGGGATCGAGAAGACCGGCATGCTGGTGTCGAACACGCCGGCGTCGACGAACGGACGCGCCTGTTCGGCGGCGGTGAACGCGACCGCCGACACCGCCGCGTACCAGCGCTTCCATGCGGACCTGCGCCACCGGCGGGGCGGCCGGTCGGCATGGTCCTGGCAGAGGATCGGCAGGCCCGGCAGCCCGCGCGCGACCGCGCGGGCGTCCGCGGCGAAGGCGAGCCCCTGCACGTGCAGCACGTCGGCGCCGAGTTCCGTCAACGACGCGGCGAGGCGGCGGCCGCGCTCCCGCGTGCCCGCCCGGCCGGGCAGTGCGACGAAGCGGTACTCGATTCCGTTGCGCACGATGCGCTCTGCGCGATCCGATGCCTGCAGCACCGTGACGCGCGTGCCGCCGGCCGCGGCGATTTCCGCGATGTCGACCAGCGAACGCCAGCGCGCCAGCACGTCGCCATGCGCGCAGCCCTCCGGCACGCGCAGGAGGTTGGCCTGGACGACGTGCAAGGCGCGACCGCGCTACAGGCCCGACACTTGCGGCATGCGCAGGCGCACCAGCCGGCTGGCGAGCTCCAGTTCCCACGGCTGGTCGTAGCGCCCGGAACGGTAGCGCCATGCGGCCATCGCGCGCAGCCCACGCTTGGCCCAGGACGGCGAACCCAGGTCCTGCACGGTCGGATAGCGGCAACGCAGCACCGTCACGAAGTCGTGGATCCGCTGCCTCAGCCTGTCGTCCAGCCATGGGGCGTCCGCATGGCACGCGTACGCGACCCAGCGCGGCTCCGCCCATTCCTCGACGGACTTCGGGAAGATCACGGGGCGGCCGTCCAGGTCGCACATTTCGACGGGCGCCCGTCGTCGGCGATCGGATTCGTGCCGGCTTTCGTCCGGCAACGGCGTGTAGATGTAGACGATCACCTCCGCGTCCGGGTTGATCCGCTTGAGCTCGCGGATGAAGTCGAACGTGCGCTCGGTTTCCTCTTCGGTGTTCTCCGGCGGCGCGACCATGAACGACAGTTCGGGGATCACGCCCTGGCGGCGGCACAGCTTCACCGCTTCGACGGTCTGGTCGGGTCGCGTGCCCTTGCGGATGTCCTTGAGCATCTGCCCGCTCGGCGACTCCGCGCCGATGTAGGCCATGCGCAGCCGGCTCTTGCGCACCAGTTCCCAGCCGCGCGCGGACAGGCCGAGCAGGGCGTCGGCGCGGGCGTAGCACCACCAGGGCATCGCATGGCGCGCCATGACCTCGAGCAGCGGTATCATGTCCTGCTCGCGGTCGAAGAAATTGTTGTCGAGGTACTGCATGGAGTCGGCGCCGAGCTCGTGCTTGAAGTAGGTCAAGTCGCGATCGAGACGCTCCGGCGTGGACAGGTAGGTGGCGCCGCCGTACATCGCCGCGACGCCGCAGAAAGTGCAGCGGAAGCGGCAGCCGGTCGCCGCCTGGTGGACGGCGGTGCGGCGGCCGAGATAGGTGCGGGCGAGGTAGCGGCGCGGGTCGCCGAGCTGCTCGTAGGGCAGGCGCTGCCCGCCCGCCGGGACCGGGATGCGCGCGGCCTGGTTGTGCACGATCTCACCGTCGCGCTTCCACGACAGGCCGGCGATGCCCGCCAGCGCTGCGTCGCCGCCGCCGCCGTGCAGCGCGGCGGCGAGCGCGGGCAGCGGCGCGTCGCCCGGGCCGCGGATCACGTAGTCGACGTACGGGGCCGCGATGGCGGCGTCGGTGTTGAGGGTCGGGAAGTAGCCGCCCCACGCGATCGGCATGCGCGGGAAGCGTTCGCGGATGGCGCGCGACAGGGCCATCGCCGGCGCCAGCTGCGGGCCGCCCATCACCGTGATGCCGACCAGGTCGAAGGATTCCTGCGCGAGCGCGCGGAGCGCGTCCTCGACGAAATCGCGGTCGACGTTGCCGTCGATGATGCGGCTGCCTGCGCCGCTGCGCTCCAGCGCCGCCGAGAGATGCAGCAGCGCAAGCGGGAAGCGCGCGCTGTGGCGCGAGGTGATCGTCGGGTTGACCAGCAGGAGGCGCGGGGCGGGAGGCATGGGTCGGTGTCCGGACGGAGTGGCGTCAGCGTTCGCGGCGCAGCTTCAGCACCAGCGCGACCGGCACCGCCAGCGCTGCGCGGTCGAAGCGCGCGCCGGGCGGGATGTCGCGCGGATCCAGCATCGGCTCGACGACCCGCTCGATGCGCAGCCCGGCGGCTGCGCAGGCGTCGTGCCAGTGCGCGTACAGGTGTTGCGTGTGCCGCACCGCGAGGCGCCGTCCGCCGGCCCTGAAGTCGCGGATCCAGCCGAGCGCATGCCCGATCGGGTGCACGTCGCTGCACAGCACGGTGCCGCCGGGCTTCGTCGCGCGCGCGAGTTCCGCCAGGCAGGCGCCCAGGTCCGGCACGTGGCCGACCGCGAGGCCGCAGACGGTGGCGTCGGCGCAGGCGTCGTCGACGGGCAGGGCGTCGAGGCTTCCGGCCATCAATCCGGCGACGCCGTCGCGGCCGCATCCGCGCAGCGCGGCGGCGGCATGGGCGAGCATCTCCGGCGACAGGTCGACGCCCATGGCGCGCGCGGCCCCGCGCTCGAGCGCATGCAGCAGGTAGCGCCCGCTGCCGCACCCGGCGTCGAGGACGGCCTGGCCGCGCAGGTCCCGGTCGAGCAGGGCGAGCATCGCGCGCTCCTCGGCCTGCATCACCGGGTTGTGCGCGCGCGGCGGGTAGTTCGGCGCCCACAGCGCGTAGGCTGCCGCCGGATCGAGCACCGGGACGTCGCGCACTTCGGTTTCCGGCGCCATGGCTGCGGCCATCAGCAACTCCCCGCCGCGAGCGCGTGCGCGGGCCGCGATGCGCGCGCGGGCGCCGCGAGTCCCAGGCCGGGCTCGAGGGCGACGACGGCGGGATCGGCCAGCCAGCGCGCGAGCAGCTTGGGCGCGCCGTCGAGCGTCGCAGGCACGGCATCCACGCCGGCCAGCGCGAACCAGCCGGCGAAATCGGGGTCGGCGATGCAGGGCAGGCCGTCGCGCACCACCGCGCGCAGCTCGCTGCGGCGCAGGCCCGCGAGCGCCTCCCCGCCGGTGCCGCGATCGTCGCGCACGACCACCAGGTCCGCGCGGTCGCCCGCGGCGAGGCCGCCGTGGCCGGGCATGCGCAGGAGGCGCGCGGCCGCGGCGGTGGCGAGGTCGAGGAGCTGCGCCGCGTCGCGCGTGCCGCGCACGAGCACGCCGCGGATTTCGTCGAGCAGGTCGCGCGCGCCGCTGAGCCGCGAATCCGTGCCGAGCGCAAGCCGGCCGGCGGCGTGCAACGGTCGCGGGTCCAGCGTGGCGCCGAGCAGTGCGAGGTTGCTGGACGGGCACCACACCACCGCGGCGCCGCGCGCGATCGCGCGCGCGACGTCTTCTCCGGCCATGCCGACGCCATGCACCAGCACGCTGTTCGGCGCCACGCAGCCGAGCGCGTCGAGTGCCGCGAATTCCGCCGCGGCGACCGCGTCGGTCCCCTCGGCGAGATGGATCATCCACGGGCGCCACCCGGGGGTGTCTAGGAAGCTGCCGCGCAGGTCCGGGCCATAGGCGGGCCATCCGGGCGCGTAGGCCCAGCCGTAGTCGTGCACGACCGTCACCGGGAAGTCGGGCGATTCGAACACCGGATGCCAGGGGTCGTGGTGGGCTACGCAGGTCGTGCCCGCCAGCAGGTTCTTCAGCCCGCCGTGGCGCAGCCGCACGTCCTTCGGCACCGCCAGCGCGGCGGCGACCGCCGGTTCTGCGAAGTGCGCGCCGAACGCGTCGATCCAGGCGTAGCTGTTGGGGAAGGGACCGCGCGACGGCAGCGGCGGAATCGCGTTGACGTGCAGATGGTCGTGCGCGTTGACCAGGCCGGGAAACACGCAATGCCCGTCCAGCGCGACGCGCGGCGCGCCGGTTGCCGGCGTCGACGCGATGCGGCCGTCGTGGATCCGCAGCGGCGCGCGCGCCACGCCCGACGGCGACACGGTGGCGGCGCCGTGCAGTTCGATCGTGCCGGTTGCGCGCGGGCGATCCATGCGTCAGCGCTTGCGCATCACCATCAGGAAGTGGTCGCCCATCCCGCGCAGCAGCGGCCAGCCGCCGACGCGGTCGTCGAGGCGACCCAGCCGCTCGCCCAGGCGCGGGCGGCGCTCGCAGACGTCCACCAGGTAGGGCGGCGGCAGGAACAGGCTCAGCGCGCGGTAGCCTTCGAGCGAGAACCGCGCGGCGAAAGGCCGGTGGAACTCGCGCGGCAGGTAGTAGCGCGTCCAGATCGTGTGCCGGTTCATGCCGACCGCGGTCATGCCGCGCGCGGCGCGTATGCCGGCGCGCCGGAACCGGCCCCGCACGGCGTAGTGGCCCAGCTCCCACGGGCAGATCCGGCCCATCACCGAGAACACGAGCACGCCGCCCGGCTGGAGCAGGCGCGCGCATTGCGCCGCCGCCGCGGACAGGTCGGGCACGCAGTTCATCGGGCCGAAGTTGGAATAGATCCCGCCGAACGTGCCGTCGAACGACGCGTCGAGGCGGTCGAGTTCGTGGATGCCCAGCTGCCTGGCCTCGGCCGGCACCGCGAGCGCGGCGGCGGCGAGGCGCTCGCGGGTGCGCGCGACCATCGCCGGCGACCAGTCGGTGGCGACGACCGGGTGGCCCGCCTGCGCGAACCGGTGCGCGTCCAGGCCGGTGCCGCAGCCCAGGTCCAGCAGCCGCGAGCCGGGGGCCGCCTCGCGGTCGACGACGTCCCACAGCGTGCGCCGCATGCGCTGGATCAGCGCGTTGTTGCCGCGCGGGCCGTCGTAGTCGGCCGCCACGCTGTCGAACGCGCGCTGCGTGTCCGCCAGCCGCGCCGCTTCGGTCCCGCCCATGAGCCGCCTCCTCGAATGCCCATGGGTGCCGCCGGGCGCGGCAAAAGTTGCGGTGCGCGGCCGCGCAACCTTTCCGCCGCGCCGGGACACCCACGCACGACCAGCGCCTTCACCGAGCAGGACGACCACTGCCCATGCCCGACACCCGCCGGAACCGGATGACGCGACGGGCCACGCTGGCGGCAGTGGCCTTGCTGGTGCTGCTGGCCGCGCAGGGCCTGCTGGCCGGCCTCCCGACGCTGCATGCGCAGCAGAGCGCCCCGGCGCAGTCCGCCCCGCCCGCGACCGCGGCCTCGCCGCGCTCCGCGAGCAACGGGCTGCCCGCGCCGCTGACCGCGGGCGACTTCATGCGCATGTTGCCGCCCACCGACATGGGCGCGGGCAATCCGTCGCGCAATCCGCTGCCGGGCCTGGACGGCGCGCCGGCGCTTCCGTTTTCCGCGGCGCGCGCGGCGGCCAACCCGCTGGCGCCGCACGCGACGCCGATTGGCGCCCGCAGCTGCGCGTCCTGCCATGCGCTGGAGAACGTGCAGGCCTCGCACAGCGTCCACGTCGCGGCGTTCACCGCCGGCGCGCACGGCGTACCCGCGCAGGGCGCGTGCGAGGCCTGCCACGGTCCCGGTTCCGAACACGCGAAACGCCCGGAAGTCCCGGGTTTGGTCATCGCCTACACGCATGCCGGCGCGACGCCGGTCGACGTGCAGACGCGCACCTGCCTGGGCTGCCACGCCGGCGGCGCGCGCCAGCACTGGATCGCGTCGGTGCACGAACGGCGCGGCTTGTCGTGCACGGACTGCCACAACCCGATGGCCCGGCTGTCGCCCGAGGGGCTGATGGCGAAATCGTCGGTGAGCGAGGTCTGCGCGACCTGCCATCGCGACGTCCGCGTCCAGTTCAACCGCCGCTCGCACATGCCGCTGCCGGAAGGCCAGCTGTCCTGCGTCGACTGCCACAATCCCCACGGCAGCGACACCCGGCCGCTGCTGAAGACCGCGACGGTCAACGAAACCTGCTACTCGTGCCACGCCGACAAGCGCGGGCCGTTCCTGTTCGAGCACGCGCCGGTGCGCGAAAGCTGCCTCAACTGCCACACGCCGCACGGCTCCAACCACGCCGACCTGCTGGTGCTGCCGGTGCCGATGCTGTGCCAGCAATGCCACACCAACTTCCAGCACCCCAACGACCTGCTGACGCGACAGAACCTGCGCAGCGGGCTCGCGCCGGACGAACGCACGATGGCGCGCGGCTGCCTCAACTGCCACGGCAACATCCACGGCTCCAACCATCCCTCGGGCCCGACCCTGGTGAAGTGACGACGCCATGCCGGAGACGCCATGCCCATGCTGAAGCGGAACCTGCTCGCCACCGTGGTCGGCGCGGCGCTCGGCCTCGGGGCCTGCCCGGACGCGCTCGCGCAGGCCGACGCCAGCGATTCGCAGCGCGTCGGCAACCTGCAGTTCGGCAACAGCCTCGACCCGAGCGGATGGATGCCGTTCGACGTGGCGGACCCGCAGGGCATGTCGTGGCTGCATCCGGGCCAGCTGCGCACGCCCAGCGGCGTGCTGTATCCGTATCCGCACGCGATCCCGGACGGCCATGCCATCGCCGCGACCGACTGGACCTGGTTCGGCCTCGTCCAGCTCGGCTACGTGGCCACGGCGGGCGACGACGGCAATGCGATCTTCCGGCGCTACGCCGACTGGGGCAGCGGGCCGGTGCTCGGGCTCGCCGCGTTCTCGGCGACGAACGCCAGGACGGGCGCGTTCGTGGAGTTCCGCGGCAGCCGGATCAGCCAGGACGACGCGTACTACCGCCTGCGTGCGGGCCGCCTCGGCAGCGACCGCTTCGAGTTCTTCCATCGCGCGACCTCGCACACGCTCTCCACCACCGCGATCCCGCTGTGGGACGGCGTCGGCGGCACCCGCCTGACGCTGCCCGACGGCATCGCCACCGGGGCCAGGCCCGACGCGGTCGCGGCCGCGATGGCGACGCGCCCGCAACGATCGCTCGGGACCACGCGCCGGAGCACCGGCGCCAGCTGGGAGGGCGTCGCGGCGCCGCACTGGATCGGCTACGCCAGCGCCAGCAGCGAACGCCGCGAAGGCGAGCGCGCGTGGGCCGGGCCGATGTACCTGACGTATTTCTTCGGTTCGCCGGGCCCGGGCGGCATCGGCACGCCGGCGGTGCCGGGACGTTCCGGCGGGCAGTACGAAACCGTGCGTCCCGTCGACTCCACCACCACCGACCTCCGGCTCGGCCTGCGCAACAACGGCGGCGCGCGCGGCTGGCTGCTGGACTTCGGCCTGCACGGCTCCTTCTTCCGCGACCACAAGGACCGGCTCGACTTCGAGGTGCCGTTCGCGGTCGCGCGCGGCGCGACCTCGGTGATCGACGGCGGGACGTGGGCGCTGGAACCCGACAACGACTACTACGGCGTGCGCCTGCAGGCCTCGCATCCGCTGCGGCCATGGAACGGAAACTTCTCGGCCTCCGCGTCGTGGTCGAGCATGCGCCAGGACGACCCGCTGCAGTCGCCGCTCGACCCGGCGTTCTGTCCCGACGGCGCCAGCATCGGCGCCAGCGGCATCGCCTGTTCGGACTGGAACACCACGGCGGCGCTGTCGCGCGCGACCGCGAAGGCGCGCATCGACACCATGCTCGTGGACCTGCGCGCGGACTTCCGCCCGCAGCCCGGCCTCGGCCTGTACGCGCACCTGCGCCGCCAGGACGAGGACAACCGCACGCGCTACACGATGTACAACCCGCTGACCGGGCAGTACGGCTACGTCGCGGAGAACGGCGCGGTGGCGCTGCTGATCCCGGAACCGGCCTTCATGGGCCTGTTCAAGCCGGGGGATCCCGCCTTCCAGTCGGTCCTCACCCAGGTCGCGAACATTCCCTTCAGCTACGACCGCACGCAGGTCGAGCTCGGCGGCCATCGCGACTTCGGCGGGCGCGGCACGCTGGGCCTGCGCTACCAGGCCGAGCGCATGGCGCCGCGGGTGCGCGAGCGCGACCGGGTCGACGACCAGCAGCTCGAGCTGGACTGGGACGGGACAGTGCTCGTGGACGCGACGCTGCGCGTGAGCTACGTCGCCGAGCGCCGCAGCGGCGATCCGTACGACCCCGCGCCGTACTTCGCCGCGTACTCGCCGTCGCTGCCGGGCTACGTCGCGCCGCCGCTCGGCAACACGGCCTTCACCGTCGCGCAGATGCGCAAGTACGACCTCGGCGACATGGACGCGGGCAAGTTCAAGGCGATCCTGATCCTGCCGGTGGGCGAGGCGGCCACCCTCAGCGCGACGCTGCACGGCGATCGCAAGCGCTACCGGGCCGGGATCGGCCGGCACGCCTTCGACACCGGCGGCGCGGACGTGTCGTGGGACTGGTCGCCCGCGCCGGCCACGACCGTGAGCGCGTATGCGAGCTACCAGGCGAGCCGGCTCACCCAGGGCAACGTCAACGACAACGAGGCGCTGACCTTCTCCTCGCCGGACCAGGCCGACATGGAATTCGGCGGGCGGTTCTATCCCTTCGCCAACGCCTGGACCGCCGCCGACGACGAGCGCAACCTCAACGCGGGCGGACACCTGCAGCACGCGTTCTCGCCACGGATCCGCATCGACCTGGGCTACGATTTCTCGTCCTCGCGCGGCGTCAACCGCTACGACTACGCGAGCCTCGCGGCGCTGTCGCCCGTGTACGCGAAGATCCTCGACGAGGCGTCGGTGGGCGACCGCTTCCCCGCGAACGTCTATCGCGCGCACGACCTGGCCGCGAACCTGGGCTTGACCCTGTCGCGCGACGTCGAACTGCGATTGTTGTGCCGGTACCAGCGCGGGGAATTCTTCGACTGGCATTTCGCGGGCTTCGACTCGCCCGCCGACCTGGTCGTCGGCAATCGCGTGTTCACCGAACTCGCGCCGCCGACGCGCTGGAACGCGATGGCGTTCGGCGCGTTCATCACCCTGCGGCTGTGAGGAGCGCGCCATGAAGCGGTCGCAGCGTTGCCTGTCCGCCCTCGCGCTGCCGGCGCTTGCGCTCGCGGCCGCGGCCGCCACTGCAGCCGGCGTCGGCGTCGGCGCGCGCGGGACAGGCGCGGATGGCGTCGCGCCCCGGGCGCCAACCGCCCCGTTCCTCGACCTGCGCCGGCAAACGCCGATCGCCGGCGATGCGGAGGCCGGCCGGGCCCTCTCGGCCGTGTGCAGCGCCTGCCACGGCCAGGCAGGGACGGGCATCGCGCCGAACTTCCCGAACCTCTCCGGGCAGTCGGCCACCGACCTCTACGTGCAGCTGGTGGCGTTCAAGGGCGGCCAGCGCAACGACCCGGTGATGGCGCCGATGGTGGCGCCGCTCGACGACGCCGGCATGCGCAACCTCGCCGCGTACTACGCGTCGCTGCCCCCCGCGGCAGGCGCCGCCGACCCGCATTCATCGGGCGGCCGCATCTTTGCCGACGGCGATCCGGCCCGCGGCATCCCGCCCTGCGAAGGCTGCCATGGCCGCGACGGCGCGGGCCCGCGCGCCGATCCGCTCGCCGGCGGCATCGCGCCGCGGCCGCCATGGGCCACGATTCCGCGGCTGCAGGGACAATCCGGCGCGTACGTCGCCAAGGCGCTGCAGGATTTCAGGAGCGGGGCGCGCGCCGGCAGCAGCAACGCGAAGGTCATGCACGGCGTCGCGAACGCGCTCGGAGACGACGACATCCGCGCGCTGGCGGACTTCCTCGGCGCGAAATAGCGGGTCGCAGCGCGCGGCGCGCAGCGGTGGCGGGAATTCCAGTAAGCTGCGCCCAGGCTGAAGCTCGACGTGGGACATGACGGCGCAAGGGCGCGGGACCATAAGGAAATGCGCGTCCGACCGGGCCCTACGCAGCGGCCGTCCCGCGCTGCGGACTGCCGTGCCGCGTCTCGCCGCGCTGCTCGTCGCGAGCCTCGCGGTGCCGGCGCACGCGCAGTCGTCGCATTTCGGCGGCGAGGTCGCGCTGGCGTCGCAACTGGTCGACCAGGGCATCGCGATCACCGCCGACGAACCCGTGCTGCAGGGCGCGGTGTCGTGGATGGCGCCCGGCGGCTGGTCGCTCGGCGTCGCCGGCGGCGTGGAGGCGCGTTCGCCCGGAACGCCGGTGTTCGCGCTCGCGCGCGTTTCGCGCGCCTGGACGCCTTCGGCCGACTGGCTCGCGCAGGCGAGCCTGCTGTACTACGACTACCGCAGCAGCGGGCGGGCGGCGGCGCCCGACCGCGTGCACGCGAACGTCTACTTCACCTGGCGCGACACGCTGACCTTCGGCGTCTCGGCCATCCATCCCGCGGGCGATCATCCGCGGCGCGTGCTCGGCACGGCGGACGCGGAGATCGGCTGGCCGCTGGGCCGGCATCTCTCCCTCTCCGCGGGCGCGGGCTTCGGCCAAGCGCTGGTGACGGGCTATCGCGGCGGCTACTACCGCTACCGCTACGAGCGCGTCGAGGCCTACCGCTACGGCAACCTGGGGCTGGCCTGGAACGACGGGCCCTGGCGCCTGCAGGTCGACCGGACCGCCAGCAGCCTGGGCGGCCGCGGGGCCTACTACGGCGTCGGAACGCCGTCGGACTGGGTCGCGACCCTGGCCTGGTCGTTCTAAGGCAACCTATCGGGGTCGCCACGGCACCCACGCAGGAAGCCCACGGCGTCCCGACCCCGAGCCCCATGAACGAAGCCGCCGCCACCGCCGATGCCGCCGACCGCGCGCTGCTCCAGCGCATGGCCGACGGCGACCGCGCGGCCCTGGCCACGCTCTACCGGGGCTACCACGGCCGGCTGTGCCGGTTCCTGTCGCGGCTGACCCGGCGCCCCGAGGTCATCGAGGAAGTCGTCAACGACTGCATGTTCATCGCCTGGCAGCACGCGGGCGAGTTCCGCGGCGACGCGCGCGTGTCGACCTGGCTGATGGGCATCGCCTACCGCTGCGGGCTCAAGGCGCTGCGCCGCCAGGGCGGCGGCCCGATCGACGAGCTCGCCGACGACGCGCTGCTGGCCGACCTAGACGACGGCTCCGATCCCGCCGAGGACCGCGAGCTGCGCGACCTGCTGGGCAAGGCGCTCGAGCACCTGACCGCCGACCAGCGCATCGTCGTCGAGCTCGTCTACGGCATCGGGCACAGCCTCAACGAGGTCGCCGCCATCGTCCAGTGTCCGGTGGGCACGGTGAAGGCGCGGCTGTTCCATGCGCGGGTGAAGCTGCTCAACGTCATGCCCGCCCTCAGCGGCGAGGCGAAGGAGCAGGAGGGTTAGCGACATGGCCTTCTCGCCGAACGCCAACAAGGATTGCGTGCTCGCCTGGGAGGCGATGCCCGATGCGTTGCAGGGCGCGCTGACGCCGCAGCAGGACGCATGGCTGCAGGCGCACGTGGCCGGCTGCGCGCAGTGCCGCGCGCAGTTCGCGCAGCAACGGCGCCTGCAGCGCGCGCTGTCGCTGCCGGTCGCGCCCGCGATGGATGCGGAAGCGGGGCTGCAGCGCCTGCTCGCCCGGATCGACACGCCCGAACTCGCGGAGCCGCGGGAAACGATCCGTGCTGGCGGCTGGATGGGACGCGCGCTGGTCGCCGCGGTGCTGGTCCAGGCGATCGGGCTCGGCGCGATGGGCGCGAGGCTGTGGGCGCAGGCGCCGCAGGCGCCGGAATACCGCACGCTGAGCCAGGAAGCAGCGTCGTCCGCCCCTGCGGGAGCGATCCGCGTGGTCCCGGATCCCGCGATGAGCGTCGCCGCGTGGGATGCGCTGCTGCAGGCGGAAAAGCTGCAGGTGGTGGCCGGCCCCAACGGCGTCGGCGCCTACACGGTCGTTCCGCGCGCCGGTGCCGACGGCGGCGACGCGCTGCTTTCGCGCTTGCGCGCGACGCGCGGCGTCCGGCTGGCGGAACCCGTCGCCGACGCGCCATGACGCCGCGCCTCGTCATCGCCTTCGTCGCGGCGCTGTTCGCGGCTTCCGCCGTCGCGGCGCCGGCGGATCCCGCGACGCCAGACGGCGGGCGCGACATCGTCGTCGCGGTGGACAATCCGATCCTCCCGCCCGCGCCGCACGCGGCTTCGAACGTCGTCGGCTACGGCGGCGCGCAGCGCTACCGCAACGGCCAGCGCGCGATGTCCACGATCGCCGAGCTGAAGCGGCGCCACGGCCTCAGCGAAGTGGCCGGCTGGCCGATCGCCTCGCTCGGCGTGTACTGCGCCGTGCTGCGGCCCGCACCCGGGGCGGATGCGGACGCGTTGCTGCAGGTGCTGGCGCGCGACGCGCGGGTGCGCATCGCCGAACCGCTGCACGAATACGACCTGTACGCCCGGCCGTCCGAAGGCGTCCGCCACAACGATCCCTACGTCGGCCTGCAGCGCGGCTTCGCCGAGATCCATGCCGCGGCGGCGCAGCGCGTCAGCCAGGGCAGGGGCGTGGAGGTGGCGCTCGTCGACACCGGCGTCGACGTCGCCCACCCGGACCTGAAGGGCCGCATCCGCGGCACGCACAACCTCGTCGACGACGATGCCGCCGCCTTCAGCCGCGACCGCCACGGCACCGAAGTCGCCGGCGTCATCGCCGCCGTCGGCGACAACCGCCAGGGCATCGTCGGCATCGCCCCGAAGGCCACGCTGAGCGTCTACAAGGCGTGCTGGCACGCGCCGGGCGCGGGCGTCGCGCGCTGCAACACCTTCACCCTGGCCAAGGCCCTCGCGGCGGTCATGGACAGCGACGCGCGCATCGTCAACCTGAGCCTCGGCGGCCCGCCGGACCGGCTGCTCGAGCAACTCCTCGAAGCGCTGCTGCGGCAGGATCGCATCGTCGTCGCCGCGATGCCGCCGGACGGGCGCGTCGAAGGCTTCCCGGCGGCGACGCCGGGCGTGCTCGTGGTGCGCTCCGGTGACGACGCGCCGCAGGGCGCCGCCGCCGGCGTGGTCGACGCGCCCGGCGAAGACATCCTCACGACGCAACCGAACGGCCGCTACGACTTCGCGTCCGGTTCCTCGCTCGCCGCGGCCCACGTCAGCGGCGTCGCCGCGTTGCTGCTCGCCATCGCACCCGGCCTCGACGCGGAGTCGCTCCAGCGCATCGTCCGCCGCAGCAGCGCCGGCGCGGACGACGGCGGCCGGCTCGTCGATGCGGCGGCGGCCGTGGCCGCGCTGCCGGACGTGCGCACCGCCGAATCGCGCTAGGGCGGCGGCTGCACCATCACTTCATACGCGCCGCGCGACACGTGGCGCCAGCCGCGCGCGGACAGCGCCTGCGCGATCTCGTCGCGCCAGGGCGCGTCGCCCGCGAAGACCACCGCGGTCACGCCATGGCTGCGCAGCGCGTCCGCGAACCAGCGTTCGGCGCCCGGCGGCCGGTAGCGGCCTTCGACGTAGCGCATCATGTTGCTGCGCTGCGCGGTTTCCGCCGGCGGGAACGCCAGGCTCAGGTACATGTGGCGGATGCCGATCGCCTGCGGGTGCGCGACGAACAGGGGCAGCCTTTCCGCGACGGGCTCCGGCGCGAGCACGACGCCGCGCTCGGGCACGGCGCGGACCACCGTGCGCGCCACGCCGAACTCCAGCGGCGGCACCTTCGGCCCGGGCGGGCCGAGGACGACCGAGTTCGCGCGCAGGAGCGTGCCGAAGCATGCGGCGAAGGCGAGCGCAGGCAGCGCCAGCGCGAGGCAGGCCGATGCCGCCAGCGCCCTGGTCCTGGCGGCCAGCGCGCGCGCGAGCAGCCCGTCGAGCGCCACGGCGAGGAAGAACGGCAGCGGCAGGGCCCAGGTGAGGCGCCAGTAGGTCTTGAAGCCGACCGATACCGCGGCCACGTGCGGCGTCGTGTACGGATCCAGCGCCGCGAGCAGGAAGAAGAACGCGCCCGCGGCGAAATAGCGCGCGCTGGCCGGATCGCGCGCGAAGGCCCCGGCGGAGAGCAAGGCCACCAGCAGCACGCGCGTGCTCCACGGCCCCCAGGTCTGCTCCAGCATCCGCGGAATCGACGGCATCGCGTGCGGGGCCGGCAGCGCGAGCGCGTGCGCGGCGTGCGTTCCGGAACCTGCGAGCCAGGCGGCCGCGGCGAGGTAGGCGACGCCGGCCATGCCCGCGAGGAAACGACGACTGCGGATCCAGCCGGGCGACCACCCGCCCGCCAGTCCCAGCGCCACCGCCGCGGGCGCGACGAACAGCGCGCTGGCGGCGACGCCGAGCGCCGCCACCTGCGCAGCGAGCAGCAGGAGCCAGCGGCGCAGGCCGCCGTGGCGCGCATAGTCCATCGCCGACGCGGCGATGACGGGCACGATGCACGTGGCCAGCGCCGCCTTGCCATGGAACATGCGCACGAAGGCGAAGTTGCCGTACGCGCGGTGCGCCTCGCCCAGCGCCATCACGCACAGGAACAGCAGCGGCAGGACCGCGGGCCAGCGGCCCGGCACGAGCCGCCGCAGCAGGAACACCCATGCGAACACGCCCATCGCCGCGAACAGTGCCGGCACCACCAGGTAGGCCGCGAGCAGATGGTCGATGCCGGTGAGCCCGGAGACCACGGCGGCGATGACGTGGTAGTTGCTCAGCCGGTAGAAGGGCAGCAGGAGCGGTCCGTCCGCGAGCCGGTACATCGTGTCGTGCAGCAGCACCGGCTGTTCCGGGTGGCGGAGCAGCGTCGCCGGGATGCTGAGGTAGAAGGCATCGTCCTCCGCCGGCCGGTTCGCGAACAGCACGACCGCGATCGCGAGGGCGACGAGGCAGGGCACGAGCCGGGACGGCGCGAGCCACGCGGGCAATGCCGGCGCCGCCGTTTCCGGCGCGGCCGTGCATGCGCCCGCGCGCAGGGTCCGCAGCCAGGCCCATCCCGTCGCCAGCAGCGCGCCCCACCAGAACAGCGCATACGGCATCCCGGCCGAAAGCAGCGCGACCCAGCCCGTCGCGCAGGCGACCACCGCGGTCGCCGGAACGGGTGCCGCGGCGATCCGCCGGCGCGCGCCGGCCGGGGGCGGGGGCGCCTCCGGCTGGCGCAGGCGGAACCAGCCCGCCGTCGCCGCGACCGCCACCAGCGCGGCGAGCGGCAGGCCGCGCATCAGGGTCGCGAAGCTGGCCTGCGTCGCGACGACCAGCTGCACGTACAGCGTCCAGACGGCGTAGGGCAGCACGAACGCGGGAACGATCCGGTCCCAGGCGCTCCCGTCGGCGGCGAAACGCATGGCTGCTCCCGTATCGTGTCGGCGACGGTAGGTGCGCCGGAACGCCGCCGCGGTTGTCCCGGCTGAACCGGTGGACGCCCCCGGCTTGCGGCGCATGGGCCGCTCCTCTACAATCGGCGGCTTGCTGATGCGGGGTGGAGCAGTCTGGCAGCTCGTCGGGCTCATAACCCGAAGGTCGCAGGTTCAAATCCTGCCCCCGCTACCAGCTTCTCGCGGCGTCGAAGGCTCCTCGGAGCCTTTTTCGGTTGCGGGCGCCGGGCCTCGTGGCCGTGCGGTACGACGCCACGCCGGAATCCAGCGGTATCGGACAAAGGGGCCCAGCGGGCCCCTTTTTGTTTGCCTTTTTCACGGAAGACGCACCGGAACCGATGACCGACAAGGCACAGGACATCGTCGCGCTGCTCGCCCCGACCGTCGGGTCGCTGGGGCTGGAGCTGCTCGGCGCGGAATACTTGCCTTCGCCCGGCGGCGCGATGCTGCGGCTGTACATCGACGTGCCCGCGGGCGAGGAACGCCAGGTCGGCATCGAGGACTGCGAGGCGGTGAGCCGCGAGGTGTCCGCCCAGCTCGACGTCGAGGACCCGATCAGCGGCCATTACACGCTGGAAGTGTCGTCGCCGGGCCTCGACCGCCCGCTGTTCACGCCCGCGCAGTTCGAGCGCTACGCCGGCGAGCAGGCGAAGGTCGGCCTCAAGCTGCCGCAGGACGGCCGCCGCCGCCTCCAGGGCCGGATCCTCCGCGCCGAAGGCGACACCCTCGTCCTCGACGTCGACGGCACCGAATTCGCGGTCGCCGCCGGCAACATCGACAAGGCCCGCCTCGTCCCGGACTGGGTCGCGCTCGGCCTCGCCCCCGCCCCCAAGCCCGGCAAGGCCCCCGCCGGCAGGAAGGCGCCCGCAAGGCGCCCCAAACCCGAATCGTAACGAAGCCCCCGCTGTTCAGCCCCTTGAGTCAAGGGGCGGCCAGGCCGAAGGCCTGGCGGGGTTGTGGAAGACACTGCTCCTGCATATCGAAGCCAACGAATCTACAAGGTCTTTAGAGAGAACCCCGTAATGAGCAAGGAACTGTTGCTGGTGGTGGATGCGGTCGCGGCCGAGAAGGGCGTGCCGGAGTCCGTCATCCTCGAGGCGATCGAAGCCGCGCTGGCCTCGGCCGCGAAGAAGCGCTATCCCGAGCAGGACGTGCTGACGCGCGTCGCCGTGGACCCGAAGGACGGCAGCTACGAAACCTTCCGCCGCTGGGAAGTGGTGGCCGACGACGTGGTGATGGAGTCGCCCGACCGCCAGATCCGCCTGATGGACGCGCTCGACGAGAGCGGCGACGTCGAGGTCGGCGACTTCATCGAGGAGCAGATCGAGAACCCGGACTTCGGCCGCATCGCCGCCCAGGCCGCGAAGCAGGTCATCGTGCAGCGCGTGCGCGAGGCCGAGCGCGCGCAGGTCGTGGACCAGTGGAAGGACCGCGTCGGCGAGCTGGTGACCGGCGTGGTCAAGCGCGCCGAGCGCGGCAACATCTACGTGGACCTCGGCGGCAACGCCGAAGCCTTCATCCCGAAGGAGAAGGGCATCCCGCGCGACGTGCTGCGCGCCGGCGACCGCGTCCGCGGCTACCTCTACGACGTGCGCACCGAGATCCGCGGCCCGCAGCTGTTCATCAGCCGCGCCGCGCCGGAATTCATGATCGAGCTGTTCAAGCTCGAGGTGCCGGAAGTCGGCCAGGGCCTGGTCGAGATCAAGGCCTGCGCCCGCGACCCGGGCGACCGCGACAAGATCGCGGTGCTGGCCTACGACAACCGCACCGACCCGATCGGCGCCTGCATCGGCATGCGCGGCTCGCGCGTGCAGGCGGTGTCGAACGAGCTCAACGGCGAGCGCGTGGACATCGTGCTGTGGTCGGACAATCCGGCGCAGTTCGTGATCAACGCGATGGCGCCGGCCGAGGTCCAGTCGATCATAGTCGACGAGGAAAAGCATTCGATGGACCTCGCGGTCGCCGAGGACAAGCTCGCGCAGGCGATCGGTCGCGGCGGCCAGAACGTGCGACTCGCCAGCCGCCTGTCGGGCTGGCAGCTCAACGTCATGACCCAGGACCAGGTGACCGCCAAGTCCGAGGCCGAGCAGGACGCCGCGCGCGCCCTGTTCCAGGAGAAGCTCGAGGTCGACGAGGAACTCGCCGGCATCCTGGTCTCCGAGGGCTTCACCACGGTCGAGGAAATCGCCTACGTGCCGGTCGGCGAGCTGCTCGCGGTCGAGGGCTTCGACGAGGACATCGTCGAGGAGCTGCGCTCGCGCGCCCGCGACGCGCTGCTCAACGACGCGCTCGCGGTGGAGGAGGAGATCGACGAGCACCAGCCCGCCGACGACCTGCTCAACCTCGAGGGCATGGACGAGGAGACCGCGTTCGCGCTGGCCGGCCACGGCGTGCGCACCGCGGACGACCTGGGCGAGCTCGGCGCCGACGAAGTGGCCGAATTCGGCATCGAGGGCCTGGACGAGGCCCGCGCCGCCGCGCTGATCCTGGCCGCGCGCGCCGAGGAAATCGCCCGCCTGGAGCGCGAGGGCTGAGCCCCGCGCGCCGACTGGTTAGAATCTAGGAAAACGGAACCCGAATGTCGCAGCAAACCACGATCCGCAAGCTGGCCGAACTGGTGAACAAGCCGGTCGACAAACTGCTGGAGCAGCTGGCCGAGGCCGGCATGCGCTTCGACGGTCCCGACCAGGTCGTCACCAGCATCGAGAAGGTCAAGCTGCTCGGCTTCCTCAAGCGCTCGCACGGCAAGGCGGCCGCGGCGGACGAGGAAGTCGCGACGCCGAAGAAGATCACGCTCAGCCGCAGCCGCAAGCAGGAACTGACGGTCGGCGGCGGCAAGAACCGCAACACCGTCGACGTGGTGGTGCGCAAGAAGGTCACGCTGGTCAAGCCGGCGGAAGGCCAGCAGGCGCCCGCGCCGGCGGCCACCGAGGACGACGAGCGCTCCGAGATCCTGCGCAAGCTCGAGGAATCGCGCCAGCGCAACCTGTCCGAGCAGCAGCGCCTGGCCGAGGCCGACCAGCGCCGCGCCGAGGAAGCCGCGGAGCGCAAGCGCCGCGAGGAAGAGGCACGCGTCCAGGCCGAGCGCGCGGCCGCCGCCGCCGTTCCGGCGCCCGACGAGGACGCCGCTGCCCGCAAGACCCACGGCCACGGCCATCCGCGCCCGGCCGCGCCGCGCGTCGACGACAAGTCGCCGGCCCACCGCCACAAGACCCGCGGCTCGCACGCGATGGTCGCCGGCGTCGAGGACGACGACCGCACCAGCCGCTTCGCCGGCCAGATGCACCTGAGCGCCGCCGACCGCGCGCGCCGCACCCGCGGCCGCGCCAAGCCGAAGGCGCCGCGCCGCCAGGCCGAGCAGGCGCGTTCCGGCTCCGGGTTCACCCGGCCCACCGCGCCGATCGTGCGCGAGGTCGCGATCGGCGACGCGATCACCGTGGCCGACCTGGCGCAGAAATTGGCCCTGAAGGGCGGCGACGTGGTCAAGGCGCTGTTCAAGATGGGCGTCATGGCGACCATCACCCAGACCATCGACCACGACACCGCGGTGCTCGTCGTCGAGGAACTCGGCCACACCGCGGTCCACGCCGACGCGGGCGACGCCGAGAGCGAGCTGCTCGCGCACGTCGAGGAAGTGCAGGGCGACAGGGCGCCGCGGCCGCCGGTGGTCACGATCATGGGCCACGTCGACCACGGCAAGACCTCGCTGCTGGACTACATCCGCCGCACCCGGGTCGCCTCCGGCGAAGCGGGCGGCATCACCCAGCACATCGGCGCGTACCACGTGGACACGCCGAAGGGCACGATCAGCTTCCTCGACACCCCGGGCCACGCGGCGTTCTCGCAGATGCGCGCGCGCGGCGCGAAGCTCACCGACATCGTGGTGCTCGTGGTCGCGGCCGACGACGGCGTGATGCCGCAGACGGTCGAGGCGGTGCAGCACGCGAAGGCCGCGGGCGTTCCGCTGATCGTCGCGATCAACAAGATCGACAAGTCCGACGCCGATCCGTCGCGGGTCAAGAACGAGCTGCTCGCCCAGGACGTGGTCGCCGAGGATTTCGGCGGCGACACGCAGATGGTCGAGCTGTCGGCCAAGACCGGCCAGGGCGTCGACAGCCTGCTCGACGCGATCAGCCTGCAGGCCGAGGTGCTCGAGCTGCGCGCGGTGCGCGACGGCCGCGCCACCGGCGTGGTGATCGAGTCCGCGCTCGACAAGGGCCGCGGCCCGGTCGCGACGGTGCTCGTGCAGCAGGGCACGCTCTCGAAGGGCGATTTCCTCGTGTGCGGCGTGCAGTACGGCCGCGTGCGCGCGCTGTTCGACGAGACCGGCAGCCAGGTGCAGGACGCGGGCCCGTCGATCCCGGTGCAGGTGCTCGGCCTCTCGGGCGTGCCCGACGCCGGCGACGACTTCGTGGTCGTGGCCGACGAGCGCCTGGCCAAGGACGTCGCCCAGCAGCGCGACGCCAAGCGCCGCGAAACCCGGCTCGTCAGCCAGGCGGGCAACCGCATGGAAGACATCATGGCGCAGATGGGCGAGGGCGCCGCCCAGCTCGTGCTGCCGCTGATCATCAAGGCCGACGTGCAGGGCTCGGTGCAGGCGCTGCGCGAAGCCCTGACCGCGCTCTCCAACGACCAGATCCGCATCCAGGTGATCGGCTCCGGCGTCGGCGGCATCACCGAGTCCGACGCGCAGCTGGCCGCGACCTCGAAGGCCACGGTCATCGGCTTCAACGTCCGCGCCGACGCGTCGGCGCGCAAGCTGATCGAGACCACCGGCGTCGACCTGCGCTACTTCTCGATCATCTACGACGTCATCGACCAGGTGAAGCAGGTCGCCTCGGGCATCCTCGGCAAGGAGATCCGCGAGGAGATCATCGGCATCGCCGAAGTCCGCGACGTGTTCCGCTCGTCGAAGTTCGGCGCGGTCGCAGGCTGCATGGTCGTCGAGGGCGTGGTCAAGCGCAGCAAGCCGATCCGCGTGCTGCGCGACAACACCGTGGTCTTCGAAGGCGAGCTGGAGTCGCTGCGCCGCTTCAAGGAGAACGTCGACGAGGTCCGCGCGAACACCGAGTGCGGCATCGGCGTGAAGGCGTACAACGACGTCCAGCCGGGCGACCAGATCGAATGCTTCGAGCGCATCGAGGTCCAGCGCACGCTGTAAGGGCGGGGCAACCATGCCAGGCAAGGCTTTCAAGCGCACCGACCGTGTCTCCGCCCAGCTCCGCCGCGAGCTGGGCACGCTCGTGCACGCCGCGGCGCGCGAGCACGACCTGCCGTCGGTCAGCGTGTCCGACGTCGAGGTCACGCGCGACATGGCGCACGCCAAGGTGTTCGTGACCGCGCTGCAGCCGGAGCGTTCGCGCGAGGCGATCAAGGCGCTGAAGGCGCTCGCGCCGGAACTGCGGCACCAGCTGGCGCGCGCGGTGAAGATGCGCCACGTGCCCGAGCTGCACTTCCACTACGACGAATCGCTCGACCGCGGCGAGCGGATCGACCAGCTGCTCCGGGACGCGTGAGCGAAGCGCCCGGCAGGCCGTCCAGCAAGCCGGCTGCGCGAAACAACGCCGCCGGCCGGCCCAGGACCGTCTTCCGCAAGCTGGACGGGATCCTGCTGCTCGACAAGCCGCAGGGCCTGAGCTCGAACCAGGCGCTGCAGCGCGTCCGCCACCTGTTCCGCGCCGACAAGGCCGGCCATACCGGCAGCCTCGACCCGCTCGCGACCGGCCTGCTGCCGGTGTGCTTCGGCGAGGCCACCAAGATCGCCGGCGGCCTGCTCGGCGCGCGCAAGGCCTACGACACCGTCGCCAGCCTCGGCACCGTCACCGACACCGACGACGCCGAGGGGCAGCCCCTGCGCGTGCGCCCGGTGCCCGCGCTCACGATCGGGTTGATCGACGAGGCGCTCGCGCGGCTCACCGGCCGCATCCGCCAGCGCCCGCCGATCTATTCGGCGCTCAAGCGCGGCGGCGAGCCGCTGTACGCCAAGGCCCGGCGCGGCGAGGCCGTCGAGGTCGATGAACGCGAGGTCGAGGTCCACCGCTTCGAGCTGCAGTCGGCCGCCGACCTGATCGACGAGCTCCGCGGCGGCGATGCGCCGCCGCAGCTGCGCCTCCACGTGGAATGCGGCTCCGGCACCTACGTCCGCAGCCTGGTCCGCGACCTCGGCGAGCTGCTCGGCTGCGGCGCCCACGTCGCCGAGCTGCGCCGGCTCTGGGTGGATCCGTTCCGGGAGCCGCGGATGTGGACGCTGGAGGCCCTGCAGGCGCTCGCGGAGCGGGGTGAGCGCGGCCTGGACGCCTGTCTCCTGCCGGTCGAGGCGGGAATGGCGTCGTGGCCGGAAGTCCGCGTGGCCGCGGCGCAGGCGCGCAAGCTGGGGCAGGGGCAGGGCGTGCCCGGATTCAGGCCGGCGCCGAGCGTGGCGATCGTCGACGAGGCCGGACGCGCGCTCGGCCTGGGCAGCATCGGCGAGGACGGCTGCCTGCGGCCCCAGCGCCTGTTCGCCTGGGCGGCCGCGCAGCCCGCGCCCGCCGCCGAGGGCAGCGCTTCGCCTTGTCCCTGAGCGGCCCGGCCCGCTATACTTTCAAGGCTTTACCACCCCGCTACCCGCGGGCCCACGCACGCGGCGGGCCTGGCGGTGCGTCCCCCGTCCCGATGGCGAGGGCGTTCCTGCCGACCACGCATCCACCAGAGGCAAGACATGTCCATCGACAGCAGCACCATCATCGAAGAACACAAGCGCGGCGCCAACGACACCGGTTCCCCCGAAGTCCAGGTCGCCCTGCTGACCGCCCGCATCAACCAGCTCACCGAGCACTTCAAGACCCACAAGCAGGACCACCACAGCCGTCGCGGCCTGCTCATGATGGTCAACCGCCGCCGCAGCCTGCTCGACTACCTGCATCGCAAGGACGCCGAGCGCTACAAGGCCCTGATCCAGAAGCTGGGTCTGCGCCGGTAAGCGACACCCGAACCGCGGCGCCGCAATGCGCCGCGGTTTTTCGTTTTCGAGGTTCCGAATGCAAGGCCGCCCGTCGCGGCCGCCCGCGCGCGACAAGGGTCGCGAACGGTCAATCGAAAAGCAAAGTCAGACTCAAGGAATTCCAACGTGGCGAAAATCACCAAGACCTTCCAGTACGGCAACCATGAAGTCACGCTCGAGACCGGCGAGATCGCACGCCAGGCGGGCGGCGCGGTCATGGTCAAGTGCGACGGCACCGTGCTGCTGGTCACCGCGGTCGCCGCGAAGAGCGCGCGCGAGGGGCAGGACTTCTTCCCGCTCACCGTCGACTACCAGGAGAAGTTCTACGCCGGCGGCCGCATCCCCGGCGGCTTCTTCAAGCGCGAGGGCCGCCCGACCGAGAAGGAGACGCTGATCTCCCGCCTGATCGACCGTCCGATCCGCCCGCTGTTCCCCGAGGACTACAAGAACGAAGTCCAGATCATCGCGACGCTGATGTCGCTGAACCCGGAGATCGACGGCGACGTGCTCGCGCTGATCGGCGCGTCCGCCGCGCTGTCGCTGGCCGGCACCCCGTTCATGGGCCCGATCGGCGCCGCCAAGGTCGGCTACAGGGACGGCCAGTACCTCATCAATCCGACCGTGTCGGAGCTGAAGGACTCGAAGCTGGAGCTGGTCGTCGCCGGCACCTCCGACGCCGTGCTGATGGTCGAGTCGGAAGCCGCCGAGCTGTCCGAGGACGTGATGCTCGGCGCCGTGATGGCCGGCCACCGCGAGATGCAGAAGGCGATCAACGCCATCAACGAGCTGACCGTCGCCGCCGGCACGAAGCCGTCGTCGTGGGTCGCGCCCGAGAAGCACGCCGGCATGATCGGCGCGCTGAAGGAAGCCGTCGGCGGCCGCCTCGCCGAGGCGTTCCAGATCCGCGACAAGCTGCAGCGCCGCGACGCGATCTCCGCGGTCAAGAAGGACGTGATGCAGTCGCTCGCCGGCCGCGCCGAGGCCGAGGGCTGGGTCGCCGCCGAGATGTCGAAGGAGTTCGGCGAGCTCGAGTACCAGACCATGCGCGGCTCGGTGCTCGACACCAAGGTCCGCATCGACGGCCGCGCGCTCGACACCGTGCGCCCGATCACCGCGAGCGCCGGCGTCCTGCCGCGCGTGCACGGTTCCTCGCTGTTCACCCGCGGCGAGACCCAGGCGATCGTCACCGTCACCCTGGGCACCGCCCGCGACGGCCAGATCATCGACGCGGTCGCCGGCGAGTACAAGGAACACTTCCTGTTCCACTACAACTTCCCGCCGTTCTCGGTCGGCGAAACCGGCCGCTTCGGCGTGCCGAAGCGCCGCGAAGTCGGCCACGGCCGCCTCGCCAAGCGCGGCGTGCTCGCGGTCATGCCGACGATGGAGTCGTTCCCGTACACGATCCGCGTGGTCTCCGAGATCACCGAGTCGAACGGTTCCTCCTCGATGGCCTCGGTCTGCGGCAGCTCGCTGGCGCTGATGGACGCGGGCGTGCCGGTCAAGGCGCCGGTCGCGGGCATCGCGATGGGCCTGGTGAAGGAAGGCGACAACTACGTCGTGCTGAGCGACATCCTCGGCGACGAGGACCACCTGGGCGACATGGACTTCAAGGTCGCCGGCACCGCCAACGGCGTGTCCGCGCTGCAGATGGACATCAAGATCACCGGCATCACCGAGGAGATCATGCGCACCGCGCTCGCCCAGGCGAAGCAGGGCCGCATGCACATCCTCGGCGAGATGGCCAAGGCGCTGACCGCGCCGCGCCCGGAGCTGTCGGACTTCGCGCCGCGCCTGATCACCATGAAGATCCACCCGGACAAGATCCGCGAGGTGATCGGCAAGGGCGGCTCGGTGATCCAGGCGATCACCAAGGAGACCGGCACCCAGATCGACATCCAGGACGACGGCACGATCACCATCGCGTCGGTCAACGCCGCCGCCGGCCAGGCCGCCAAGTCGCGCATCGAGCAGATCACGTCCGACGTCGAGCCGGGCCGCATCTACGAGGGCAAGGTCGCCAAGCTGATGGACTTCGGCGCGTTCGTCACCATCTCGCCCGGCAAGGACGGCCTGGTGCACGTGTCGCAGATCTCCAACGAGCGCGTCGAGAAGGTCAGCGACGTGCTGAAGGAAGGCGACATCGTCAAGGTCAAGGTGCTGGAGGTCGACAAGCAGGGCCGCATCCGCCTGTCGATGAAGGCCGTGGCCGAGGGCGAGGGCGCGTCGGAGTAATCCGCGCCCCGCGCCATCGCGTACGATCGAACGGAAAGCGGGCTTCGGCCCGCTTTTTCGTTGCCGGCCCGCGGTGCTACTGCCCCCAGCTGCCGCTGCGCTTCATCACGCCCCACTTCTGCTTGCGCCGCGTCGCCCATTGCCAGAGGCCGCGGCAGCGCCACAGCGTGTTGAGCTGGCGGTAACCGAAGTTCTCGATCACCGCGACCGCGAACAGCAGCAGGATGTCGCGCTTGCGGTTGTACACGCGGAACGACAGCGCCTCGAGCAGCAGTCCGTTGACCGACAGCATGATGCCCATGCCGATGGCGACGCTGAGGAACACGGTCAGCGCCAGCGGCGAGACGATGCCCAACACGCAGCCGGCGATCATGAAGGCGTAGCCGGCGAGCTCGACCAGCGGCCCGATCCATTCGAACAGCGCCATGAACGGCCACGCCAGCCAGCCGGCCGCGCCGCCCTTCGGGCCCAGGGCCCAGCCCATGTGCCGCGAAAGGCTTTCCGAAAGCCCGCGTTGCCAGCGGCTGCGCTGGCGCCCGAGCGTGCCCGCGTCTTCCGGCGCCTCGGTCCAGCAGATCGGGTCGGGCACGTAGCGGATGCGATACGGAATCCCGCGTTCGCGATGGTAGCGGTGCAGGCGCACGACGAGTTCCATGTCCTCGCCGACGGTGTCGTGGCGGTAGCCGCCGGCCTCGATGACGCGCGTGCGGTCGAACAGGCCGAACGCGCCGGAGATGATCAGCACGGCGTTCATCGGCGACCAGCCCAGGCGGCCGAACAGGAACGCGCGCAGGTATTCGACGATCTGGAAGCGCGCGAGCCAGTTGCGCGGGATGCCCGCGGCCTCCAGGAAGCCGCCGCGCACCCGCGATCCGTTGGCGATGCGCACGGTGCCGCCGGACGCCACCGTGCGCTCGTCGTCGAGGAAGGGCTGCACGACGCGCAGCAGGCTGTCCCGCTGCAGGACCGAATCGGCGTCCACGGCGCAGAACAGCGCGTTGCGCGCCGCGTTGATGCCGGCGTTGAGCGCGTCGGCCTTGCCGCCGTTGGCCTTGTCGATGACGCGCAGGTTGGCGTAGGTGCGCGAGCGGTACATGCCGCGCACTTCCGCGTGCGGGAGCGTGAGCCGCAGCGGCTCGGGGTTGGGCACCAGCGCGAACTCTTCCGTCAGGACGCGCAGGGTGTCGTCCTTCGAGCCGTCGTTGATCACCACCAGCTCGAAGTCGGGGTACTGCAGCTGCAGCATGGAACGCACCGAGCTGCGGATCGTCGCTTCCTCGTTGTACGCGGGCGCGAGCAGCGACACGGAGGGCTCGATGCCGAGGTAGCGGGTCTCCTCGCTGCCGCCGCGCTCGCGCATGTAGCGGTTGAGGCTGGCCATCGACAGCAGGTTGAGCGCGAGGTAGCCGCCGTTGAGCGCGATGAAGTAGCCGATGAAGCCGACCTGCAGCCACCAGCCCGCGTCGACCGGGTTCACGACGAACGCTCCGCGAGCGCGCGCTGCAGCGCTTCGCGCCCGTAGCGGTCGTACACCGCGTCGGCCATCGCCGACAGCGCGGCCGCATCCAGGCCGGGCAGGGCCGCCAGCGCGTCGGCCGCGGCCTGGCGCACGGCCCAGGTGCGATCCGACAGCATGTGCAGCAGCGCGTCGGCGTCGCTCGCCAGGACCTGCGCCCGCAGCGCGTCGATGGCCGCCAGGCGCGCTTCCGGCAACGGATCGCGCAAGCCGGCGAGGATCCGGCCGCGATCCGCCGGATCGTGCAGCGCCGCCAGCACGCGCAGCGCGGCGATGCGTTCGAGGCCCGGCCGCGCATCGGCGTCCGCGCCGGCGCCAAGCGCCGTCTCCGCGGGCAGCGGCCGGTCGAGGATGCCGCGCGCCCAGGGCGCGAGCGCCCGCGGCTCGGCATGGCGCAGCAATTCCAGCAGGCGCGCCCGCGCCCACGGCGGCAGTGGCTCGCGCAGGAGGTCGACCAGCGGCTGGGTCACCGCATCGCGGCCCGCGTTGCGGCAGGCGAGGTCGATGCGGTTGCGCGACCAGTCGCGGCGGCGCATCGCCAGCGGCAGGATCTGCCGCATCGCGCGCGCCGGGTCGATCGCGGCCAGCGCTTCGGCGGCGGCGAGCGAAAGGACCGCGCCGGGCGCTTCGAGCAGCGGCTTGATCGCGCCCCAGTAGGCGGTGTCGCCGAGATTGCGCAGCGTCGCGAGCGCGGTGAGCTGGTCGCGCATGTCGCGGCGCGACAGCAGCGCCAGCGCATGCCGGTCCATGCCCATCGCGCACAGCAGGGCGTTGAGGCGCGCGTGCGCGGAGCCGCGCAGGTGCAGCTGCAGCTGGTTCCACAATCGCAGCAGCCAGTCGCATTCCCGGCGCACCGCCGGCGCCGCCAGCGCCCCGTCGGCCGCGGGCATGCCCAGGCTTTCGGCCACGAGCCAGGGGCGCCAGCGTGCCTCGAAACGTGCCCGCTTCCGTTCGCGCCGCGCGCCGAGCTGGGACAGCAGGAGCACCTGCAGCATCACCAGCGCCGAGATCGTCGCCAGCGCGAGCGCCGCCAGCAGGGCGAACTTCAGGACCGGATCGATGGCCGCGAAATGCACCGCCGCCTCACGACGGCTTGCGCAGCAGGCGCCGCACGCGCGCCAGCACTTCCTCGGGCTGGAACGGCTTGGTGACGTAGTCGTCCGCGCCGAGGTCGAGCGCGCGCACGATGTCGCCCTCGCGCGCCTTGGCGGTGAGCATCAGCACCGGCAGCGTGTCCCACTCCGGCAGGCGGCGCAGCTGCGCCAGGACCTCGAGCCCGTCGTGGTAGGGCAGCATGATGTCCATCAGCACCAGGTCCGGCGGCGGCGCCTGCAGCCGCTCCAGCGCCTGCCGCCCGTCCACCGCCTGGTCGACGGCGAAACCGTTGCGTTCCAGCAGGAAGCGCAGGATGAAACCGATGTGCTCGTCGTCCTCGACGAGCAGGATCCGTGATTGCGGCTGGTTCAATGCAACATGCTCCAATGCGGCGCGCCAGGGTGCGGCGTGTTCCGGTGCGGCGTGGTCATTCTCCGTCCTCCGCGGGCGCGGGCGGCCAGCACTGCAGCTGGTCGTGGATCAGCGCGGCGAGTTCGGGGCCGTCGTGATGCGACTTCACCAGGCGCCGGAGGATCACCGTGCTGTCCGGCAGCGGGGTGTCGCGCGCGGAAAAGATGATGACGCGCGTCGGCGGGCGCGCGGCGGCGAGCTCGTCGAGCAGGTCGGCGCCGTCGCCGTCGGGCAGGATCAGGTCGAGGATCACCAGGTCGTGGTGGCGCGCGGACAGCGCGGCGCGGGCCTCGGCGACGGTGCCGGCGCCGTGCAGCGCCAGGGGCTCGTCGGCGAGCAGGTTTCCCAGGAGCGCGCGGAGATCCTCGTCGTCCTCCACGTGCAGCACCTGCGGGCGCCGGTCGCGCGCGTCCAGGCAGGCGCGCACGGATTCGACCACGCGGTCGGCGTCGAAGGGCTTGCCCAGCCAGTCGCCGATGCCGATCGCGCCGCCGGCGATGCCTGCGGGATCGTCTTCGGGCGGGCGCACCCCGACCGCGAGGATGGGCAGGTGCCGGTATTCGGGCACGCCGCGCAGGTTGCGCACGAAACCCAGCGGATCCTCGGCGTGCAGGGCGAGGCTGATCGTCAGCGCGTGCACCGGCTCGCGCGCGAGCAGCGCGCGGGCGCGCGCCGTCGTCGCCGCGGTCAGCGTGCGGTAGCCGCGGGCCTGCAGGATGCGCGCCAGTTGCGAGGCGGCGTCGGCATCGTCGTCCATGACCAGGACGAGCGGCTGGCCCGGCGCATCCTCCATCGGCCGCGCGGGCGCCGGCGCCGGCGTGGTCGGCAGCCGGAAATGGAAGCGCGTGCCCTGGCCGGTCGCGGTTTCGAAGCCGATGGAGCCGCCATGCTGCTCGACCAGCGTCTTGGTGATCGCCAGGCCCAGCCCGGTGCCGCCGCGCTGGCGCGCGTCGGAGGCGTCGGCCTGCGAGAAGCGCTCGAACACATGCGAGCGGAATTCCTCCGGGATGCCGTTGCCGCGATCGCGCACGCCGATCTCGACCGTGCCGTCGACGCGCCGCGCGTCGACCTCGACCACGCCGCCGGACGGCGAATGCTTCGCGGCGTTGGAGAGCAGGTTGGCCATCACCTGGGCGAGGCGGTCGGCGTCGCCGCGGATCCACGCGTCGCCGTCGTCGATGCGCGACTCGAAGCGGACGCCGTACTCGCGCGCGTAGGCGGCGTTCTGCTCGAGCGCCTGCGAGACCACCGCGCGCAGCTGCAGCGGCTGCATCTGCAGCTGCAGCCGGCCGGATTCGAGCTTCTCGATGTCGAGCAGGTCGTTGATCAGGCGCACCAGCCGCTCGCAGCTCTTGTGCGCGATCTCCAGCAGCGGGCGCGCGGCGGGGTCCACGTCCCCGGCCATGCCGCCGATGAGCATGCCCAGCGCGCCGCGGATCGAGGTGAGGGGCGTGCGCAGCTCGTGGCTGACGGTGGAGACGAATTCGGCCTTGAGCTTTTCGACCTGCCGGCGCGCCGAGATGTCCAGGGCGACCGCCAGCACGCGCCGCTCCCCGCCCGACAGCTCCATCGGGCGCTTCGCGACCTGGAACCAGCGTTCGGCGCCGTTCGCGTCGACGAAGCCGACCTCTTCGTCGCCGCCGTCCGCGCGGCCCTCCGCGATCTCGCCGTCGCCGGCGAAGAGCGCCGGCGCGCGCGCCACGATCGGCGCCGACGGCTGGCCTTCCAGGTGTTCCGGGCGCGCACCGAACGCGGCGGCGAAGGCCGCGTTGCAGAGATCGAAGCTGCCGTCG
>JBQCJF010000141.1:0-2614 GCA_051953015.1 Luteimonas sp.
CGATCGAGCGTGCCCGTCAGGCGCAGGGCCGCGGGCATGTGGTACGCCGCGCTCGCCACCGGATCCATCTGCGCGATGAACCACAGGCGTTGCTGGGCGAACGACAGCGGCAGCGGCCGGCCGTCGCGCGGCGCGGGCACGAGCGGCGGAAGCGCGGCCTGCCCCCGCTTCCCCGCGATGTGCTGCGCCATCACGTCCAGTTCCGCGTGCTCGAACAGCTCGCGCAGCGGCACCTCGATGCCCAGCCGATCCTCGATCAGGAACGCGAGCTGCACGGTCAGCAGCGAATGCCCGCCCATCCGGAAGAAGTGATCGTGCCGCCCCACCGACTCGACCCCGAGCAGCGTCTGCCAGATCGCGGCGAGCGCCTCCTCGGTCTCGCCTTGCGGCGCCACGTAGTCCCGGCGCACCAGCGCGTTGTCTTCCGGCGCGGGCAAGGCCGGGCGATCCAGCTTGCCGTTGGGCGTCAGCGGGAAGGCGTCGAGCACGACGAACGCGCTCGGCACCATGTAATCCGGCAACTGCGCGGCCAACGCCTCGCGCAGGCTCGAGGCCGACAGGATGGCGCCGGCCCTGGCCGACAGGTACGCAACGAGGCGCTTGTTGCCCTGCGCATCCTCGCGCGCGAGTACCGCGGCTTCGCCGACCCCCGCGCACGTCGCGAGCCGGGCTTCGATCTCGCCCAGCTCGACCCGGAAACCGCGGATCTTGACCTGGAAATCGTTGCGGCTGACGAACTCGAGGTTGCCGTCCGGCAGCCAGCGCACGATGTCGCCGGTCTTGTACATCCGCGCGCCGGGAACCGCCGAGAACGGATCGTCCAGGAAGCGTTCGGCGGTCAGTTCCGGACGATCGAGGAAGCCGCGCGCGATGCCCACGCCCGCCGCGTACAGTTCGCCGGGAACCCCGATCGGCGTGAGGACGCGCTGGGCGTTGAGGACGTACGCCTTCATGTTCGCGACCGGACGGCCGATCGGCACGCCGTCGCCATTGGACGCGGCCCGGCCCTGGTTGCAGTCGAACATCGTGCACGCGACCGACGTCTCCGTCGGGCCGTACTCGTTGAAGACGATGGCGTTGGGCAGGACGCGCTCGCGGAACTTCTGCAGCCCTCTCCACGTGAGCAGTTCGCCGCCCATCGCCAGCACGTGCGGGGTCGGGCTCGGCGATTCCGACGCCATCTCGACCAGCGCCTCGAGATGCGCGGGCGCGATGCTGAACAGCCAGGGCGTGGACTGCCGGCAGTACGCGTGCAGCTGCGTCAGGCAGTGATGGTTCTCGTCCGGCAGCAGGACCACCTGCTTGCCGCACAGCAGCGGCGTGATCAGCGTGGTGATGGACGAATCGAAATTGAACGGCGTCGTCACCACGGCGCCCGCCGTGCCGTCCGGAAGGTAGTGCCGCAACGCGTGGTGGAAGTAGTTCAGCACGCCGCGGTGCTGGGCCGCCACGCCCTTGGGCATGCCGGTCGAACCCGACGTGTAGATCACGTAGATCAGGTGTTCCGGCGCGAGCCCCCGGCTCCGGGCATCCGGGTTGGTCGTCGGCTGGTCGGCCAGTTCGGCTTCCGCGGCATCCAGGACCAGGGTCGGGATCGCATGGGACGGCAGTCGCGCCTCGACGGCCTGCTGGATCAGCAGCAGCTTCGGCGCGCTGTCCGCCAGCACGTAGCCGAGTCGCTCGCGCGGATAGGTCGGGTCCAGCGGGACGTAGGCGCCGCCCGCCTTCAGCACCCCGAGGATGCCCACCATCATGTCCAGCGATCGCTCGAGGCAGATCGCCACGCACACGTCCGGGCCCACGCCCTGCGACATCAGGTAGTGCGCCAGCCGGTTCGCACGCGCGTCGAGTTCGGCGTACGTGAGCGACCGGTCTTCGTACGTCGCCGCGATCGCGTCCGGCCGCGCCGCGACCTGCGCCTCGAACTGCTCATGGACGAACGCGTCGTCCGGGAGGACCAGCGCCGTGTCGTTGAAGTCCACGAGCAGTTGCCGTTCCTGCTCCGCGGTGAGCAGCGGCAGCGCCGCCACCTGCGCGTCGTCGTGCGCGACCATGCCCTCGAGCAGCGTGACGAAATGACCGGCGAAGCGCTCCACCGTCGCGCGATCGAACAGGTCGGTGGCGTACTCGATCTCGCCCGAATAGCCCTCCTCGCCATCGCTCAGCGCGAGCGACACGTCGAAATGCGCGGATGCGCGCGGCACGTCCAGCGGCGTCAATGCCATGCCCGGCAACGTCAACGTCCGTTCCACCGCCACCTTGTCGAAGATGAACACCGACTGGAACAGCGGGCTGTAGCTCAGGCTGCGCGCCGGCTGCACCGCTTCGACGACCTGGTCGAACGGCAGCTCCTGGTGGCCGAACGCCGCGAGCGCGGTCGCCTTCACCTGCGCCAGCAACTCGCGCACGCTCGGATCGCCATCCAGCCGCACGCGCAGCGCCAGCGTGTTGACGAAGAAGCCGATGAGTCCCTCCACTTCCCGGCGCTGGCGGTTCGCCACCGGCGTGCCGATGACCACCTCGTTCTGGTCGCTCAGCCTCGCCATCAGGACCGACCACGCCGCCAGCAGCGTCATGAAGTCGGTGACGCCATGGCGCTGCGCCAGCGCGCGCA
>JBQCJF010000142.1:0-3062 GCA_051953015.1 Luteimonas sp.
CATGTCGGATCAACTCGTTGATCCGCCCTGCCAGGGCGCTTGGTTGATTGTGCGCGCAGTGCCGACGCGGTCAATCAGGCAAGTGCGCTTTCTCGTGTCGGAGTTTCCATCAAGCGAGGGGCAGGCTTCTTGCTGCCTAACAATAAGTAGACCCCGGATCGGGGCGTCTGTGCGGGATGCTGTGCCGCTTCGCGGGGGCTGTCAAACCCACGAAATCAAGGCGTTGCGCCGGCCATGCGACCGCTAGTCGCCTCGGCGAAAACCCCACATCCGCGGATTCGCGGGGATTAGGCGGCAAATCGCGCGATTAACCACGGGCCACGGCGCGGATCCGCAAATATGCACCGGCCCGATCCGGCGCCGCTGCGGGCATGCGGCTGAATGAACGACGCGCCGCGCGCGCGACCCATCCGACGGCGGAAAACGGAGGGCCCCGCCTACCCCGCCGGCACGAACTCCATCGCCGCGGCGGGCTGCAGGTACGGCAGCAGCCAATGGTCCACCAGCAGGAAGGCGAACAGCGCCATCAGGTAGACGATCGAATAGTTGAAGACGCGCATCGGGTAGAAGTCGTCGGGCGGGTCGAGCAGCTTCCACGCGTACCACAGGAAGACCAGGCCGAGCACCAGCGCGCCGCCGAGGTAGAACAGGCCGCTCATGCCGGTCGCCCACGGCAGCACGGTCACGATCACCAGCAGCACGGTGTACAGCAGGATCTGCCAGCGGGTGTATTCGACGCCGTGCGTCACCGGCAGCATCGGCACCATCGCGCGGGCGTAGTCGTCGCGGCGGAAGATCGCCAGCGCCCAGAAGTGCGGCGGCATCCACACGAAGATGATCAGCACCAGCAGCAGCGCGTGCGCGTGCGGCTCGCCGGTGACGGCGGCCCAGCCCAGCGCGGGCGGCGCGGCGCCGGCGATGCCGCCGATCACGATGTTCTGCGGCGTGGCGCGCTTGAGGAACACGGTGTAGACGACGGCGTAGCCGATCAGCGACAGGAACGTGAGCGCGGCGGTCAGCACGTTCACCCACAGCACCAGCACCAGCATCGACAGGGCCGCCAGCGCCAGCGCGAACACCAGCGCCTGACGCGAGGTCAGCGTGCCCGAAACGAGCGGCCGCCACGAGGTGCGCGCCATCTTCGCGTCGATGCGCGAGTCGAGCAGCTGGTTGATCGCGGCCGCGCTCGAGGCCGCCAGCCAGATGCCGAGGAAGCCGAGCACCGACTCGCGCAGCGGCGGCAGCCCGGGCACCGCGAGGAACATGCCGATGGCCGCGGTGAACACGATCAGCGCGACCACGCGCGGCTTGGTCAGGCTCCAGTACTGGCGGGCGACGGACATCGGCATGCGCGGCCTCCCGGCCTCAGTCCTGCGAGGGCGCGCGGATGCGCGCCAGCAGCGTCACCAGCACGAACAGCAGCAGCGCGGCGCCGGCGTTGTGCAGCACCGCCACCTTCAGCGGCAGCGCGAAGTGCACGTTGGCGATGCCCAGCGACACCTGCGCCAGCAGCAGCGCGCCGAGCAGGCCGCCGAAGCCGCGCAGGCCCGGCGAGCGCATCAGCCGGATCGCCATCCAGCCCAGGTAGAGGAAGACCACGCCCGCCATCATCCGGTGGCTCATGTGGATGGCGATGCGCGCGGCGCCGTCGAGCACGCCGCCCTCGTAGTCGACGCCGATGCCGCGCCAGAGCACGAAGCCCTCGCGGAAGTCGTGCGGCGGCCACCACTGGCCCACGCATTTCGGGAAGTCGGTGCCGCAGGACAGCGCCGCGTAGTTCGACGAGGTCCAGCCGCCGAGGGCGATCTGCACGACCAGCAGCGCGAGGCCGATCGCGAGCAGCCTGCGCAGCAGCGAGGAATCCGGCACGCGCACCGGGCGGTCCGTCGCGCGCCACGCCAGCCACGCGAGCAGCGCGAACGTGGCCATGCCGCCGAGCAGGTGGCCCATCACCACCACGGGCTTCAGCAGCCAGGTCACCGTCCACATGCCCAGCAGCGCCTGGAACACGATCGTCGCCAGCGTCAGCGAGGCGATCGACGGCAGCAGCTGCGGGCTCCACGCGCCCGCCTGCCGCGACCACTGCAGCGCGTTGGCGACGAGCAGCAGCTCGCCGGCCGCGGCGAACGCCACCGCCGCGCCGTGCATGCCGCGCATGTACAGGGGGATCGACGCCGCCACCGCGATCGCGGCGATCGCGACGCGCACGATGCCGTGGGCGCGCTGTCGCGCGGCCAGCACCGCCAGCAGCAGGACCAGCACGCCGAGCGAGCCGGCGAGCATGCGGTGCACCTGCTCGCGCCAGGCCTTGGTCGCGTCGAGCGGGCGGATCTGCGTGGCCGCGTGGTTGGCGATTTCCGCGGGTGCCGTCGGCCACGCCGCGCGGCCGTAGCACGTCGGCCAGTCCGGGCAGCTCAGGCCGGCGTTGGACAGGCGCACGAACGCGCCGAACACGATCACGCAGAACGCGAGCGCGCACGCCAGCCAGGCCAGGCGGTGCAGGTGCCGGTGGGTCGTCGGCTTCTGCGACGGCAGGCGGAACACGACGGGGCGGGGCTTGGGCGTCATCGGCTCGGCTCGACTCGGATCAGATCAGTTTCAGCAGCTTGGACAGGTCTTCCCGCACGCCCATGAGGTCGCTGCCCGGAGCGTAGCGCAGGATCACGAAGCCGTTGGGGTCCACCACGTACACCGGCACGCCCGTGGCGGAGCCGCCGGGGAGCGCCGCGCGCAGCGCCGCGTCGGGCGCCAGCACGCGCAGGCTGCGGTCGTCGCGCAGCGGCGCGGGCACGGCGCAGGCGGCGTCGGCGCACAGCCACAGCACGTCGACCTGGTCGGCGTTGTGGCCGACCGACCGCCACAGCAGGTCGAGGTCGCGCGCCGCGGCGTCGCAGGCCTGGCCGCACTCCGCCGGCGGGACCGCGAGGACCCGCCACTGCCGCGCGCCCGGGTTCCAGGCGTAGCGCGCGCCGTCCGCGAGCCGCGGCGCGCCCGCGCGCCGGTCGCCCCGCGGCGGCAGCAGCGCGCCCGGGTTCTTGCTGCCAGCCGGGCGCCACCCGGAG
>JBQCJF010000143.1:0-19196 GCA_051953015.1 Luteimonas sp.
CGGGCCTCAACGCCGCGCGCTTCGTGCAGGGCGCCGAGGCCTGGTAGCCGCGCCGCCACCACGCCTACAACGGCGTGCTGGTCGACGACCTGGTGACGCAGGGCACGTCCGAGCCGTACCGCATGTTCACCTCGCGCGCGGAATACCGGCTGCAGCTGCGCGAGGACAACGCCGACCTGCGCCTCACCGGCATCGGCCGTGCGCTCGGCCTCGTCGACGACGCGCGCTTCGCCGCGTTCGAGCGCAAGTGCGACGCGATCGAACGCGAGACCGCGCGCCTCGGCGGATTGTGGGCCGCGCCGAACAACGCGCTGGGCCGTGAAGTCGCCGGGACGCTCGGCGTGCCCGTTTCGCGCGAGGTCAGCGCGCTCGACCTGCTGCGCCGCCCGGAGGTCGATTACGCAGCGCTCGCCGCGCTGCCCGCGCTCGGCCCCGCGGTGGCGGACGCGGCCGTGGCGGAACAGGTCGAGATCGGCGTGAAGTATTCCGGCTACCTCGAGCGGCAGGCCGACGAGATCGCGCGCCACCGCCGCAACGAAACCACCGCGATCCCGGCGGCGTTCGACTACGCGCAGGTGCGCGGCCTGTCCGCGGAAGCACGGCAGAAGCTCGAGCGCGTGCGCCCGGAAACCGTCGGCCAGGCGCAGCGCATCCCCGGCATGACGCCCGCGGCGATCTCGCTGCTGCTCGTCCATCTCGCGCGCGCCCGCGCCGCCTAGGAGCCCCGATGCGCAGACTCGCCTTCCTCCTGTTGCCGCTGGCGCTGGCCGCCTGCCACCGCGGCGGACCCGGCGCCGCGGCGTCGACGGCATCCGCTGCGCCGGCGGATCCGGCCGCGCCGGTCGCCGTCCACGAATGGCCGCTGCCGTCCGCGGTCGGCTCCGCGCAGCCCGACGTCGCGGTGACGCCGGACGGCCGCCTGCTGCTGAGCTGGATCAACCGCGTCGAGGGCCGCCGTAACGCGCTGCAGTTCGTCGCCATGGCCGAAGACGGCCACTGGCAGAGCGCGGCCCGCACGATCGTGGTCGGCAACTCGCTGATGGCGAACTGGGCGAACACGCCGCACATCGCGCAGACGCCCGACGGCGCGCTGTGGGTGCAGTTCATGCAGCAGCGCGGCGAGGGCCATGCCGGCGACGTCGCGCTGAGCCGCTCGACCGACGGCGGCTTCAACTGGGCCTCGCCCATCGCGGTGAACGACGACGGCGTCGAGGCGGAGCACGGGTTCGCCGCGCTGTGGCCCGCGGCGCGCGATGCGATCGGCGTGGCCTGGCTCGACGGCCGCGACAACGCGGAAAGCGACATGGGCCACGGCGCCGGCGCCATGGCCCACGGCGCCGCGAAGCGAGACGGCGCGGCCATGCGTCCCGAAGGCCGCACCGCATTGCGCGCCGCCGTGTTCGGCACGGACCTGCAGCGCAGCGGCGAAACCGTCGTGGACGCGAAGACCTGCGACTGCTGCAACACCGCGATCGCCGCCACCGCGCGCGGTCCGCTGCTCGTCTACCGCGACCGCAGCGACAAGGAGGTCCGCGACATCGTCGCCGTGCGGTACGACGGCAAGGCCTGGAGCAAACCGGTACCCGTGCACGCCGATGGCTGGGTGATGCCGGGGTGTCCGGTGAACGGCCCCGCCGTCGCCGCGGACGGCGACGCGGTGCTGGTCGCGTGGTACACCGAAGCCGGCGGCCAGCCTTCGGTGCGCGTCGCGCGCAGCAGCGACGACGGCGCCAGCTTCGCCGCGCCGCTCACCCTCGACCAGGGCGACGCGGTGCAGGGTCGCGCAGCGCTTGCGCTGGACGCGGCGCAAGCCTGGATCCTGTGGATCCGCGAGGACGCCACCGGCCAGTCGCTGTGGCTGTCGCGGCGCACGCCGGACCTGAAGCGCGAATACCAGCGCCTGGAAGTGGCGAAGCTGCAGGGGCGCGGCCGTGCCACCGGCTTCCCGAAGATCGCGCTGCGCGGGGGCGACGCCTACGTCGCGTGGACCGACATCGAAGACGGCGTGCCGCGCCTGCATGGCGCGGTGATCGGCCGCTGAAACCGGGCGCTCCGCGCGGGCGCCGCCCGTCGCGTCAGCGCAGCAGCCCGTGGCGCGCGCACCAGCGCGCGTACCACACGGTGAACAGGCCCACCGCGATCACCATCGCGGGCAATGGCAATGCCTTCGCGGGCCCGAGCAGGGCCAGCGCGTGCATCGCCGTGAGCGTGTAGCCGAACTGCAGCACGGCCGCCAGCACCGACAGCAGGAACAGCGCCTTGGCGACCTTGCGACGGGCCAGCAGCGCAATCGCGCCGGCAAGGCCGGAAAACACGGCGACGCCGTTCACGACGAACACCCATGCGGGCCGGGTCGCGAAGAGTTCGCGCTGCGCGTCCGGCAGTCCCGCCAGCAGTTCCGGCGTCATGCGCAGGTCGATGCACCAGGCGATCACGCCCACCAGCATCCACAGCGCGACGAGCACGCCGACGACGCGGTACCAGCCGGGCGGGTTGCGCGGATCGATGGGGACGCTGTTCATGGCGCGGGCGTCGCGCCGCTCACGCGGTGGCGGCGGGCCGGGGCCGGCCGCCGAGCACGCGCGCGGGCAGGAACAGCAGCGCGCGCAGGAACGCGAACAGCGCCGAGAACGTGATGCCCACCAGCCGGAACGGCAGCGACAGCAGCCACACGAACGGCCATGCCACCAGCGCGAGCAGCGCCAGCGGCCAGCACACCACGAGCAGGAGCAGCCAGAGCAGGAAAGTCGTCATGGCGCGACTATACCGCCGCGCGCGGCCAGGGGTGGCCGCGCACCGGGCGGCTTCGCCCTCCGTTCAGCCGAGCCAGCCGGCGCGTTCGGCGCGCCGCGCCAGCAGCACCAGCAGGATCGACACGACCAGCACGACGGCCTGCAGGCCCTTGGTCAGCGGGTCGCCGAGCGTCCATCCGCCGGCGATCACGAACAGCGCGATGTCCTGCGCGATCACGCCGAGCAGCGAAAGCCACAGCAGCTTCCCGGCCCAATGCTTGCGCAGCAACAAGCCGATGCAGCCCGCCACGCCGCCGAGCACCGCGACGCCGGTCGCGGTGGGCAGCCAGGGCGGCAGCGCCGCGTGGAGCTGGACCATGCCGGGGCCCATCGCGGCGACCTGTTCCGGCGTCGCGCGCATGTCCATGACCCAGCCGACGCAGCCCAGCAGGTTCCACAGCAGGGCGACGGCGGCGACGGGCGACAGCCACTTCGGTGCGTTGCGCATGGGCGTTTCCCCTGGCCCGGCCGGATGGCCGGCTCGCGCGAACGCTACCAGATCGGCGCCGCGGTGGGCGGCGCCCGGTGCCGCCGTCCGTCAGCCTGCCGGGCGCTTCGACCGGGGCAGCTTGGGCGCGGGCAGCGCATCGGCCGTGGCGCGCAGCAAAGCGCGCAACGCCTCGCCGTCGTCCAGGTCCTCGACCAGCAGCCACGGCTTCGCGCCGGGATACGGCGGCACGCCGGGCGGATCGCCGCCGAGCAGCGCGCGGCCGGCGGCGGTCGGCTTCAGCAGGAACTGGTCGTCGCAGACCAGCGCCACGATCTTCGCGTCCAGCCACAGGCCGTACTCGCCGAACATCGTCTTGTGCGCGAGGCCCGGCAGCGGGCCGACCTGGTCGAGCACGTATTCGACGTAGCCGGGATCGGAAGCCATGCGCGCAGCCTACTCGAGCGGTTCGGCGCCGACGCTGCTGCGGGCATAGTGCGCGGCATCCGGGTTCGTCGCTTCCCAGCCGAGCTTCTCCTCGAGCCAGATCTCCTTCGTCGGCGGGAATGCGGAAGCCTCGTCGAGCGTCGCGACCTGCAGGTCGAGGCTGCCGGGCTGATCGTCGCGCTGCCAGGTGAGGGAGGTGCCGCATCGCGGGCAGAAGCTGCGCGTGATGCCCGGCGAGGAGGCGAACAGGCGGCGTTCGCCTTCGAAGGCCACGTCGTCGGCGGCGAACACCACCCAGCCGACGCTCGGCGCGCCCGACGCGAGACGGCAGCTGCGGCAGTGGCACAGCGTGCACACGCGCGGAAGCGTGGCCGCGGCATAGCGGACCGCGCCGCACAGGCAGCCGCCGCGCAGGGGCAGCGCGGGCGCTTCGGTGGCGGGGCGCGCCGGCTCGATCAGGTCCCAGCGGTTGCCGTAGAGGTCCTCGAATACGGCGACGATGCCGTAGTCCTCGCGGCCGGGCTCGCGCACGAAGCGCACGCCGGCCGCCGCCAGCCGCGCATGGTCGCGCGCGAAGTCGTCGGTATGCAGGAACAGGAACACGCGCCCGCCCGCCTGGTCGCCGATGAAGCATTCCTGCGCCGGCGTCGCGGCGCGCGCCAGCAGCAGCGACGTGCCGCCGGCCGCTCCGCGCGGCGCGACGACGACCCAGCGCTTCCCCGGCTCGCGCGGCGTGTCCTCGACGAGCCGGAAGCCGAGCACGCCGGTGTAGAACGCGATCGCCTCGTCGTAGTCGCGGACGACGATGGCGACGTGGGCGAGCGCATGGTTCATGGCATGGGACGGCTCGCGGGGTGCGGCTCAGGCGGCCGGTTCGGGCATCGTACGGTAGAAGCGGTCCGTCGCCATCGCCAGCAGGTGCTCGTCCTCGGGCGTGTCGCCGTAGGCGTGGACGCGTTCGAAGTCGGACAGGTCGAAGCGTTCGGCGACGCGCCGGGCCTTGTCGGCGCCGACGCATTGCGGCCCGGCGTAGCGGCCGGTGAGGCGGTCGCCGCGCCGCTCGAGTTCCGAGCACACGAGCTCGAGGTCGTGCGCTTCCGCCCAGGGACGCAGGTAGTCGCCAAGGCCGCCGGAGACCACGAGGATCGCGTCGCCGCGCGCGCGATGCCACGCGATGCGTCGCATGGCTTCGGGACGGAGGTGGCGGTCGAGGTAGTCGCGCGCGAACGCTTCGCCACGCTCGCGCAACCAGCTGGCGCGGCGTCCCGCGTAGGCGACGCGCACCACGCCCGCGCGCTGCGGCGACCGCGACATCAGGCCGAGCCGCGGCGCGAGGAACAGCGGCCACAGCAGCAGCGAGCCGGCGACGAGCCGCGGCCGCGACACGGTCGCGCGCACGAACGCCGGCATCGTCTCGTGCGTGGTGATCGTGCCGTCGAAATCGAAGAGCGCGAGATCCATTCGCGATGTCGCTCCGTCAGGTCTCGATGGGCTTGCCCGCGGCCTGCCAGGCCTTGAAGCCGCCGTCCAGGTGGGCGACGTCCGCATAGCCCATCGTCTTGAGCGTCTGCGCCGCGAGCGCAGAGCGCCCGCCCGATGCGCAATGCAGGATCACGCGCCTGCCTGGATCGAAGCCGGCCTTGTGGTACGGGCTCGACGGATCCGCATGGAACTCGAGCATGCCGCGCGATGCGTGGATCGCGCCGGGGATCGTGCCGTTCGCGCTGCGTTCCGGCGCATCGCGCACGTCGACGAGCAGCGCCTTCCCGGCGGCGACTTCGGCGGCGACCTGGTCCGGCGTGAGATTCTCGATGCCGGACCTGGCGTCCTGGACGAGCTGGGCGGCGGTCTTGGTGGTCATGGCGTGCGCCTCGCGGAGCCGGGATGCCGATGGTGCGCCCAAACCGGCGCAACCGCCATGGCGTTATGCCGGCCGGCGCAGCGAATAGACGATCACGGCCAGGCCGGAAATCAGCCCGGCCGCGCCGTAGAGGCGCGAGCGCGGTGGCGTGACGTGCTCCGTGAACGTGGGCAGGCGCCTCGCCCTCGCGTGCACGACGCGCATGTCGACGGGGCTCGCGATGAGCCACGCGCCGCCGGCGGCGATCACGAGCCCCAACGCCACGCCGTCAGGGCTGAGTGCCCGGCGCCGGGCTTTCGAAGCGATCTCTGCCTGCTCCGCGCGCACCGCCGCAAGGGTCCGGTCGCGCTTCTCGATCGCGAGCGCTTCGTCGTGCGTGGGCGGCGCGTCCGCTTCGGGCAGGCCGGCGCGGATGTCGCTGCCGTTCTCCACGCCGTCGTCGAGCAGGTCCTCGACGTTGGTCCGCCGGCGAATCCAGTCGGGACCGGGAGGCATGTCAGCCGCCGTCCTTGCATTCCTTCAGCACGATCGGCTCCAGGTAGGCAGCGAGCTGCCCCTGGGCCTCCTTGCCGGCGAGCTCGTCCAGCCTCGGGATGCGCGCCTTCGGGTCGGCCGCCAGGAAACCGGCATAAGCGAGCAGCATGCTGCGCATGCCGGCCAGCTGGTTGGGTAAGAGCTCGCCTTTCAGTTCCGGATGGGCGGCCTGGTTCGCGGCGCTGCCGAAAAGGAATTGCCCCAGCAGCTCGGCCGAATTGGGTATCGCGTCCTCGGGAATGGGCGCCAGCACGCCGGGACAGACGTAGTCGACGGTCTCGGTCGCGGCCGCTTCCCACTGCATGAGGCGCGCGCGCAGCGCCGGCGCGGAATCGTGCAGCGGGTTCGCCTCGAGGAAGCGCGCGATCCCGGGGACGTCCCTCGGTTCGATGGTGGGCGCGCCGCCGCCGTCGGCGGGCACGGCGTCGAGGTTCAGCCCGACGTAGTAGTAGAGGGTGCCCTGTACGTCGGCGTGGTTCATGCTCGCGAACACGCGCGCGTCGGACGGCTGCGCGAACGGCGCCATCTGCGGCTTGCCTCCGGCGCGCACCGTTTCGGCGGCTTCGCGGGCGAGCGCGTCGAGCGACGCCTGGTCGGTGCCCGCGAGTTGCGTGCCGGAAGTCTGCAACGCCCCGAACATGCGCATCATCGCCAGGTCGAGCTTCGCCCATTGCGCGCCGGCCGCGTCCGCGTCGGTGCCCTCGTACAAATAGATCCCGATGCGGCGCAGCGTCCCGCCCGGCTGGAAGAAGAACTGGAAGTTCCGCTTCTCGCCGTCGAAAACCGCTTCGTAGGTTTCGAGGTCGCCGTTGCTGAAGGCGCGGTACGGGCCGCACTGGTCGATGGCCCGAACCTGGGCCGGCGTCATTCCGAACTTCCAGGGAATGCCGTCGCAAGCGGGACTCGCGCGCCCGGGCGACGCGCCCAGCAGGAGGGCGATGGCGAACAGGAGCCAGCGCAGCGGTGCATGCAGCGACATCGTCGTTCTAGCGCTCCAGGCGCCAGTTGACCGAGGCGCGGTTCTCCACCGTACTCGATTCGACCTCGATGTCGAAGCCCTTGCGCAGCAGGTACTTCAGCGTCAGCACCTGGCCGGTGCCGAGCAGCGACACCCCGTAGCCGACATAGAGCCTGGGCGAGAGGTACTTGCCGACGCCGAGCACGCTGCCGCCGAGCGCGCGCGACTGGGTGACGCCGGCGTCGTCGAGGCCGATGCGCGCGCCGAGCTGCGAGGCGAGCAGGCTGCTGCCGGCGGAGAGCGCGGCGCTGGCGGCGTCGAGCTGGCGGCTCTCGTCGCCCGTCGCCGTCGACAGCGGACGGCCGAGCGCGAGGTAGGCGAGGGCTTCGGACTGGTCCATCGCGGGGTCGCTCCACACGTCCGCCTGCGGGCGGCTCGCGCGACCGGTGACGGCGATGCCCGCGGTCACGTCCCCGACGTCGCGTTCGGCGCGGACATCGAGTACCGGGTCGCTGATGGGGCCGTTCTGCCACAGCAGGCGGCCACGGGTGATGTCGAGCTTCTGCCCGTAGGCGGTGTAGCGGCCGCCGACGTCGAGCGCGCCGCTGCCGGTCATGTCCTGGCCCGGGCCGGAGCGCACGCGCAGCTGGCCGCCGAGCGTGCCGTCGAGGCCGAAGCCGTTGAGGCGCACGTCGTCGCCCATCACCAGCGCAAGGTCGAGCTGCAGCGGCGTGGCGAGGCCTTCCTCGGGGTGCTCGGGATCGAGGACCACGACGTCGCCGGACACGGCCGCGCCCGTGTCGAGGCGCTCGAGGTCGATGCGCGCTTCGGGCACGGTGACCGTGCCGGTGACCTGCAGCGGCTGCTTCGCCGCGTAGCGCACCACCACGTCCGGATTCGCCACCGCGCGCAGGTCGCGCGTGTCGGCGACCAGCACGTTGTCGCCGCGCACGTTCAGCAGCAGCGGGGTGTCGGCGCCCTGCCAGCCGAGCGAGCCGTCGACGCGCAGCGTACCGTCGCCGGACACCAGCGTGCCGGCGATGCGCGCGGTGCCGTCCGGCAGCGCGTCGAGGCGGATGTCGCCGTCGTGCGGCGCGATCGCGAGCGCCGGGATTTCCGTGGCGAACGCGGAGAGATGCGCGCTGCCGCCGATCGTCGGCGCGGCGCGCGTGCCGCCGAGCGCGATGCGTCCGGCGAGCTTGCCGGTCGGCTCGACGATGTCCGGCGAGAACAGCTCCATCCAGGTGAGCTCGTCGGTGTCGAGCGCGATCTCGCCGGACAGCGGCGCGTACGCGTCCCAGCCGGTGGCCAGTCGCGCCTGCAGGTGGCCGTCGTCGTTGACGATGGCGGCCAGGGTGGCTTCGATCCGCTGCGCGTCGAAGCGGGCGTCGAGCGCGAGGTCGCGATAGTCGACCAGGTCGTTGCGCGAGCGCTGGCTGTTGCGCATGCCGCCGCCGGGGGACGCCAGGCGGGCGGTGCCGCGCCAGGCGTTGCCCGATGGCTGCACATGCGCGTCGAGCGCGAAGGCGCCGTGCAGCAGCCACGGGCGTCCGTCGCTGCGTTCGGGCAGCCAGGGCGCGACGAGGGCCAGCGGCACGTCGCGGCCCTCGACGTCCAGGCCGGGCGATGGCCAGCCGCCGGCGGCGCAAAGCGTGCCGCCGGCCGCGCCATCGCCATCGGCGTCGGCGTCCGCGACCGGCGCGAAGCAGCTCCGGGCGATGCGCCAGCCGCCGCGCTGCTGCACGAACGTCGTCGGCGCCTGCAGCGCCCACGCGCCGGCCTTCGCCGGCTGCACGCGCAGGCGCGCCAGGCTGGCCTGCCACAGGCCGTTGCGCCGATCGGTGCCGCCGGCGAGCGAAACGCTGCCGAGTTCGCCCGACGCGTCGGCCTCGAGCTGCAGGTGCTCGACCGATCCGCGTGCGTCCGCGTGCAGGCGATCGAAGGCGGTGCCCGCCCTGACGCCTATCGCGTCGAGCACGAGCGCGCCGCCGTCGCCGCGCCAGGGCAGCCGGCCGTGCGCGCGCAGCGAATCCGCGCCCCAGGCGCCGTAGCGCAGGCCGCTGCCGGAGAGGTCGGCGCTGACGTCGGGCGCGCGGCGCGCGCCGCCCAGCGCGAGCGTGCCGCGCAGCGTGCCGGCGGCGCCGGGCAGCAGGTCGTCGAGATGGAGCGGCGAGAACGCCGCTTCCACGTCGAGCCGGTCGGCGAGCGTGCCGCGCGCCTGCACGCGGCTCGCGCCGAGGCTGAGCGCGACGTCGCCGGTCCAGGCGCTCGCGGCGCCGCGCGCCGCCGCCGCATCGCCCGGCGTGCGGATCGCGAGCGTGCCGTGGCCGCCGAGCGCGCGCCCGCGCAGGCGGCCGCCCAGCCGCTGCGCATCGAAGCGCATCTGCAGCGCGCCGTCGCCGAGCGTCGCGCCGGTGCTGGCGATGCGCCCGTCGACCGCGCCCGTCCAGTCGGGAAGGAAATAGCCCGGATCGAAGCCGGCGAGCGTCGCGTCCGCCGTCCATGACAGCGACGGCGACCAGCGCACGTCACCGGTGGCGTCGAGCGTGCCGGTCGGCATCGCCGCATGGAGCCGCTTGACCGTCGCCCGGACGCGGTCGCCGCGGCCGTCGAATTGCAGCTTCGCGCGCTGGCCGTCGCGGGCGAGGCTCGCGTGGCCGATCGCCGCCCAGGCGTCGGCGGTGCCCGCGATGCCGAGGTCCGCATCGACCTCGACCACGGGCGCATCGGCGCGCGCCGCGCTCGCGCCCGCACTTGCCGCACCCGGCTGCGCGCCGCCGCCGCGCAGGCGCAACCCGCGCGCGTTCACCGCGAGCCGGATGTCCGGTTGCGCGATGGCCGCCGGGCTCCGTGAAGCCGCCTGGTACGACGCGACCGTCCTGCGCAGGTCGACGCGCCCCGTCGCGCGCACGCGGCCTTCGAGCAGGTCGACGGCGAGCGGCTGCAGCGTCAGCACCTGGTCGGCGAGGATCACATGCGACGGCCGCAGCGTCGCGGCGAAGCCGCCTTGCGCGTAGCGGCCCTGCAGGCGCGCGTCGCCGGCGGTGCCGCCGGCCTGCAGCGCGAACGACGCCGTCGCGCCGTCGCCCGCAGATGCGGCGGCGGCGCCGGCGAGCAGCGCCGGATCGAATGCCTCGCTGCCCGCGCGCAGCGACCAGCGCGGCCGCTCGCCGCCGCTGTCGTCGTCGAGCACCAGCGTCGCGTGCACCGGCGCGGGCGCGTTGCCCGACAGCGCGACGACGAGGTGCGAGAGATCGCCGCGCGCCACCAGCCCGAGCCGGGCCGGGGTGCGTCCCGCCGGCGCGGGCAGCACCGCGGTCGCCACCAGGTCGCTGCGATAGTCGTCGCCGGGCGCGTAGTCGCCGTCCAGCGCGAAGCGGCCGCGATCGCTGTCGACCGCGAGGTGTGCGATGTGCAGCCGCCCCTGCGACGCGTCCAGGCCGCCGCGCGCGCTGCGCACCGACACCAGCGGCGCCGACTCGCGCGTCACCGCGAACCGGTCGATGCGGATGTCGTCGGCCTGCAGCGCCAGCGGCGGCGCGATGTCGGGCAGCGATTCCGGCCAGCGCGGCAGCTCTAACGGCTTGTCGCCGCGCGGCAGGTCGAGCGCGGCGTCGCGCACCACCAACGCGTCGAGCCGCAGGCGCCGGCCGAGCAGGGGCCGGATCGCGGGATCGAGCACCACCAGCGCCGCCTGGAACCGGATCGTGCCCATCGCGCAGCTCGCCTGCGGTGTCGGCACGCAATCGGGATCGCGCTGGCGCGGCATCGAGAAGCGCACATCGTGCAAGGTGAGCGGACCCGACGCCGGGCCTTCGGCGCGCGACCAGGCGAGCGTCGTACCCGCCGGCAGGCGGGCGACGATCTGCCGCAGCAGCAGGTCGCGGCCGCCGATGCTGTTCAGCAGCCAGGTCAGCGCGAGCACCGCCAGCAGGAACAGGCCGACGCCCAGGAACGCGCTGCGCACGGCCAGCACCCGCAGGCGCGCGCGGCGGCGTGTGCGGAGCTCCGCGATGCGCGCCTCGCTCACAGCTGCGCCCCGATGCTGAGGTAGATCTGGAACTTCGAGTCCGGGTGGTCGAGGCCGCGCGCGACGTCGATGCGCACCGGACCCACCGGCGAGCGCCAGCGCACGCCGACGCCGGCGCCGGTGCGCAGGCCGGGCAGGCGGCCGTCGAACGCGTTGCCGGTGTCGACGAACACCGCCGCGCCCCAGGGCCCGGCCCCGAAATAGTGCTCGTACTCCGCGCTGGCGGTGATCACGTTCTTGGCGCCGACCGAGAACACGCCGTGCGCGGTCTCCACGCGCGGGCTGACCTCGCGTTCGCCGTAGCCGCGGATGCTGCGCGCGCCGCCGGCATAGAAGCGCAGGCTCGGCGGCATGTCGACCAGCGCGTTGGTGAAGGTCTGCCCGACCTCGCCGCGGAGCAGCAGGCGGTCGCTGGCGCCGATGCCGATGAACCAGTTCGCGGTCGCGCGCGCCTGCGAGAAGTCCGCGTCCGAGCCCGCGCCGTGCAGGCCGCCGCGCACCTCGAGCGACACCGCGCCACCGCGGCGCGGGAAGATGCGGTCGTCGACGTCGATGTAATCCGCGCGCAACGCCGGGAACACGAAGCTGGCGTAGCGGTAGTCCACCGCGGTCGCGGCGCTGCCGTCGCCGCCGCCTTCCGGCAGCAGCGCATACGCCCAGCGCTCGCGCAGCACGTGCAGCGACGCGTTCGCGGTGAGGTTGCGGTTCACCTCGCCGTAGCGGCTGGCGACGAATTCCGCGCGCCGCGTGTCGATGTAGTCGGTCTGCTCGTCGGCGAACTGCAGGCTGGCGGCGTACCAGCCGTCGATCCATGCGAACGCGGGGATGCGGTACTGCAGCGTCAGCGTCTTGCGCTTCTGCGCCCAGTCGACCTGTCCCAGCGCCTTGTGCCCGCGCGAGTTCAGGTAGCGGCGTTCGAGTCCCAGCCGCGCGCCGGCGCCGCTTTCGGTGCCGTAGCTCAGGCCGTAGGTGTAGATGCTCCGCTTGGCGGGCGTCAGGGTCACGGTCACCGGCACCTGCCTGCCGCCGCCGTCCGGCGCCGGCACGGCCTCCGCCGGCTCGGCTTCGATGTCGATGGCGCTGAAGTAGTCGAGGCCGGCGAGCGCGTCGCGCAGACGGTCGAGCCTGCGCTGGTCGTAGGCGCTGCCGGGCTTCCACGACACCAGCTCGTCGAGCAGCCGCGGATCGATCGGCTGCGTCGGCTGCTGCACGAACGCGACGTCGCCCATGCCGAAGCGGGCGCCGCTGGTCCAGCGCAGGTCGATGTCGGCGGCGTGTTCGGCGCGCGTGACTTCCACCCTGTGCGCGGCCAGCGCCGCGTCGAAATAGCCGCGCTCCGCGAGACGGCGGCCGACGCGCGCCTTGCTGGCGTCGTAGGCCGCGCTGTCGAAGATCGCGCCGGCCTTCGGCGCGAACGCGTCGAGCTCTTCCCGCACGGCGGCGTCGGCGCCGGCCTCGCCGTCGACCACGACCGCGAAGCCGCGCACCCGCACCGGCGTGCCGGGATCGACGGTGATCGTGACCACGCCGCCGTCGCGGTCGCGCTGCACGTCGATCGCGGGCGAGTAATAGCCGAACGGCGCGAGCGCCTCGCGGGTCTCGTCCTCCGCCTCGCGCACCAGGTAGGCCATGCGGCGTCCGGACACGTCCTTGCCGATCGCGTCGACCAGCGACAGCGACAGGCGCACGTTCCGCGTCATCGCCTCGTCGAGGCCGACGACGTCGACGCGCTGCACCACCGCCGCCTGCGCGACGCCGGCGGCGGCGGACAGGCATGCGGCGACGGCGATGGCGGCGAACGGGTGGGGGACCGGGCGCATGCCCGCAGCATACCCGCCCGCGGTCAGACGGAGAGGTGCTCGATCGCGGCGACGCTGCCCAGCCGGTCGGCGAGCCGCTGCAGCAGGGCGAGGCGATTGCCGCGCACGGCGGGGTCGTCCACGTTCACCATCACCTGGTCGAAGAACGCGTCGACCTGCGGACGCAGCCGCGCGAGCCGACCGAGCACCGCCACGTAGTCGCCGCGGGCGAGCGCGGTGTCGGTGTCGCCGCGGGCCGCCTCGACCGCTTCGGCCAGCGCGGATTCCGCGGGCTCGCGCAGGAGGGCGACGTCGACCGAAGCCGGGATCGCGCCATCGGCCTTCTTCAGGAGGTTGCGGATGCGCTTGTCCGCCGCGGCCAGCGCCTCGGCTTCCGGCAGCGTCGCGAATTCGCCGATCGCGGCGATGCGGCGATCGAAGTCGGCGAGCGAGCCGCCCGCGACCGCGAGCACCGCGGCGAAGTGCTGCGGCGGCACGCCCTTGTCCGCGTAGTAGCCGCGCAGCCGGTCGAACACGAACTCGCGCAGCTCGGCGACGTCGGCGAATGCCGCCGGCGCCTTGCCGGCCGCGATGGCGCCGACGCCGTCGCGCGCCTTCGCCAGCAGCGCGTCGAGGTCGAGCGCGAGGCCGCTCTCGATGATGGTGCGCGCCAGCGCCAGCGCATTGCGGCGCAGCGCGAACGGATCCTTGTTGCCCGTCGGCTTGAGGCCCGCGGCGAAGCCGCCGGCCAGCGTGTCCAGGCGCTCGGCGATCGCCAGCACCTTGCCGACCGGGGACAGCGCGATGTCGTCGCCGGCGAAGCGCGGCCGGTAGGCCTCGTCGATCGCGTCGGCGACCTCGGCCGGCTCGCCCGCGGCGCGCGCGTAGTAGCGGCCGGCGATGCCCTGCAGCTCGGGGAATTCGTTGACCAGTCGCGATTGCAGGTCGGCCTTCGACAGCTCGGCCGCGCGCCGCGCAAGCGCGACGTCGACGCCCGCGGCTTGCGCCACGGCCCCGGCCAGCGCGGCCACGCGCGCGACCTTGTCGGCGACGCTGCCCAGCTTCGCCTGGTACGTCACGGTCTTCAGGCCCTCGTTCATCGACGCCAGGCCCTGCTTCAGGTCCTCGTCGAAGAAGAAGCGCGCGTCGGCGAAGCGCGGTCGGATCACCCGCTCGTAGCCCTTGCGCACCTCGTCCGGATCCTTCGACGCGATGTTGGCCACGCCGACGAAGTGCTCGGTCAGGCGGCCGCCGGCATCGAGCACCGGGAAGAACTTCTGGTTGGCTTCCATCGTCGCGACCAGCGCTTCCTGCGGCACGGCGAGGAATTCGCGCTCGAAGCCGCAGAGGATCGCGCTCGGCCATTCGACCAGGCATTCGACCTGGGCGAGGTTGCCCGCGTCGATGCGCGCGCTGCCGCCCGCCGATTCCGCGGCGATCTCGACTTCGCGCAGGACGCGCTCGCGGCGCTCGGCCGGATCGACCAGCACGCGCGCGCTGCGCAGCACGTCGACGTATTCCCCCGGCGCGGCGATCGAGACGTGGCTGGCCGACATGAAGCGGTGGCCGCGGCTCACGCGGCCGGCGCGCAGGCCGAACAGCTCGCCTTCGACCACGTCCTCGCCGAGCAGCAGCACGAACCAGTGCACCGGCCGCGCGAAGGCCTCGCTGCGCGCGCCCCAGCGCATCGGCTTGGGGATCGGCATCGCGGCGACGGCCTCGCGCACGATCGCGGGCAGCAGCGTCGCGGTGGGCGCGCCCGGCGTGGTCGCGCGATGCACGAAGCGCTCGCCTTTCGCGTCGCTGGTCCGCGCGAGCGCGCTCCAGTGCACGCCCGCCTTCGCGGCGAAGCCCTCCAGCGCCTTCGTCGGGCGGCCGTCGGCGTCGAGGGCGATGTTCAGGTACGGGCCGAGCACTTCCGAATGCTGCTCCGGCTGTTCGATGGCGACGCCGGGAAGCACCACCCCGAGTCGCCGCGGCGTGAACAGCGGCTTCGCTTCGCCGCGCTCGAACGCGATGCCGCGCTTCGCGAGCCCGTCGATCACGCCGTCGAACAAGGCCGAAGCCAGTCCCGGCAGCGCGCCGACCGGCAATTCCTCGGTCCCGATCTCGACCAGCAGCGGCTTCATCGCGGCGGCGTTCATCGCGCGCCCTCCGCGGAAGCGTTGCGCAGGCCGGGGAACCCGAGCTTCTCGCGCTGCGCGTAATAGGCCTCGGCCACGGCTTGCGCCAGCTTGCGCACGCGCAGGATGTAGCGCTGGCGCTCGGTCACCGAGATCGCGCGGCGCGCGTCGAGCAGGTTGAAGCTGTGCGACGCCTTCATCACCTGCTCGTACGCCGGCAGCGGCAGGCCGAGCTCGACCAAGCGCAGCGATTCCTTCTCGCAGGCGTCGAAGCGGTGGAACAGTTCCTCGACGTCGGCGTGCTCGAAGTTGTACGCGCTCTGCTCGACCTCGTTCTGGTGGTACACGTCGCGGTAGAAGATCGGCGCGCCGTCCGGCCCGTGCGTCCACACCAGGTCGAACACGTCGTCGACGTTCTGCAGGTACATGCACAGCCGCTCGAGGCCGTAGGTGATCTCGCCGAGCACCGGCCGGCACTCCAGGCCGCCGGCCTGCTGGAAGTAGGTGAACTGCGTCACCTCCATCCCGTTCAACCAGACTTCCCAGCCGAGGCCCCAGGCGCCGAGCGTCGGCGATTCCCAGTTGTCCTCGACGAAGCGCAGGTCGTGCACCAGCGGATCGATGCCGAGCGCGCGCAGCGACCCCAGGTACAGCTCCTGGATGTCGTCGGGGTTCGGCTTCATCACCACCTGGTACTGGTAGTAGCGCTGCAGGCGGTTCGGATTCTCGCCGTAGCGGCCGTCGGTGGGACGGCGGCAGGGCTGCACGTACGCGGCATTCCACGGCTCCGGGCCGATCGAGCGCAGGAACGTGGCCGGATGGAACGTGCCGGCCCCGACTTCCAGGTCCAGCGGCTGGACCAGCACGCAGCCGCGCTCCGCCCAGTAGGCGTTGAGGCGCTGGATCAGTGCCTGGAACGTGATGGTCGAAGCCGTCGGGCCGGTCATCTGCGCGGGTGGTCCGTTCTGTCTGTGGCGGCGGGCGGGCTAGTATAAGGGCGTGAATGCGCCCTTCCTGATCCTCGAGACCGGCCAGCCGGTCGCATCGATGCGGCGCCACCGCGGTTTTCCGCACTGGATCCGCGTCGCCGCCGGCCTCGGCGCCGGCGAGGTCGCGGCGCTGGACGTCGAACGCGGGACCGCGGCGCTGCCGTCGCCCGACGGTTTCGCCGGCGCCATCGTCACCGGTTCGGGCGCGATGGTCACCGACCGCCTTCCCTGGAGCGAACGCACCGCCGCCTGGCTGGGCGACGCCGCGCGCGCCGGAATGCCGGTGCGGGGCATCTGCTCCGGCCACCAGCTGCTCGCGCACGCGCTCGGCGGCGAGGTCGGCGACAACCCGGCCGGGCGCGAGATGGGCACCGTCGAGATCGAGACCGCGCCGGCGGCGACGGCGGACGCGCTGTTCGGCGGGCTGCCCGGCCGCTTCCCCGCGCAGGCGACGCACCTGCAGAGCGTGCTGCGGATGCCGGAGGGCGCGACGCTGCTGGCATGCTCCGCCGGCGACGCCTGCCACGCCTTCCGCTGGGGCGAGGCCGCCTGGGGCGTCCAGTTCCACCCCGAGTTCAGCGCCACGCACATGCGCGGCTACGTGAACGCCCGCCGCGAGGCGCTCGCGCGCGAGGGCCGCGATCCCGCCCGCATGGCCGCCGACGTGACCGCCGCGCCGCACGCGCGCCGGGTGCTGCGCCGCTTCGTGCGCCACGCGCGCGCGCTGCGCGGGCGCTGACGCGCGCTGCTAGGATGGCGCACGGCGCGACGCGCGCCGGCGCGGTCCCCGGGGAGGAAGACCTGCATGGATGTGTCCACGGGCAAGATCAGGTCGGTCGGCGCGATGGCGGGATTCCGCTGGCTCTGGGACGCGATCAACATCGGTCGCCGCGGCGCCCTCGCCGTCTTCGGCGGCGCCGGCCTGCTGCTGCTCGTCGGCATGGTCGCGATGATCGCCCTCGCGATCGTCGGCATCGGCGGCATCGCCGCGTTCGGGGCGTCGACCGCCGCGACGCTGGCGCTGTGGTTCGTGTTCATGGTGCCGCTGCTGCTGTTGTTCGCGTTCGGACTGGTCGGCTACATGCGCCTGATCGATGCGGTCGAATCCGGTCGCACCGCGCGCGCCACGGACGCGCTGCGCGGGTTCGCCGACGTCGGCGCGGGGCTCGATGCGTTCCTCGTCCTGCTCGCGGTGGTGGTCGTGCAGCAGGCGCTGATGATCGGAATCATCGCTGCGTGGGCGCCGGAAGTCGGCGGCTGGTACCTGTCGTCGCTGCACGGCGCCGCGACGGGCGCGCAGCACCCGGTGCCCCCCGGCTTCTGGAAGGTGTACCTCGTCAACATGGTCTTCGGCACCGTGGGCAACGGGCTGCAGGCGGTCGCCGTCGGCCAGGTCGCCCTGCGCGGCCGCGGCATCGCGGCGGCTTTGCGCGAGGGCGCCCTGGGCGTGCTGCGCAACCTGCCGGCGCTGTTCATGCTGGTGCTGTCCGGCATCGCCCTGGTGACGGTGCTGGCGGTGCTGGTCGTGGCCGCCGTCATGCTGCTGATGGCGGTGGGCAAGCTGTTCGCGCTCTGGCTGGCGGCGATCGTGGGCGCCATCCTCTACCTGGCGCTGCTGGTGGCGACGATCGCCGTCGGCGGCGCCGCGATGTACTACATGTGGCGCGACATCGCGGGCCCGGGCGAAGCGCCGGCGGCGGTCGCGGCCTGATCCGCAAACGGGACATCCCGAGGACGCTGGAATGAATGCTGCAGATCGCGTGAACAAGGTGCCGGCCTCCGCCGGCGCGCAATGGCTGCTCGACGGCCTGGCGAACCTGCGCAGGGCGCCGCTGGCGTTCGGCTTCCTCGGCCTGCTCTACGGCGCGATCGCGCTGCTCGTCGGGCTCGCCGCGCCGGTGAATCCCGGGCTGTTCATGGCGCTGGAAGTGCTGCTGGTGCTGCTCGGCCCGCTGCTGATGGGCGGCTTCGTGTACGCCGCGCGCAGCGTCGCGTCCGGCGGCCCGGCGCTGCCCTCGCACCTGCTCGAGGGGATGCACGGCGGCCGCACCGGACGCCTGCTGGCGACGCTGCTGCCGAACATCGCGGCGCTCGTGCTGTGCGTGGTGCTGCTGTTCGCGATGGTCGGTCGCGGCCCGCTGATGGAGATCGCGCAGGCGGTGGAGCGCGCGGGCGCGCAGGCGACGCCGGACCCGGCGCTGTTCGCGGACCTGCCGGTCGGGCGCCTGCTGCTGTGGTTCGTGCTGGTGATCGCGGTCGGCGTCGTCGCGAGCTTCTTCACCTTCGTCGCGATCCCGGAAATCATGTTCCGCGACACCGGCGCGTCCGCGGCGATGCGCCGCAGTTTCCGCGCCTGCGTGCGCAACCTGCCGGCGCTGCTGGTGTTCCTGGTGCTCACGTTCATCGCGATCGTGGCGACGTACATCGGCCTGTCGATCTTCGGCCTGCTCGTGGCCGCGATCTTCGGCGAGGCGGCGATGCAGGTGGTGCTGCAGCTGCTCGGTTCGGCGGTGATCATGCCGCCGCTGCTCTCGGCGATCTACTTCGCGTGGCGGCAGATGCTCGGCGGCGAGGGCGCCGCGGCGGTGCCCGTGGCGCCCGTCACCGGCATCGAGGCCTGAGGCAGGGTCAGCCGCGGCTCTCCACCACGCGCGTGCCGGCGATGCGGTCGTGCAGCGACTGCCGCCGCGGCGGCACCAGCGCGAGCGCGTGGCCGAGGTTGAGGGTGAGCCAGGACAGCACGCCGGCCGCTTCGCGCAGCATCGCCTGGCGCGCATCGGGCGCTGCGCCATCGAGCGCCTCGACGCGCAGGCCGAGCGCGCGCTTGCCCGGCGACGCCTGCCACGGCGACAGGTCGCCGGCGACGTGCCAGGGGAAGGCGAGCGCGGCGTAGGCGAGGGTCCAAGGCACGAGCAGCGCGCAGAGCGCGTCCTGCACGCGCGCGGCGGCCGCCTGCAGCACCGGATCGTGCACGAGCGCGTCGGCCAGCGCCGGCGCCGGCGTGCCCGCGAGCAGGCCGTCGAAAAGCCGCTGCGCGACGAGCTCCGACAACGCCTGGTAGCTCGCGGGGAATCCGGCTGCGGCGGGCGCGATCCAGTGCCAGGCGAGCGCCGTCGCGAGCAGGGCGAGGACGGTCGCATCGAGCAGCCAGGCGAGGCTGCGACGCAGGAACGGTGCGCCGCGCGGCACCGCCGCGTTCACGCGCGGCGGTCGTCGCGCGCCGTCGCCGCGTCGGG
>JBQCJF010000144.1:0-2022 GCA_051953015.1 Luteimonas sp.
AACCCGGCTTCCCGTGGCGCGCGCTGCCGTGCGGCGCGCCCGCGCGGCGGCTCAGGCCAGGCGGCCGGCCTCGTCGACGAGCCCCGCGCGCCGCAGCCACGCCCAGGCGTCGGCCGCGTCCTCGCGCACGTAGGCGCGCGCCGAACCGAGCCGGACCGTGTAGCCCCAGGCGTCCATGTCGGCGAGGATCCGGTCCGCGCCGACGCCCGGCAGCGCGCCGCCGAGCAGCGACTGCAGCACGCACACCGCGTCTTCCTCTTCCACCGACTCGGTGGCGTCGGTGTGCACGGCGCCGCGCCGCTCCGCCGGCAGGACGATCAGGTGCGCGGCCTCGTGCAGCAGCGAATGCAGCGGCGTGTCGCCGCGCGCGTGCACCGTCGCGCCGAGCAGCCCGGCTTCGGGTTCGCCCCAGTAGCTGCCGGGGATCGGCGCGCCGTCGGCGACGCGCTCGAGCGCCAACCCGTAGCGCGCGAGCAGGGCCGCGACGTCGGCGCACGCGCCGTCGCGCAACAGCAGGACGCTCACGCGGTGGCGGCGCGCCCGTCGGGCAGCGACACCGAGATGTCGAGCACGTCGTGCTCGCCTTCCTTGACCACGTCGACCTTGATCGCGTCCACGTCCACGTTGACGTACTTGCGGATCACCTCGAGCAGCTCGCGGCGCAGCAGGGGCAGGTAGTCCGGGCCGCCCTGGGTGCTGCGCTCCTGCGCGATGATGATGCGCAGGCGATCCTTGGCGATCGAGGCGGTGTTCTTCTTCGCCTTGAGGAAATCGAACATTCCCATGCCTCAACCCCCGAAGAGCTTCGTGAAGAAGCCCTTCTTCTCTGCCTGGGTGAAGCGCATCGGCCGGTCCTCGCCCATCAGGCGGGCGACCGCGTCGTCGTAGGCCTGGCCGGCCGGCGACTCCATGTCCAGGATCACCGGCTCGCCCTTGTTGGACGCGTTCAGCACGTCGCCCGATTCCGGGATCACGCCGATCGTCTTCAGGCCCAGCACTTCCTCGACGTCGGTGACCGACAGCATCTCGCCGGTTTCCACGCGGGCCGGGCTGTAGCGGGTCAGCAGCAGGTATTCGGCGACGCGCTCGCCGGCTTCCGCGCGCTTCGTCTTGGACGCGAGAAGGCCGAGGATGCGGTCGGAGTCGCGCACGCTCGAGACTTCCGGGTTCACCACCACCACCGCCTTGTCGGCGAAGTACATCGCCAGGAACGCGCCCTTCTCGATGCCGGCCGGCGAATCGCACACGATGTAGTCGAAGCCTTCGTCGGCGAGGTCCTTGAGCACCTTCTCCACGCCTTCCTTGGTCAGCGCGTCCTTGTCGCGCGTCTGCGACGCCGCGAGCACGAACAGGTTGTCGAAGCGCTTGTCCTTGATCAGCGACTGCTTCAGCGAAGCCTCGCCGTGGATCACGTTGACGAAGTCGTACACCACGCGCCGCTCGCAGCCCATGATCAGGTCGAGGTTGCGCAGGCCCACGTCGAAGTCGATGACGGCGACCTTCTTGCCATGGCGCGCGAGGCCGCAGGCAAGGGAGGCGCTGGTGGTGGTCTTGCCCACGCCGCCCTTGCCGGACGTGACTACGATGATTTCGGCCAAAGCACTTCTCCCTGGTTGCGGCGCTCAGTCGAGCGCGGCGATGTTGAGTTGTCCATCGTTGTCGAGCCAGACCTGCGCGGGCTTGCCGTGCAGTTCCTTCGGAATCTCGTCGAGCACCTTGTAGTGGCCCGCGACGGCGACCAGCTCGGCGCGGAACTCCCGGCAGAAGATACGTGCCTTTTCGTTGCCCTGCGCGCCGGCGAGGGCGCGACCGCGCAGCGCGCCGTAGATGTGGATGGAGCCGTCGGCGATCACCTCGGCGCCGGCGCCGACCGCGGACAGCACCGTGAGGTCGCGGTTCTCGGCGTAGACCTGCTGTCCGGAACGGACCGGGGCGGCCTGGATGAGGCCCGGTTCCGCGCGGCCGGCAGCGGGCGCGGCCGGCGGCGCGGCTTCGGCCGCAGGCGCGGGCGCCGCGGGCTCG
>JBQCJF010000145.1:0-4891 GCA_051953015.1 Luteimonas sp.
GACCGCGCACAGCACGAACACCGCGCCGTCGAGCACGCGCAGCGAACGCTCGACCTCGATGGTGAAGTCGACGTGCCCGGGGGTATCGATGATGTTGAAGCGGTGCTCCGGCATGGACTTGTCCATGCCCTTCCAGAACGCGGTGGTCGCCGCGGACGTGATGGTGATGCCGCGCTCCTGCTCCTGTTCCATCCAGTCCATCGTCGCGGCGCCGTCGTGCACCTCGCCGATCTTGTGGCTCACGCCCGTGTAGAACAGGATGCGCTCGGACGTCGTGGTCTTGCCGGCGTCGATGTGCGCCATGATGCCGAAGTTGCGGTAACGCTCGATGGGAGTGGTGCGGGCCACGGTTCGTCTCTCTTCATAGTGCCGAAGCCGCCCAGCGGCGGCCCCGGCTTGATTGGATGCGGCGGCGTGCTGCCGCCGCGGCTGGCCTGCGGCGGGCGCCGCTTACCAGCGGTAGTGCGCGAAGGCCTTGTTGGCCTCGGCCATGCGGTGGGTTTCCTCGCGCTTCTTGATCGCGCCGCCGCGATTCTCCGAAGCGTCGATCAGCTCGCCGGCGAGCTTGCGCGGCATGGTGTTCTCGCCGCGCTTGCGCGCCGCGTCGATCAGCCAGCGCATCGCCAGCGCCATGCGGCGCGACTGCCGCACTTCGACCGGGACCTGGTAGGTGGCGCCGCCGACGCGGCGCGACTTGACCTCGACCGACGGGGAGATGTTGCCCAGCGCCTTCTCGACGACCTCGAGCGCGTTCGGGTTCTTCTCGCCGATGACGTCCATGGCGCCGTACACGATCTTCTCGGCGACCGACTTCTTGCCGCTGTACATCACCATGTTGATGAAGCGCGCGATGGTCTCGCTCCCGTGCTTGGGATCGGGGAGGACCGAGCGCTGCGGGGTATTGCCTTTGCGGGACATGCGTTAGTTCCTCAACCCTTGGGGCGCTTGGCGCCGTACTTGGAGCGGGCCTGCCTGCGCTTGGCCACGCCGGCGGCGTCGAGCGAGCCGCGGACGGTGTGGTAGCGCACGCCCGGCAGGTCCTTGACGCGGCCGCCGCGGATCAGCACCACGCTGTGCTCCTGCAGGTTGTGGCCTTCGCCGCCGATGTAGCTGATGACCTCGTAGCCGTTGGTCAGGCGCACCTTGGCGACCTTGCGCAGGGCCGAGTTCGGCTTCTTCGGCGTCGTGGTGTAGACGCGGGTGCAGACGCCGCGGCGCTGCGGGCAGTTCGCCAGCGCGGGCGAAGTGCTCTTGTAGGTTTCCGGGCTGCGCGGCTTGCGCACAAGCTGGTTGATGGTTGCCATTCGTCGCTCTTGGGGCTCAGGGAGCGGGCCGGGGCCCGCCGTGGAAAGCAAAGCAGGCCGCGAAACGGGCCTGCTCAGACAAAAAAGTATAGCCCGCGCCTGACGCCAGCGTCAAACGCAGACCATCGCCGGAATCCCCGGACGGCGGCCCATTTCAAGGGTCTCCGCACCGGATTCCTGGTTTCCCCGCCCTGCCCTGGGCCGAAGACGAGCCGCTTCCTGCGCCTCTTTTCGGGTTCTGGCGGCGGCCCCGGAGGGTCGCCGCGTCGTCGATTGTAGCAGTTCGCAGGGCTTGCCGGCGGGCGGACCCGCCGGAAGCCCGGCCGGACGGGCGATCAGCCCGCGTCGGCCTCGTCGCCCGCCGGAGCGGTCTCGGCCACGGCCTCGACCTCGCCGGTCACGGGGCCCGCCAGGGCCTCCATCTCCGACTCGGTCAGACCGGAGGCGTTCTTGCGCCGCGCGGTGTGGTACGCCAGGCCGGTGCCGGCCGGGATCAGGCGGCCCACGATGACGTTCTCCTTCAGGCCGCGCAGGTTGTCGCGGGTGCCGCGGACGGCCGCCTCGGTCAGGACGCGGGTGGTCTCCTGGAAGGAGGCCGCGGAGATGAACGACTCGGTCGCCAGCGAGGCCTTGGTGATGCCCAGCAGCACCGGGTCGAACTTCGCCGGCAGCTCGTTGCGGGTCGCCAGGCGCGCGTTCTCCTCGATGACGCGCTGGCGCTCGGCCTGCTCGCCGTGCAGGAACTTGCTGTCGCCCTGGTCGGTGATCTCGACCTTGCGCAGCATCTGGCGGACGATCACCTCGATGTGCTTGTCGTTGATCTTCACGCCCTGCAGGCGATAGACGTCCTGGATTTCCTTGGTCAGGTACACGGCCAGCGGTTCCACGCCGAGCAGGCGCAGGATGTCCTGCGGGGTCGGCTCGCCGTCCACGACGGTCTCGCCCTTCTCCACGTGCTCGCCTTCGAACACGATGATCTGGCGGTACTTCGGGATCAGCTCCTCGTGCTCGTTGCCCTCGGCGTCCTTGATGATCAGGCGCTGCTTGCCCTTGGTGTCCTTGCCGAACGAAACGATGCCCGAGACCTCGGCCAGGACGGCCGGATCCTTCGGCTTGCGCGCCTCGAACAGGTCGGCCACGCGCGGCAGGCCGCCCGTGATGTCGCGGGTCTTCGAGGCTTCCTGCGGGATCTTCGCGACGACGTCGCCGACGCCGACCGCGGCGCCGTCCTGCAGGTTGACGATCGAGCGCGGCGGCAGCAGGTACTGCGCCGGCAGGTCGGTGCCCGGGATCTGCAGGTCCTTGCCGTTCTTGTCGACGATGCGGACGATCGGGCGCAGGTCCTTGCCCATCGAACCGCGACGCTTCGGATCGGTGATCTCGCGCGAGGCCAGGCCGGTCAGCTCGTCGGTCTTCTCGATGACGGTGACGCCGTCGACGAAGTCCACGAAGCGGACGAAGCCCGCCACTTCCGACACGATCGGGTGGTTGTGCGGATCCCAGTTCGCGACCGTCTGGCCGGCCTTGATCGCGGCGCCGTCCTTGACGGTGATGGTCGCGCCGTACGGCAGCTTGTAGCGCTCGCGCTCGCGGCCATGGGCGTCGAGCACCGACAGCTCGCCCGAGCGCGAGACCGCGACCAGGCTGCCGCTCGCGTGGGCGACGTGCTTGAGGTTGTTGAACTTGATCGAGCCGGTGGTCTTGACCGTCACGTTGTCGATCGCCGCCGCTCGCGAAGCCGCGCCGCCGATGTGGAACGTGCGCATCGTCAGCTGGGTGCCGGGCTCGCCGATCGACTGCGCGGCGACCACGCCCACGGCCTCGCCGAGGTTGACGATGTGGCCGCGGCCCAGGTCGCGGCCGTAGCAGTGGGCGCAGACGCCGAACGCGCTTTCGCACGTGATCGTCGAGCGCACCTTGATGCTCTGCACGCCGGCGTCCTCGAGCTTCGCCACCCAGCCCTCGTCGAGCAGGGTGTTGCGGGTCACGATCGGGTCGACGTCGTCGCCCGGCAGGAACACGTCCTCGGCCACGATGCGGCCCAGCACGCGGTCGCGCAGCGGCTCGACCACGTCGCCGCCTTCGACGATCGGGGTCATCATGAGGCCGTCCATCGTGCCGCAGTCGGGCTCGGTGATCACCACGTCCTGCGCCACGTCCACCAGGCGGCGGGTCAGGTAACCCGAGTTCGCGGTCTTCAGCGCGGTGTCCGCGAGGCCCTTTCGGGCGCCGTGGGTCGAGATGAAGTACTGCTGGACGTTCAGGCCCTCACGGAAGTTCGAGGTGATCGGCGTCTCGATGATCGAGCCGTCGGGCTTGGCCATCAGGCCGCGCATGCCGGCCAGCTGGCGGATCTGCGCCTGCGAACCGCGCGCGCCGGAGTCGGCCATGATGTAGACCGAGTTCATCGACTTCTGCGCGACCATCTCGCCCTTGGCGTTGGCCACGCGATCGGTGCCGATCGCCTCCATCATCGCCTTGGCCACGCGCTCGTTCGTGCGCGACCAGATGTCGACGACCTTGTTGTAGCGCTCGCCCGCGGTGACCAGGCCCGACTGGTACTGCTGCTGGATCTCCAGCACCTCGGACTCGGCCTCGTCGAGGATCGACTTCTTCTCCGGCGGGATGATCATGTCGTCGATGCCGATGGAGACGCCGGCGCGCGTGGCGTACGCGAAGCCGGTGTACATCAGCTTGTCGGCGAACACGACCGTGTCCTTCAGGCCGAGCATGCGGTAGCAGGTGTTGATCAGGCGGCTGATGTTCTTCTTGGTCAGCTCGGTGTTGGCCAGCGCGAACGGCAGGCCGTCCGGCAGGATCTCGGCCAGCAGCGCGCGGCCGATCGTGGTGTCCACGATCGACGTCTTCTTCGTGCGCGAGCCGTCCTCGCCTACCACCGTCTCGGTGATGCGGACCTTGACCTTGGCGTGCAGGCCGGCGACGCGGTTGTCGTAGGCGCGCTTCACCTCGGCGATGTTGGCCAGCACCATGCCCTCGCCCGGGGTGTTCTCCAGCGCGCGGGTCATGTAGTACAGGCCGAGCACGACGTCCTGCGACGGCACGATGATCGGCTCGCCGTTGGCCGGCGACAGGATGTTGTTCGACGCCATCATCAGCGCGCGCGCCTCCAGCTGGGCCTCGAGGCTCAGCGGGACGTGCACGGCCATCTGGTCGCCGTCGAAGTCGGCGTTGAACGCGGTGCAGACCAGCGGGTGCAGCTGGATGGCCTTGCCCTCGATCAGCACCGGCTCGAACGCCTGGATGCCCAGGCGGTGCAGGGTCGGCGCGCGGTTCAGCAGCACCGGGTGCTCGCGGATGACCTCCTCGAGGATGTCCCACACCTCGGCCTCTTCGCGCTCCACGAGCTTCTTGGCCGCCTTGATCGTGGTGGCGAGGCCGCGGCGCTGCAGCTTGGCGAAGATGAAGGGTTTGAACAGCTCGAGCGCCATCTTCTTCGGCAGGCCGCACTGGTGCAGCTTGAGGTACGGACCGACCACGATGACCGAACGGCCCGAGTAGTCGACGCGCTTGCCGAGCAGGTTCTGGCGGAAGCGGCCCTGCTTGCCCTTGATCATGTCGGCGAGCGA
>JBQCJF010000146.1:0-5680 GCA_051953015.1 Luteimonas sp.
CACCGCGGGGCCGCGGGGAGAGGGGGGGAAGCGGTGGGGGCGCCGCCCGTCCCCGCGGCCGGGGCTTGGGCCGCGGCCGCGCCCTCGCGGGCCTTGCGCGCCGCTTCGTCGCGCGCGATGGCCGCGACTTCCGCATCGCTCATCGCGACTTCGTCGGCGGGCAGCAACGTGTAGAAGTCGTACTTCGGCTTGTCCGCGGCGGGCCTGGCTTCGGCCGCGTCGGCGTCGTCGTCGGGCACGATCGCGTCGTCCGCGACCGTCGTCGCCGGCTGCGCGTCGGGATTCGGCTTCGGCCGGAAGAAGCCGTCGCCGCCCTCGCCGCGGAAGAACCGCGGCACCGCCAGCACCACGACCACCGTGAGCACGACGCCCAGCACCAGCCAGGCCCAGCCCGGCAGCCCCGCCTTGCCACCCGTATTGCGCCGCGCCTGCGACTTGCCCCGCTTCGCTGCCACCGATCGTGCTCCTTACATGCTTTCCGGCGCGGACACGCCGATGAGTCCTAGGCCGTTCGCCAGCACCTGGCGCGTCGCCTGCGCGAGCGCGAGGCGCGCGTTGCGCACGTCGCCGTCGTCGACCAGGAACTGGTGGTCGTTGTAGTACGACTGGAACGCCTGCGCCAGCTCGTGCAGGTACGCGGCGACCAGGTGCGGCTCGAGGTGCTCGCCGGCCGCGGCGACCACGTCGGGCCAGCGCGACAGCGCGGTGAGCAGCGCGTGGGTCGCGGCGTTTTCCAGGTCGAGCGGCTGCGCCACGCCGCGCGCGGCGTCGTACGACAGGCCGCGCTCGGCCAGCTGCCGCCACAGGCCGCAGATGCGCGCGTGGGAGAGCTGCACGTAGTACACCGGGTTGTCGAGCGACTGCGAGCGCGCCAGGTCGATGTCGAAGGTCAGCTGCGAATCCGGCTTGCGCGCGAGCAGGAACCATCGCGTCGCGTCGCGCCCGGCCTCGTCGATGAGGTCGCGCAGGGTGAGGTAGCTGCCGGCGCGCTTGGAGAGCTTCACCTCCTCGCCGCCGCGCATCACCGTCACCATCTGGTGCAGCACGTATTCGGGCCACTCCTTCGGGATGCCGGCGTCCAGCGCCTGCAGGCCGGCCTTCACCCGCGCCAGCGAGCCGTGGTGGTCGGCGCCGAGCTCGGTGATCGCGCGCTCGTAGCCGCGCTGCCACTTCGACAGGTGGTAGGCGACGTCGGGCACGAAATACGTGTACGTGCCGTCCGACTTCCGCATCACGCGGTCCTTGTCGTCCCCGAAGTCGGTCGTGCGCAGCCACAGCGCGCCGCCTTCCTCGTAGGTGTGGCCGTGGGCGACGAGCTCGCGCACGGTCTCCTCGACCTTGTCGTCGGCGTACAGCGAGGACTCGAGGAAGTACACGTCGAACGACACGCCGTAGGCGGCGAGGTCGCCTTTCTGCTCGTTGCGCAGCCAGGCCACGGCTAAGCGGCGGATCGCGTCGTGGTCGTGGGGATCCTTCGCGCCGGTGACGACATGGTCCTCGAACGCCACGGTCTCGCCGCGGAGGTACGCGTCGGCCACGTCGACGATGTAGTCGCCGCGATAGCCGTCCTCCGGCCAGCCGGCGTCGTCGGGCGTCCTGCCGAGCGCGCGCGCCTGCACCGACCTGGCGAGGTTGTCGATCTGCGCGCCGGCGTCGTTGTAGTAGAACTCGCGCTTCACGTCCCAGCCGTTGGCGTCGAGCACGCGCGCGATGCAGTCGCCGATCACCGCCGCGCGGCCGTGGCCGACGTGCAGCGGGCCGGTCGGGTTCGCCGACACGTATTCGACGCCGGCGCGGTGGCCGCGGCCGGAGTCGTTGCGTCCGTACGCGGCGCCCTCGTCGAGGATCGTGCGCAGCTGGCCCTGCCAGGCGCTTTCGGAGAGGCGGAAGTTCAGGAAGCCCGGGCCGGCGATCTCGACCGCGGCAATCGCGTCGCTCGGCGGCAACGCGGCGACCAGCGCCTGCGCCAGCGCGCGCGGGTTGGACTTCGCCGGCTTCGCCAGCAGCATCGCGACGTTGCAGGAGAAGTCGCCGTGGCCGCGCTCCTTCGGCCGCTCGACGACGAAGTCGGGCGTGGCGAGGTCGGCGGGCAGCGCGCCCTGCGCGCGCAGCGCGTCGATGCCCTGTTCTACGAGGTGGCGGACCAGGGCGCGAAGCGTGGTTTTCACGGGGATCGGTGCGGTTTCCAACGGTCCCGCATTGTACGCGAGGCCGCCCGCGGGCCGCGCCGCCTGCGCTCACACCCAGCCGCGGGCGGCCAGCGACACCGGCGGTCCGTCGCCGACGACGAAGTGGTCGAGCAGGCGGATGTCGACCAGGGCGAGCGCCTGCTTCAGGCGCGCGGTGACCGCCCGGTCCGCGGCGCTGGGCTCCGCGCTCCCGGAAGGGTGGTTGTGGCCGACGATCACCGCCGCCGCGTTGCATGCGAGCGCGCGCCGGACGACTTCGCGCGGATGCACCTCGGCGCCGTCGACGGTGCCGCGGAACAACTCCTCGAAGGCCAGCGAGCGGTGGCGCGTGTCCAGGAACAGCACGGCGAACACCTCGCAGGGCTGGGCGCGCAGCCGCGTGGCGAAGTAGCGGCCGGCGGCGCCGGGGTCGGTCAGTGCCTCGCCGCGCTCCAGACCGGCGGCGAGGTAGCGGTCGCACAGCTCCAGCGCCGCCGCGAGCTGGCAGGCGCGCGCGGGCCCGAGGCCGGGCAGCGCGGCGAGCTCGCCCGGGCTGCGCTCCAGCAGCGCCCGCAGCGGCCCGTGCTCGGCGAGCAGGGCGCGGGCGGTCGCCACCGCGTCCTGCCCGCGCAGGCCCGAGCCGAGGAAGATCGCCAGCAGCTCGGCATCGGAGAGGACCGCCGCGCCGCGGGCGACCATCTTCTCGCGGGGACGTTCGCTCGGTGGCCAGTCGCGGATCTGCATGGGCGAATTCCAGCAGCCGCCGCGACGCCGCGCAGTCGGGGGAAGGAGCGCTTCGGGTAAGCTGGAAGCCGGTCTGGATGTAGGGAAACTTCGGGCGATGGACGCGAGCGCGGGCGGGGCGGGCACGCTTGTATGCAGCAAGGGACTGGCGGGGCGCCGTGTGCTGCTGTGCGTGACCGGCGGCATCGCCGCGTACAAGGCGGTCGAGCTGGCGCGCCGCCTCGGCGACGCCGGCGCCGAGGTCCAGGTGGCGATGACCGAGGCCGCGACGCGCTTCGTCGGCGCGCAGACCTTCCAGGCCGTCACCCATCGCACCGTGCGCACCTCGCTGTGGGACGCCTCGGCCGAAGCGGCGATGGGCCATCTCGAACTCGGGCGCTGGGCGCAGCAGGTCATCGTTGCGCCGGCGACGGCGGACGCGATCGCGAAACTCGCGCACGGCTTCGCCGACGACCTGGTCGCCACGCTGTGCCTGGCCACCGAAGCGCCGATCGCGATCGCGCCGGCGATGAACCACCGCATGTGGCTGCATCCCGCCACGCAGGCCAACGTCGCGACGCTGCGCGCGCGCGGCGTGCAGGTGATCGGGCCGGAGGACGGCCCGCTGGCGGAAGGCGAATCCGGCCCGGGCCGGCTCAGCGAACCCGGGGCGATCGTCTCCGCGCTCGCCGCCGCCGGCACGGCCGGCGCGGCCGGCAAGGCGTGAACGCCGCGAAGCCGCTCGCCGGCCGCCGCATCGTCGTGAGCGCCGGCCCGACCTACGAGGACATCGATCCGGTGCGCTACATCGGCAACCGCAGCAGCGGCAAGATGGGTTTCGCGGTCGCCGAAGCCGCCGCGCGCGCCGGCGCCGACGTCGCGCTCGTCGCCGGGCCCGTGCACCTCGCGACGCCGGCAGGCGTGGCGCGCACGGACGTACGCAGCGCCGCGCAGTTGCGCGACGCCGTGTTCGCCGCGCTGCCGGCCGACGCCTACGTCGGCGCCGCCGCCGTCGCCGACTGGGCGCCTCGCGACCCCGCGCCGCAGAAGCTCAAGAAGCGCGACGGCCAAGGCACGCTCACGCTCGAACTCGTGCGCACGCCCGACGTGCTCGCGGAAGTCGCGACGCACGCGAGCCTGCGCCCGCGGCTCGTCGTCGGCTTCGCCGCCGAGACCGAGCAGCTCGAAACGAACGCGCGCGCCAAGCTCGAACGCAAGCGCGTCGATCTCCTCGCCGCCAACCTCGTCGGCGTACAGGGGTCCGGTTTCGAAGCCGACGACAACGCGCTCGCCGTGTTCGCACGCGACGGTTCCACCTGGCGGCTCGGTCCCGCGCCCAAGCGCGAGCTCGCCGACGCCCTCGTCCAGCTCATCGCGGAGCGCCTGTCCTGATGCAACGCACGCTGCAAGTGAAAGTGCTCGACCCGCGCTGGGGCGCCGAATGGCCGCTGCCCGCCTATGGCACCGAGGCCAGCGCCGCGCTCGACCTGCGCGCCGCGCTCGACGCGCCCCTGGTGCTGGCGCCCGGCGACGCCGCGCTGGTGCCCTCGGGCCTGGCGATCCACCTCGCCGACCCGGCGCTGTGCGCGCTGGTGCTGCCGCGCTCCGGCCTCGGCCACCGCCATGGCATCGTGCTGGGCAACGGCACCGGCCTGATCGACGCCGACTACCAGGGCCCGCTGCTGATCAGCACCTGGAACCGTGGCGCGGCGCCCTTCACGATCGAGCCCGGGGACCGCATCGCCCAGCTGCTGGTGCTGCCGATCGTGCGCGCCGCGCTCGAGGTGGTGGATACTTTCGAGGCAAGCACGCGCGGCGCCGGTGGCTTCGGCCACACCGGCGTGCGCTAGTCGAGGCGGGGAGACGCCATGAGCGAGAAGAAGCTGCATCTGACGGCCGCGCACCTGCGGCCCCTGGTCCCGGTCGCCGCCATCGCGCGCGCGGCGATCGCCGCGTGGCTCGCCTGGACGGGCTGGCAGCAGCTGCGCGACGCGCAGCGCGGTGAAGCGCTGCAGCAGGCGCGCGACCTCGTCGCGCGCGGGACCGAGCGCGCGCTGGCGCAGCAGCAGGCGCAGCTTCGCGACCGGCTCGCCCTGCCCGCGGTGCAGGCCGCGCTCGCCGCCGGCGACCTGGGCGCCGCCGCCGCTGCGGCGCGCGCGAACTGGCCGCGCCTGGAACGCCTCGAATTCATGCCGCCGGACCTCGACGCCGCCTACGCCGGCCTGCCGAAGTCCGGCTTCGGCAAGCTCGACGCGACCGAGGCCGCGCTCTCCGCCGGCGCGCCGGTCGCGCGGATCGTCCGCGAGGAGAAGGTGCGGCTGATCGTGGCCGCGCCCGCGCGCGCGCAGGGCCGCCTGGTGGGGATCGCGCAGGCGCGGCTGCCGCTGGGCGTCGCCACGGCGACGCTCGAGAACGCCACGGTCGCCGGCGACACCTACCTCGCCCTGCGCCAGGGCGGCTACACGATCGCCCAGCGCGGCGACGTCGGCCTGACCGACGCCGCCGAGGTCCTCGCGGTGCCGGTGAAGAACAGCGGCCTGCGCGTCGCCGCCGGCGCGCCCGACGAGACCAGCGGCGCGTTCGGCCTCGGCGCGATTCCCTCGTTCATCGCCGCCGGCGTGCTGTTGCTGCTCGCCGTGGGCGCGTTGCTGCTGCTGCGGCGCGGCTTCGGCCGCGACGGCGCCGTCGCGCACTCCGAAGCCGATGCGCCGACGCTGGCCGAAGCGCTCGCCCGCGGCCTGCCGGACAATCCCGTGGCGCCCGAAGCCGCGGCCGCGGCGCCGGCCGCG
>JBQCJF010000147.1:0-4370 GCA_051953015.1 Luteimonas sp.
CGACGCGGCCGGGGGCCGCGTCAAGTCCACGCATTCAGCCCGCGCCGCCGGCCACGGTCATGGCGCCGACGAGGATCGGGCCGGTGCGGATGTGCGAGCGCGGGTCCACCTCGCTGCCGACGGCCTCGATGGCGGCGAACATGGCCCGCAGGTTGCCGGCGATCGTGACGCCGTCGACCGGCGCGACGATTTCGCCGCCCTCGACCAGGAAGCCGGCGGCGCCACGGGAATAGTCGCCGGTCACGGCGTTCACGCCCTGCCCCATCAGGTCGGTGACGAGGAAGCCGCGGCCCATGCCGCGCAGCATGTCGTCGAGCGTGGCGGCGTTGGCGGCGATCTCGAGGTTGTGCACGCCGCCGGCGTTGGCCGTGGTTTCCAGGCCGAGGCGGCGCGCGGAATAGCTGCCGAGCACGTAGCGTTGCAGCACGCCGTCGCGGACCAGCGGCGATTCGCGCGTGGCCACGCCTTCGGCGTCGAACGCCGCCGAGCGCAATCCGCGCGGCAGGAACGGACGCTCGTCGATCGCGAACCAGTCCGGGAACAGGCGCGTGCCGGCGCTGTCGAGCAGGAAGCTCGCGCGGCGGTACAGCGCGCCGCCGGAGACCGCGCCGAGCAGGTGGCCGACGAGCGAGCGCGCGACGTCGGCGGCGAACAGCACCGGCATGGCGCCGGTCGGCAAGCCGCGCGGTTCCAGGCGCGCGACGGTGCGCTCTGCGGCGCGGCGGCCGACGGCGGCGGCGGCTTCCAGGTCGGATTCGGCGACGCCCGTCGTGTACCAGCCGTCGCGCTGCATCGCGTCGCCCTCGCCCGCGATCAGCGCGCAGCCGATGCTGTGCCGCGTGCCGCGCTCGCGGCCGGTGAAGCCGTGGCTGTTGGCGTACACCACCAGCGATTCGCTGCTGCCGACGGAAGCGCCGTCGGAGTTGCGGATCCGCGCGTCCTCGCGCCCGGCCTGCTCGCAGGCGAGCGCGATGTCGCCGGCGCGCGCGGCGTCCAGCGCCCACGGATGCCAGCCGTCGAAATCCGGGAACCTCCCGTCCGCCCCCGCCGCGCGCGCCATCAGCGCCGCGTCGGCGAGGCCGGCGGCCGGATCGTCCTCGGTGTGGCGCGCGATCGCGCAGGCCTGCTCCACCGTCGATTCGAGGCTTTCGGCGCGCAGGTCCGCGGTGCTGGCGCTGCCCTTGCGCCGGCCGAAATAGACGGTGACGGCGAGGCCGCGGTCGCGCGTGGCCTCGACCGTCTCCACCTCGCCCATGCGCACGTCGACGCTGAGGCCGTGCTCCTCGCTGCAGCTGACCTCGGCCTGGCTGGCGCCGCGCGCGCGGCAGCGGCGCAGCAGGTCTTCGGCCGCTTCGGCCAGCCGGTCGAGGCGCGCGAGGCTGTCGTCGGCTCCGGCCCGGGCGCCATCGCCCCGGTCGCCATCGTCGTGAATGCGGATTTCCTGCATGCCGGGGTTATCCTGTTGCGATGAGGGGACGCGACGAAGACAGCGGCGAATTCCTGGGCCCGAGCCGGAGCGAACAGCGCCGCGCGGCGCTCGACGTGCTCGCACTCGCCGGCCAGCTCGCGGACCTGTCGCCGGTGCAGCTGTCGAAGCTGCCGGTGCCCGAGGGGCTGCTGCCGCACATCGCCGAGGCGCGGCGGATCACCGCGCACGTGGCGCGCAAGCGCCAGGTCGCGTTCCTCGCCAAGCAGATGCGGCGCGAGGACGACGCCGCGCTCGACGCGATCCGCGACGCGCTCGACGCCGGCGGCGAAGCCGGGCGGCGCGAGACCGCGCTGCTGCATCGCGCCGAGGCCTGGCGCGAACGCCTGCTCGGCGAGGGCGACGCCGCGCTGGCGGAGTTGCTCGACGCGCATCCGGACGCCGACCGCCAGTCGCTGCGCCAGCTGGTGCGCAATGCGGCCGAGGAGCGCGCGCGCAACAAGCCGCCGCGCGCGTACCGCGAGCTGTTCCGCGCGGTGCGCGACCTGCTCGAGGCGGAAGCCGATCCGCGCGACGCGAACGCGGGCGCAGGGACGGACGACGCGGCGGAATGAGTCGCGGCCATCAGGCCTGCGTCCCGCCCACGACGATCTCGTCGACCAGCAGCGAAGGCTGGCCCACGCCGACCGGCACGCTCTGCCCGTCCTTGCCGCAGACGCCGACGCCTTCGTCGAGCGCGAGGTCGTTGCCGATCATGCTGACGCGCTGCATCGTTTCCGGGCCGTTGCCGATCAGGGTCGCGCCCTTCACCGGCGCGGTGATCCTGCCGTCCTCGATGAGATACGCCTCGGTCGCGGAGAACACATACTTGCCGCTGGTGATGTCGACCTGTCCGCCGCCGAAGTTCACCGCGTACAGCCCGCGCTTCACCGAGCGGATCATCTCTTCCGGGTCGTGCGTGCCGGCGCGCATGTAGGTGTTGGTCATGCGCGGCATCGGCAGGTGCGCGAAGGACTCGCGGCGGCCGTTGCCGGTCGGCGCCATGCCCATCAGGCGCGCGTTGAGCGTGTCCTGCATGTAGCCGACGAGCACGCCGTCCTCGATCAGCGTGGTGCAGTTCGTCGCGGTGCCTTCGTCGTCCACGTTGAGCGAACCGCGGCGGCCTTCGAGCGTGCCGTCGTCGACGATGGTGACGCCGGGCGAGGCGACGCGCTGGCCCATGCGGCCGGCGTACGTCGACGTGCCCTTGCGGTTGAAGTCGCCCTCGAGGCCGTGGCCGACCGCCTCGTGCAGCAGCACGCCAGGCCAGCCGGGGCCGAGCACGACCGGCATCGGGCCGGCGGGCGCGTCGACGGCTTCGAGCTGGACCAGCGCCTGGCGCAGCGCCTCGCGCGCGAATTTCTCCGGCCGGCCGCCGGCGAACAACTCGGCGTAGCCATGGCGCCCGCCGCCGCCGGCGTAGCCGGATTCGCGGCGGCCGTCCTGCTCGACGATCACCTGCACGTTGACGCGCACCAGCGGGCGCACGTCGGCGGCGAGCACGCCGTCGCTGCGCGCCACCAGCACGGTGTCGACGCCGCCGGCGAGGCTCACGACGACCTGCTTCACGCGCGGGTCCGCGGCGCGCAGCAGGCGGTCGAGCCTGCGCAGCGCCTCGACCTTCTCCTCGTTGCCGAGTCCGTCCACCGGATCGGTCGCCGGATACAGCGATCGGCCGCCGCCCGCCACCAGGCTGCGTGCGCCCACCGCCGCGCCGCCGCCGCGCGCGATGCTGCGCGCCGAGCGCGACGCTTCGAGCAACGCGCTGGCGTCGATGTCGTCGGAATACGCGAAGCCGGTCTTCTCGCCGGCGATCGCGCGCACGCCCACGCCCTGCTCGATCGAATGCGCGCCGTCCTTGACGATGCCGTCCTCGACGGTCCAGTTCTCGCGGCGCGAATGCTGGAAGTAGAGGTCGCCGAAATCCACGCCGGGCCCGAGCAGCGCGCCGAAGGCCCGTTCGAGGCCCGCGGTGTCGAGGCCGGCGGGCACGAGCAGGCGGGATTCGGCGAGCTGGAGCGGCGTGGTCATGCGGGGCTGGCCTCTTTGGCGGTGCGCGGCGATGCGGTGCGTGACGGTGCGAAGCGGGGCGGCATGGAAGATCTGCGGGCGGACGCCGCCCGTTCAACCCGCCGGTTCAGTCCGACGGCGGGACCGGCGCCGGCGCAGGCGCCGGATTCGCGGGCGCGCGGCTGGCGACTTCCACCTTCGGTTCCTTCCACGGCCCCGTCACGCGGTACGACTTCGCCGTGAGCTGGCCCAGCGGCTTGCGCAGCACGGCGTTGGCCGCGGCCCCGATCGCCGCGCCCACCGGCCCGCCGGCGAGCGCGCCCACGGCGGTGAGCAGGTTGCCGGCGCGCGGCACCACTTCGATCGCCTGGTCGAAGGTCTGCGCGCGCAGGTCGGCGGTGCCGCGGATCCGGATCTCGGCCGCGGGGCCGGCAATCTCCAGGTCGTCGCTCGAGGCCTTGCCGTCGGCCACGCGCACGAGCCCCTTCAGCCTGTCGAAGGCGAAGCCCTTGTCGAAGAAGTCATGGAAGTCCAGGGTCAGGCGCCGCGGCAGCTGGGCGATGCCGAGCAGGCCGAGGACGCGGCCCGCGCCGGGCTCCAGCTCGACAAGACGGCCGTCGGCGACGTCGAGCGCGAGCGTGCCGTCGAGCGCGGTCGCGGCGAAGTCGCCGGGGCTGCCGGGCCATCGGCCGTCGAATCTGGCGCTGCCGCTGCCTTCGGCGAGCTGGCCGCCGTATCCGAATCCCTCGAGCAGCGCGCCGAAATCGCGGGTGGCGACCGTCGCCTGCAGGCGCGTGCGCGCGGCCGCGCCACGGCCGAGCCAGTCGCCGCTCGCGTCGATCTCCTGCCCCGGCGCCTGCGCGTGGGCGCGCACGATGCGCAGGCCGCCGGCGAC
>JBQCJF010000148.1:0-10324 GCA_051953015.1 Luteimonas sp.
GACCGTGGACACGCTCGACGCGCTGGCCGCGCGCCGCGGTGGCCCCCGCGTCGTGGCCGGCCCGGGCGTGCCCGCCGCCCGCCTCGAGACCCGGGCGGCGATCCCGATGCTGCTGGCCGAAGGCTTCGCCGCGCGAGGCGGCGAGCTGCGCGCGATCCCGTGCCTGAACGCGTCGCCCGCGCACGCCGATGCGATCGCGGCGCTGGCCGCGCGCGAGCTGGCCGCGTGGACGTGAGCGTCGCCCTGTCCGCGGGACCCGCGCCGACGGTGCGCGCATGAGCATCCCGCTGCGCGAATTCGCGCTGGACGTGCCGTCCGGCCGCATCGCCGGCCTGCGCGGCGGCGCCCCCGGCGCGCCGCGCGTGATCGCACTGCACGGCTGGCTCGACAACGCCGCGAGCTTCGTCCCGCTGGCCGCGCACCTCGACGGCATCGAGCTGGTGGCGCCGGACCTGCCGGGCCACGGCCGCAGCGCGCACCTGGCCGCGGGCGCCGACTATTCGTTCGCGGCGGCGGTGCACACGGTGCTCGACGTCGCCGACGCGCTCGGCTGGGACACGTTCTCGCTGCTCGGGCATTCGATGGGCGCGGGCATCGCGAGCCTCGTCGCCGCGGGCGCGCCGGAACGCGTGCGCCGCCTGGTCGCGATCGAGGCGCTCGGCGCGCTCGCCGAAGCACCGGAGCGGACCGCCGCGCGCCTGCGCGAAGCCGTCGCCGCCACGCGCGCGCTGCCCGGCAAGCGCCTGCGCGTGTTCCCCGACATCGCGCTCGCGGTCCGCGCGCGCATGCAGGGCGTGACCGGCAGCGCGCTGTCGGAAGCCGCCTCGCGCCTCCTGGTGGAACGCGGGATCGCGCCCGCGCAGGGCGACGACGGCGTCGCCGGCTACGCGTGGAGCAGCGATCCGCGGCTGACCTTGCCGACGATGATGCGATTGACCGAAGCGCAGGTGCGCGACCTCGTGCGCGGCATCGGCTGCCAGACGCGCGTGATCCACGCCGATCCGCCGCAGCCCTACCTGCCGGAACCGCTGCGCAGCGAACGCGCGGCGCTGCTGCCCGACGGCGAACTGGTCGTGATGCCGGGCGGCCACCACCTGCACATGGAACGGCCGGCGGACGTCGCCGCCGCGATCGGGAATTTCCTCTCCGCGAGCTGAGTGCGGGGCAGCGCGGCGAGGCGCCGCATCCGCATCCGCCGCGGCTCAGTCCGCCGTACGCAGCTGCAGCTGGAACCGCACGCCCGCCGGCCCGGCCTTTACCCAGGCGATGGCGGCGCGGCCCGGTTTCACCCACGCCATCGCCACGCCCGCCGGGGGCTGCAGGACCTTCGCGTCGCGCCAGCCACCGGCCTCCATGCGCGCGTCCCACTGCGCGGCGACGTCGGCGACGTCGCCGGGCGTGTCGGCCTCCAGGGTGACGACGTGGCCGATGCGCTCGACTTGGACCAGCGTGTGCGGTTCGGGCAGGACGACGTCGGCCGGGAAGTCGGCCGGCAGCACGGCGGCGTCGCCCGCGACGATGCGCACGTTCCGGCCGCCCGAATGCAGCGTCACGGTCTGGCCCGACGCGCAGGGCGCGAAGGCGAGGACCAGCACCAGGCAGGCGAAAAGGCGGCTCATACCCCGCAGCATACGAAAGCCCGACCCGGGAGCGGACAGGCCGGGGCGTGCCGGCGGGCGGCCGGCGAGCAGCCGTTCAGTTCAGCAGCGCGCGCAGCGCCGCCTTGGTCCGGCGGCCGTGGGCGTGGAACCAGTCGCGTTCGTCGCGCCAGTCCGGGAAGCGCATCTCGACCTCGCGCCAGAACGCGCGCGAGTGGTCCGGGCGCAGCAGGTGGCAGAGCTCGTGCACGAGCACGTACTCGAAGGCGGACGGCCGCGCGAGCACCAGCGCCAGATCGAGCGCGACGCTGTCGTCGGGCGACAGCGAACCCCACTGCGACGACATCACCTTCAGCAGCACGCGGCGCGGCGGACGCGGCAGCGATGGCAGGTAGCGCGGCAGCCAGCGGCCGAGGTCGGCGCGCGCCTCGCCTTCGTAGAAGTCGCGCAGCGCGCGGCGCAGGCTCGCGACACCGGCCTTCGCCGGCAGCGTGAACACGAGCCCGTCGGCGTCCTGCTGGAGCCGGGCGTAGCGGCCTTCCTGCCAGCGCAGCGGCAACGGCTGCGCGCGCAGCGGCAGCGACGCGGTGACGCCGGGCACCAGCGCCGCGGCGCCGTCGGTGGCGTAGTGCGCGAGTTGCGCGGCGACCCAGTCGCGGTGCTCGGCGAGGAAGCGCTCGCCGGCGACGAGGCTGGCGCGCGGCGGCAGCGTGAGGCGCGCGCCGCGTTCGTCGACCGACAGCTTCAGTCGCCGCGCGCGCGGGTCGCGGACACGCGCGACCGGCACGGTGCGGCCGTCGTCGAGCGCGAGTTCGATGCTGTCGCGCTCGATGCTGCGGAATCGTTGCATGGGCCTATTGTAGGAGCGCGGCGTGGCGGCGGCGTCAGCCGCGAGTCCCGTTCACGCGCCCGCGGTTCATGCATCGGCCTTCGAGAGCTTCAACGCCGGCTCCAGCACCGCGAACAGGCGCTTGAGCTCGCCGGCCATCAGCACGAAGCGCGCGTCCAGCTCGGCGCGGAGGTCGTCGCGCTCGGTCGATTCCAGTCCGTCGACGGCGCCGTCCAGCAGCTTGAACTTGCGCGCCACCAGGTCCTCGCCGAGCACGAACGAGACGTGGTCGTCGAGCGTGAGCGCCAGCCGCGTGACCTGCTTGCCTGCTTCCAGGTGCTTGCCGATCTCGTCGCCGGTGAGTTCCTGGCGCTGGCACTTAACGACCGCGCCCTTGTCGGCGGCGTCCTTGAGCTCGCATTCATCGCCGAGCGTCAGCCCGTCCGGCAGCGGTTCGCCGGCGATCCAGCCGGTGAGCACGGCGCGCGGGGCGACCTCCGCATTCAGCGGCAGCGCGGGGAAGCTGCCCAGCGCGTTGTGGATCTCGGACACGACGTTCTCCGCCTGCTTGCGCGAGGAGCTGTCGACGACGCAGATGCCGTGCTCGAGGTCGAGGATCGCGTCGGTGCGGCCGGGGCGCACGAAGGCGCGCGGCAGCAGCTCGTGCACCAGGTCTTCCTTGAGGCGCTTGCGCGTGCGCCCGCCCGGGCGGCGGCCTTCCTTCTGTTCGAGCTCGGCGAGCTTCTTCTGCAGCAGGTCGTTGACGACCGCGCCGGGGAGCAGCTTGTCCTCGCTGCCCACGCTGAGCCAGATCGCGTCGCCGACGCGGTGCGACAGGGCCTCGGCGTCCCGGCCGAAGGGCGGAATGAAGCCGCGCGAGGACAGTTCCAGCGCGCCGACCGGCTTGAGCGCGCAGGCGGCGAGGCGGGATTCGAGGTCGGAGAGGTCGAGCGAGGTCGGGAAGCGGAACAGCGTCAGGTTGCGGAAGAACATCGAATTCCAGGAATGAAGGTTGCTTGGGGGCGGCTGGCGCCGCGGCGAAAATCAGTGTGGCAGCGCGTCGCCGGTCGCGGCGTCGTCGGCGTCGTCGGCGGGCGCTCCCGCCAGCCACGCATGCGCGTCCGCCAACGCGCCGCCGCCGCGCGCGCCGAGCGCGAGGAAGTCGAACAGCTTCGGGTCGCCCAGTTGCGACGGCCGGATGTCGCCGAGCGCGCGCGCGATCGTCTCGACGCGGCCGGGCGATTCCTTCTCCCAGGCCTCGAGCATGCGCTTGACCTGCCTGCGCTGCAGGTTCTCCTGCGAGCCGCACAGGTTGCACGGGATGATCGGGAAGCCCTGCGCCTCCGCATACGCGGCGATGTCGTCCTCGCGGACGTAGGCGAGCGGGCGGATCACGACGTGCTTCCCGTCGTCCGACAGCAGCTTGGGCGGCATGCCGCTCAGCTTCGCGTGGAAGAACAGGTTGAGGAAGAACGTCGCCACCAGGTCGTCGCGGTGGTGGCCGAGCGCGATCTTCGTGAAGCCGTTCTGCGCGGCGTAGGTGTACAGCGCGCCGCGCCGCAGCCGCGAGCACAGCGAGCACATCGTCTTGCCCTCGGGCACCACGCGCGTCACCACCGAATAGGTGTCCTGCTCGATGATGTGGTAGTCCACGCCGAGCGATCGCAGGTACTCCGGCAGCACGTGCTCCGGGAAGCCGGGCTGCTTCTGGTCGAGGTTGACGGCGGTGATCGAGAACGACACCGGCGCCTTCTTCCGCAGCTGCAGGAGGATGTCGAGCAGCGTGTAGCTGTCCTTGCCGCCGGAGAGGCACACCATCACCTTGTCGCCGTCCTCGATCATGCCGAAGTCGGCGATCGCGCGGCCGACCTGGTGGCGCAGCCGCTTGGCGAGCTTCAGCTGCTCGCGGCGCGCGCGGTCGGCGCGCGGCGCCGGTTCGGCGAGGGGAATGACGGCGGACATCGCGCAATTCTACCGTCCGCGCGACCGGCGCGAGGCCGCTGCGCCGCGGGACCGCGGGTTTGGCTTAAGCTCCGCCAGGTGAGCGAGCCCGCATGAGCGAGCCGCATGAACCAGCCCGCATGAACCAGCCCACCGACCCCGCCGAACTCTCCCGCATGGCCGAGCGCCTCGCGACGCTGCGGCTGGAACACCGCGAGCTCGACGCGGAGATCGGGCGCCTGCAGGCCGACATCCAGGCCGACGAGCTCGCGGTCAAGCGCCTCAAGAAGCGCAAGCTCCAGCTCAAGGACCTGATCGCGCGGCTGGAGAGCGACCTGATTCCCGACGAGCCGGCTTGACTGCGGTCGGTTCGCGCCGCGCCTAGTCGCCCAGGACCATGTCGAGCGCGAGGGTGCGGCCGTCGCGGCGGACCACGAATCGTGCCGGTTTGCCCTCGGGCAGCGCGTCCCAGTACGCCCGCATCGCCTTGGCCTTGCCCCCGGCAAGCGTGGTGTCGTTGATCTGGACGATCTCGTCGCCCGCGCGGAATCCCGCGCGTTCCGCGGCGGACCCCGGCGTCACTTCGGCGACGTGCACCGACTGCAGCGTCGGGTTCCAGAACACGCCGCCCATCGCGGCTTTCAGGACCAGGCCGCTGCGCGCGGAGGCGACGCCCGCGAGCAGGCACAGCAGGAGGACGAGCGCGAAGCGCCGGGCGGAGCGTGCAAGGGACATGGTGGATTTCCGTCAGGTGGAGTGGGGGGCCTTGCGGCAGCGATCCTCGAGGTCGAGCGCTTCCTGGAACAGGTCGTCGCGCGCCGGCGGATGCGCCCGATAGTAGTCGGCGAGGCGGTTGATGCCGGGGCAGGGATCGTCGGTGTAACCGGGCGGCCAGAGGCCGAGCGTCTTGCCGGCTTCTTCCAGGATCTTCTCGACCGTGATCGGGTCCTTCATGCGCACGTGCAGCTTGTCCACGCGCGCCTCGAGCCTGGGCGGCGGCGGGCGCACGAGCCGCTCGTCGCCGGAGCGGAACACCGGGGCCTGCGACCGGCCCGGCATCACCCAGGCGTCGTCGGCCACGCGCAGGGCGCGCTGCGGCGGCGTCGAAGCGGCGTTCGCGGGAGCCTCCGGCCTGGCGGCCCCGGTCGCGGCCACGACCGGCAGCCTGCGCGCAGCCGTCGATCGCCGGTGCGCGTGCGGCCGGGGCGCGGGATCCGGCACGGGCGCGCGCTCGACGAACACGACTTCGAACGCCGCGTCCGCCCGCGCGTCCGCGTCGCGGAACTGCGGCGCACGCAGCAGCAGCGCACCCATCGAAGCGGTGACGGCGATGCTGGCGACGCCCGCCACCAGCCGTTCGCGGCGCTCGGTCATGCGTGCGCGTCGCCCGGGGCGAGGGAAATGGCGGGCGTCGTCGCCACCCGCAGGCGCGGATCGGCGAGGAACAGTTCCTCGTTCGCTTCGATGGCGTCGGCGTCCAGCATCGTGAAGGGCGCGGCATGGGCGAAACAGGCGCCCGCGTACTGCCAATGGACCAGGCTGGAGCGCATCAGTTCGCCGAGCGCGGCGAAAAGCGCGAACGTCGTCCGGTAGTCGGGAAAGGGCCCGTCGTCGCGGGGCGCGCCCGCGTCGACGCCGTGCTCGATCGGCGCGCCGATCCGGGTGCGGAATCCCCAGCCGCCGGGTTCGGGGCGCGACACGACCGGATGGATCACGCTGTCGGTCTTCCTCGCCATCGCGGCGGTGCCGAGCATCGCGTGCCACTGGCGGCCGTGGAACGGCACGAGGAACGTGTCCTCGACGTCCTTGTACACGTCCGGAAGGATGACCAGCGCGGCGCCGCGCGACAGCGCGCGCAGCGCCGTCGCCAGCCCGCGGCGGTCGTTGTGGACGACGTGCACGCGCGAGCCTGCGGCGGCGAAGATCCGCTCGTGCAGCAGGTCGAAGAGCGCATTCGAGCGGTGCGCGCCCGGCGACTCGTAGAAGATGTAGACCTCGCGCCGCGCCGAAAGCCGGTCGGCCAGCGAGATGATCGACAGGACGAAATGGCCGTGGTGCGGAATCGCGAAGATCGCGCCGCGCCCCGCCGGCAGCGCCGGATGGTCGTGGCCCGGCGATTCGACGCGGGGGACGAGGCGACGGATGCCGTCCGCATCCAGCCGCTTCATGCAGGCCAGGAGGACCGCGTTCACGGCTTTCCATCGGTAGAACTCGCCGAGCCGGCGGCCTTCCGCCACGCACGCGGCGCGGATGCCCGCGAACTCCGCGTCGGTCGACCTGATGCGGAGCATGCGCTCCAGCCACGGCAGGCGCCGGTCGATCAGGCGCAGCGGCGAGAGCGCGCGGCAGAGGGCGATGTAGGCCACGTCAGTGCCTCGGCCCGGTCAGCGCGCCGATCAGGCGCAGGTGCGCGGCGCCCGGCGCGGATCCGACGGCGGACGCCATGACCAGCGAGGCGTACCTGCGCGCGAGGAGGGCGGCGGCGCGCCGCCGGTGCTCGACCGAGCGTTCGGACTGGATGCCGCGCGCCAGCCAGGCGTCGCCCAGTGCCTCGCAGGCGTCGAGGAAATCGCCCATGCGCCGCAGCGCTTCGACGAGGCGATCGTCGCCCGTGACGGTGACGGCGGGCGACAGCGCGCGCCCGCACAGGAACGCGAGCGGCCACTGGAACCGCGCGGACGCGACGACCTCGACGCTGGACCGGAATTCGCGTGCGTCGCCCACGGCCACGGCGAGCGGCGCATTGGTGGCGTCGACGAACTGGTCGGTGAAGCTGACGATCGGCACCGCCGGCGGGCGGTTGCGCAGCGGATGCGCGTCGAGCAGCTCGACGGGCGTGAGCGCCGATGCGGGCGCCGGGAACCGCGCGCGATCCGCGACGACGAGCGCGGCGCCGGTGTCCGCCAGCGCCGCCGCCTCGCGAAGGTTGGGCTCGGTCGTCGGGATCGCGATGATCGCCCGCGCGCCTGCGACGAGCTCGGCGAGCCCCGGCGTCGCGCCGGCCTGACTGGGTGTGGAATCCATGGGGTCCGCCTTCCGTGGCGTCGAGCACGGGAGGCCGGAGCCCCCCGTGCAGGGTGTTGCGTGCTTAGAAGCGGCACTCGCTGATCGTGCACGTGGTCGGCGCGGGCGCCGGCTCCAGCGAGGACACGAGGCTGGCGAGCGATGCGCTGGCGTGATCCGCCATCGACATCAGGTGGGCGACTTGCTCCATGGAAAACGTGACGAGATCCATCTTCTTCCCTTGAGTTTCAACGCCTGCGTCATTGCAGGCGGCGGCACTCTACTACAGCGCCAGGGCAACGTTTTTCTGGAACCGATTGCAGCGCGCGCCGGTCAACCCTTCGCGCTGTCGCCCTGCTGCGCCGGGCTGATCTTCTCGATCGTGTGCCGCAGCTCGCGGCCGAGGATGACCTTCGCGTCGCGCGCCCACGCCGACAGGCGCTCGTCGAACATCAGCTTGCTGCGCTCGTCCGGCCATACCAGGCGCAGCTCCTTCAGCTTCTGGATGAAGCCGCGGAACAGCGACTTGTCGAAGAACTCGGGCGCCGCCGGCGCGTACAGCAGGCTCAGGCGCTGCGCGGCGAGGTGGCACAGGCTCTCGAGCTCGCCGGCGCCGAGGGTGCCGGGGCCGTTCTTGGCCAGCACCGAGATCGCGATGTAGTAGCGCTCGAACGCCTGCTGCAGCGGATGGCCGATCGCGCGCAGGCGGAACACCTCGTCGGTCTGGCCGGCGTTGCGCGCGAGGATGCCGCCTTCCTCGCCGCCGGCGCCGCCGTCGACCGCCTGCAGCAGGCCTTCGCGGATGAACAGCTCGATGGTGCGCTCGAGCCGCGCCGCGAATTCCTCGTCCGTCCACGGCAGGAACAGCTCGGATTTCAGGAACGGGTACATCGACTGGCCCAGGCGCAGCACCGACGCGCGCGGCATGCGCTGGTTGTGGTGGAAGCAGCAGGCGATCCAGCCGGACGCGGTGAACAGGTGCAGCACGTTGTTGCGGAAGTAGCTGAGCTGCACCGCCGTGGCCTGGTCCACCGCGATCACGTCGCCGAGCGGATGCGCGACGCGCGCGAGCATGCCGATCTCCTCGCCGTGGGCGACGATCTGCTCCGGCGTGTGCGGCGTCACCGTCACCCGGTCGCCGTACGGCACTTCGGCCAGCAGCGTCTTCGACAGCGCGATCTGCGCGAGCAGGTCGGCTTCGCCCATCGCGTGCTTCGGCGTCGACAGCAGCGCCAGCGCGAGCAGGTTGACCGGATTGACGTCGGCGGCGCGGTTGACGTGCTCCTGGATGCGCTGCGCGGCGGCGTCGACGGTCTCCGACAGCCAGTCCGGGCGGTCGTTCTCGTCGAGCGGCTGCCCGTCCCATTCCGGCGCGTGCGCGGCGAGCAGGTCGTTGAGCAGGATGGGCTCCCCGAAGTTCACCACCACCTGGCCGTAGTTGCTGCGCAGCACCTTCGGGATGCCCATCAGCAGGCCGAGGATCGATTCCTTTTCCTTGGCCTTGCCGGTCAGCTCGTCCTGGTAGCTGTCGCCTTCCATCAGCTTCTCGTAGCCGATGTACACGGGCTGGAACATCACCGGCCGCGTCGGCTGGCGCAGGTAGGCGCGCACGGTCATCGCCAGCGTGCCGCCCTTGGGCTGCAGCAGGCGCCCCGTGCGCGAACGGCCGCCCTCGATGAAGTACTCGAGCGAGTAGCCGCCGGCGACCAGCTGCGCCACGTATTCGGAGAACACCGCCGAGTACAGCGCGCTGCCGCGGATCGAGCGGCGGATGAAGAACGCGCCGCCCTTGCGCAGCAGGGTGCCGATCACCGGCAGGTTGAGGTTGACGCCGGCCACGATGTGCGGCGGCACGATGCCGCGCGTGTACAGCAGGTAGCTCAGCAGCAGGTAGTCCATGTGGCTGCGGTGGCTGGGCACGTACACCACTTCGCGGCCGGGCGCGTCCTGTTTCAGCAGGTCGAGGTGGTGGACCAGCACGCCGCGGTAGATGCGGTTCCACACCGAGGTGAGCAGGAACGACACCGAGCGCACCACCGGGTGCGAATAGTCGGCGGCGATCTCGTAGGCGATCGCGTGCGCCTTCTTCCACGCGGCCTCGAGGCTGCTCTTGTCGCGGCGCGCCTGGTCGGCGATCGCCTCGCGCACCGCGTCGGCGGCCAGCACCTTGTCGACGAGCAGGCGGCGCGTCGACAGGTCGGGGCCGATGATCGCCTCGCGGATCCGGTGGAAGTGCGTGCGCAGCACCCGCGACAGCTTGCGCACCGTGCGCTCGGGCTCCAGCCCTTCCTCGAGCAGCTCGCGCACCGACACCGGCGCGGCGAACTGCACCAGCGTGTCGCGGCCGTTGAGCAGGATCGCGAGCAGGCGGCGGAAGCGGCCGACCAGCGCCCAGTTTTCCGAGAACAGCACCGAGAACCAGCCGCTCTGCTTGTCGGGCGAGCGGCCGACGAAGATCGACACCGGCACCAGCTTCACGTCGAGCGACGGATCGGCGCGGTGCGCCTCGATCAGCCGCGCCAGCGATCCAGAATGGCTCTTCACCGGCTCGGGCGGCTTGTTCGCGGCGAGCGCGGCGGCGCGGTTGAGCGTGCTGCCGGCATTGCGGCGCGAGAGCGCGACGTAGGCGCGCTTGCGGCCGAGGGGGTCGCCGGGTAGCGGGCGCAGCGGCGACGGCAGGCCGGATTCCCGGCAGGCGCGCTCGAGGATCAGCGCATTGGACAGGCCGTAGTCCTCGAGCACGTAGCAGACCGGGCCCTCGAAGGGGAGGCTATCGGTCGACGGCTCGATGCGCAGCCCGATCCACGGCTCCAGCAGCTTGCCGAGCATCCGCGCCCACAGCGGCCGGCGACCCGGCGCGCGCGGGCGGCTCCCGGCGGGCGTTGCGGCCTCCGCGAGAGCGGGGACGGGCACCGGGTCCGGGAGGTCGTCGGCGCCGGCGCCGGTCGCGGAA
>JBQCJF010000149.1:0-14290 GCA_051953015.1 Luteimonas sp.
GGCGCTCATGGGCGGGTCTCCCTCACTCCGCGGCCGCTCCGGGCGGCGGGCTGAATCGCTTCGTCAGACCACGCCAGCACTGCGCGTAATCCGGCTGCAGCTGCGGCAGCTCGAGCGCCAGGCGCGTCGGCCGGATCACCGCGCGCGCCTCGAACATGAAGGCCATCGTGTCGCGGATCACGTCGGGCTTCGACAGGTCCGCGCCGCTGGCCTTCTCGAACGTCGCCGCGTCCGGGCCGTGGCCGGTCATGCAGTTGTGCAGCGACGCGCCGCCGGGCGCGAAACCTTCGGCCTTCGCGTCGTACGCGCCGTGCACGAGCCCCATGAACTCGCTGGCGACGTTGCGGTGGAACCACGGCGGACGGAACGTGTCCTGTGCCACCAGCCAGCGCGGCGGGAAGATCACGAAATCCATGTTCCCGACACCGGGCGTGTCCGACGGCGAGGTCAGCACCAGGAAGATCGACGGGTCCGGATGGTCGAAACTGATCGAGCCGATGGTGTTGAAGCGGCGCAGGTCGTACTTGTACGGCGCGTAGTTGCCGTGCCAGCCGACGACGTCGAGCGGGGAATGGGCGATGTCGGCGCGCCACAGGTGGCCCTGGAATTTCGCGACCAGCTCGAAGTCGCCCTCCTCGTCCTCGTATGCGGCCACCGGCGCGAGGAAATCGCGCGGATTCGCGAGGCCGTTGCTGCCGATCGGGCCGAGGTCGGGCAGGCGCAGCTGCGCGCCGAAGTTCTCGCAGACGTAGCCGCGCGCCGCGCCGTCCGGTAGCTCCACGCGGAAGCGGACGCCGCGCGGAACGACGGCGATCTCCTGCGGCTCGACCTCGAGCACGCCGAGCTCGGTCGCGATGCGCAGGCGGCCCTGCTGCGGCACGATCAGTAGCTCGCCGTCGGCGTCGTAGAAGTACCGGCCGCGCATGTCGCGGTTGGCCGCGTACAGGTGGATGCCGAGGCCGTGCAGCGCCGCGGGCGAGCCGTTGCCGGCCATGGTGAACAGGCCTTCGACGAAATCGGCGGAGGCCGGCGCGGGCGCGCCATCGGTGCCCGGCATCGGCAACGGGTTCCAGCGCAACTGGTCCGGCGTGACCGGGCCGTCGCCGAAGTCGTTGTGGAACGCGGGCGCGCCGGCGAAGGCCGAGAACGGCCCGTGCATCGCCGCGGGCCGGATGCGGTACAACCAACTGCGCCGGTTCTCGCTGCGCGGCGCCGTGAACGCCGTGCCGCTCAGCTGCTCGGCGTACAGCCCGTGCGCGACGCGCTGCGGCGAATTCCGCCCGACCGGCAACGTGCCCGCGACGGCCTCCGTCGCGAACTCATTCCCGAACCCCGACATGTATTCCATCGCCACACCCCGAAGAGCTTTTTTTGCCACGGATGAACACGGACGAACACGGATACAGCGATGAGTTCAAAAAGCCCTATCCGTGCCCATCCGTGTTCATCCGTGGCTGAAAAGTTTTACAGCACGCCGCGACGCATCTGGTCGCGTTCGATCGACTCGAACAGGGCCTGGAAATTGCCCTCGCCGAAGCCCTCGTTGCCCTTGCGCTGGATGATCTCGAAGAAGATCGGGCCGAACGCGTTCTGGGTGAAGATCTGCAGCAGCTTGCGCGACTTCGTCTCCATGTCGGCGTCGATCAGGATCTTGTTCTTCGCCAGGCGCGGCACGTCCTCGCCATGGTTCGGGACGCGCTGGTCGATCACGTCGAAGTACGTGTCCGGCGTGTCGAGGAACTCGACGCCGGCCTCGCGCATCGCCTCGACCGTCGAATAGATGTCGTCGGTGAACAGCGCGATGTGCTGGATGCCTTCGCCCTTGTATTCGCGCAGGTATTCGTTGATCTGCGACTTCTCGTCGCTGGACTCGTTGAGCGGGATGCGCACCATGCCGTCCGGCGCGGTCATCGCCTTCGACAGCAGGCCGGTCTTGGCGCCCTTGATGTCGAAGTAGCGGATCTCGCGGAAGTTGAACAGCTTCTCGTAGTACTCCGACCACTGCTGCATGTTGCCGAGGAACACGTTGTGGGTCAGGTGGTCGAGGAAGGTCAGGCCGAACCCGCGCGGGTTCTGGTCCGCGCCCTGGATCGGCAGGAAGTCGGCGTACAGGTCCTTGCGCCCGTCGTCGACGAGATAGAGCATGCAGCCGCCGATGCCCTTGATCGCCGGCGTGTCGACCGCCGCGGTCTCCGGGCGATGGTCGATCTTCTCCCCGCCGTTGGCGAGCACGTGCGCGAGCACCTCGTCGGTCGGCTTGCTGAAGCGGATCGCGAAGCCGCAGGCCGACGGCCCGTGCTCGCGCGCGAAGTCCGCGGCGAACGAATCCGGATCCTCGTTGAGCAGGAAGTTGATCGTGCCCTGCCGGTACAGCGTGATGTTGCGGCTCTTGTGCTGCGCAACCGCGCTGAAGCCGAGGTTCTGCAGGTAGGTGCGCATCATGTCCGCCTGCGCGGCCGGCGCGGCGAACTCCACGAATTCGAAACCGTTGATCCCCATCGGATTCTCGAAGGTGGTGACGGTCATGCCGAGGTTGGGCTGCGCGCTCATGGGGACTCCGGTGTCGCGTGGGGCGGGAAGGCTTCGATGATGCGCCGCCGCTTGCGCGGGGCGGGTGGACGTTATAGTTTCAGATGAAACCATTTGCAAGCCGCAGCGCCGCATGCCCGCCCACGCCCGCAGGTCTCCGTCCGTCCGCCGCCCGGCGCCCGCCCCCGACGCGCCGGCTTCCGACGCGCCCGCTCCCGCCCCCCGGACCTCCCCCCGTCACCGCGCCGCCGCCGCGTCCGGCGCAGCCGCGCAAGGCTCCACCGCGGCCGGCTCCAGCGCGCTCGAACTCGAGCATTTCCTGCCCTACCGCCTCAGCGTGCTCTCCAACCGGATCAGCGACGCGATCGCCCGCGAGTATTCCGAACGCTTCGCGCTGGGCGTCACCGAGTGGCGGGTGATGGCCGTGCTCGGGCGCTGGCCCGGCCTCACCGCCAGCCAGGTCGCGCAGCGCACGGCGATGGACAAGGTCGCGGTGAGCCGCGCCGTCGCGCGGCTGCTCGAAGCCGGGCGCCTGTCGCGCGTCGCCGACGCGGGCGACCGCCGGCGCGCGCTGCTGCATCTCTCGCGCGAAGGCCAGGCGATCCACGACCAGGTGGTGCCGCAGGCACGGGCATTCGAACGCCGCGTGCTCGACGGCATCGCGCCCGCGGAACGCGAGGCGCTGTTCCGGTTGCTCGACCGGCTCGACGAGCTGGAGTTGCGCGCGGAAACGGCCGCGCATCCCTAGCTGCAAAAGCGGCTGCAAAAGGAAACGGCGGCCGAAGCCGCCGTTTCGTCCACCGACCGTGGGTCGGCCCTACTTCACGCCGTGCATCAGGCGCTGGATCAGGGGCGCCACGAGGAACAGCGCGACGCCGCCGATCAGCAGGATCCAGAAGCCCTGCGTGTAGCCGGCGTGCGCCGAGGCGACGGTCATGCCGGTCTCGCCGCTGACGTGGCTGGCGAAGATGCCCGACAGGTTGTTGCCGATGCCGGTCGACAGGAACCAGCCGCCCATCGCGAAGCCCACCAGCTTGGTCGGCGCCAGCTTCGTCGTCATCGACAGGCCGATCGGCGACAGGCACAGCTCGCCGACGGACTGGATCACGTAGACCATGAACAGCGTCCAGAACGGGATCAGGCCTGCCGCGTTCACCAGGCTCGACAGCGCGAACATCAGCAGCAGGAACGCCAGGCCGTTGAAGATCAGGCCGAGGCCGAACTTGCGCGGGATCGACGGGTTCTTGCTGCCCATGCGCAGCCACAGCCACGCGAGCACCGGCGCGATCGTGATGATCGCCAGCGAGTTCACCGACTGGAACCAGCCCACCGGGAAGATCCAGCCGCCGAAGTTCCGGTCGACGATCTTGTCGGCGAGGAAGTTGAACGAGCTGCCGGCCTGTTCGAAGAAGCACCAGAACAGCACGTTGAACACGAAGATGATCAGCATCGCGATGGCGCGATCGCGCGCCACCGGCCCGTCGCGGAAGCCTTCGACCAGGATCATGACGCACAGCACGACGAACATCGCGCTCAGCACCCATTGCAGCATCGCGGCGTCGATCGACAGCAGGAAGTAGTACACCGGCACCGAGGCCAGCACGAAGGCCAGCACCCCGGCGACCCGTGCCTTGCTTTCCGCGCCTTCGAGCGGGCGGCCGATGGGGCCGAGCTGGCGCCGGCCGAACCAGAACCACACCAGGCTCAGCAGCATGCCGAGGCCGGCGGCGAAGAACACCACCTTGTAGGTCGGCATCGCATCGGTGCCGAACACCTTCGCCGCGAGCCAGCCGGTCAGGATCGGGGCGATGAACGCGCCGGCGTTGATGCCCATGTAGAACAGCGTGAACCCGGAATCGCGGCGGTCGTCGGTCGGCGCGTAGAGCTTGCCCACCATCGTCGAGATGTTCGGCTTGAACAGGCCGTTGCCCGCGATCACCGTCGCGAGGCCGAGGTGGAACACGGTCTGGTCGGGATACATGATCATGAACAGGCCGGCGGACATCACCACCGCGCCGAGCAGGATCGACCGCTGGTAGCCGATGACGCGGTCCGCGATGTAGCCGCCGACGATCGCCGCGGCGTACACCAGCGCGAGGTACGCGCCGTACACGCGGCTGGCGGGCGCTTCGCCCTCGCCGGAGCCCGCGTAGAACGCCTGCACGATGTACAGCGTCAGCGCCCAGCGCATCCCGTAGAACGCGAAGCGTTCCCAGAACTCGGTCATGAACAGCATCCACAGCGGGCGCGGATGCCCCATCGCCTGCGGGAAGTCCGGCACCCCGTCTGCGGCGGCCGGCCTGGTCATCGGCGGGCCCATGGGCTCCGCGGCGTTGGGCGCGTTCGTATTCATCTATCCCCCGAGGACGCGCGAAAGGCGCGAATCGCCCGAGGATCGCCCAGCCGGCGCGGCAACGTCAACGCGCGCGGCGGATGCTGCAACGCAACAACGCGCGCCGGGCGCAGCGGCGCGCGCTTGGCGGAAGCGCGACGTCAATCGCCGTAGGTCGGCGACTTGCCCCCGCCCGGCCCGATCGTCGTGCGCACCTCGAACAGCTCCGGGAAGAACGTCAGCTCCAGCGCCTGCTTCAGGAAGCCGACGCCGCTGGAACCGCCGGTGCCGCGGCGGAAGCCGATGATGCGCATCACCGTGCGCATGTGGCGGAAGCGCCACAGCTGGAACTGCGTTTCCAGGTCGACCAGGTCCTCGCACAGGTGGTAGGCCTCCCAGTAGTGCTGGGTGTCCTCGTAGATGCGCTCGAACACGGGCAGCAGCGCCGGATCGGACACGTGCGGCAGCGACCAGTCGCGCTCGACGTGCGCGGGCGGCACGGCGTGCCCCTGGCGCGCGAGATACCGCAGCGCTTCGTCGTAGAGGCTCGGCGATTCGAGCGCCGCGCGCAGCGAGGCCTGCCCCGGCGCGTCGTGCGCGAACACCTTCAGCATCCCCGCGTTCTTGTTGCCCAGCAGGAACTCGACGGTGCGGTACTGCAGCGACTGGAAGCCGGAGGACGGGCCCAGGATCTCGCGGAATTCCATGTATTCGGCCGGCGTCAGCGTCTCCAGCACCGACCACATGTCGGTCAGCTGGCGCAGCACGACCTTGCAGCGCGCGAAGATCTTCTGGCACGGGCCGAGCTCGTCGCGCTGCAGGTGGGCGATCGCCGCGGACAGCTCGTGGATCAGCAGCTTCAGCCACAGCTCCGACACCTGGTGCTGGACGATGAACAGCAGCTCGTCGTGGTGCGGCGGCTTCGACAGCGGCTCCTGCGCCGACAGCAGCCGGTCCAGGCGCAGGTAGCCGCCGTAGGTCATGCGGCCGGACAGGTCCGTATGGATGCCGGCCTCGAGCGGGCGTTCGTTGCGGTCGATGCTCATGGGGCCAGTTTCGCATGGCCGGCCGGGCGCGGGACCTGACCCGGGTCAAGCCGCGCGGCGCCCGGACGCTTGCCGGCCGGGCGCCCGGGGCGGCCGCGGGGGCCGATTCGCTACAATTCGCGTTTCAGCCGCAACCGGGCCCGACCGCATGACCGTCGCCGCGAAATTCGAGATCGAATACCTCCAGTACCTGGATCCGGACGGCAAGCCGGTCGCCGAGCTGCCCAAGGCGTTCAAGGATCCGAAGGCGCTGGTGCCGCTGTTCAAGCAGATGCTGTTCGTGCGCACCTTCGACGACAAGGCGATCCGCCTGCAGCGCACCGGCAAGCTCGGCACCTACGCCGCCTGCCTCGGCCACGAAGCCACGCACGTCGGCATCGGCGCATCGATGCGTCCCGAGGACGTGTTCGCGCCGAGCTACCGCGAGTACGGCGCGCAGTTCATGCGCGGGGTCAAGCCGCGCGACGTGCTGATGTACTGGGGCGGCGACGAGCGCGGCAACGACTTCGAAGTGCCGCGCAACGACTATCCGTGGTGCGTGCCGATCTCGACGCAATGCCTGATGGCGTCCGGCGCGGCGCTGTCGTTCAAGCTGCGCAAGCAGGACCGCGTCGCGGTCGCCTGCTGCGGCGATGGCGGTTCGTCGAAGACCGACTTCTACGCCGCGCTGAATTCCGCCGGCGCGTACCAGCTGCCGCTGGTGCTGTGCGTGATCAACAACGGCTGGGCGATCTCGGTCCCGCGCAAGTCGCAGACCGGCGCGCAGACGCTGGCGCAGAAGGGCCTGGCCGGCGGCCTGCACTGCCTGCAGGTGGACGGCAACGACCTGATCGCCGTGCTCGAGGCGATGCGCCGCGCCACCGAGCGCGCGCGCAAGGGCGAAGGCGGCAGCGTGATCGAGTTCATGACCTACCGCCTGCACGACCACACCACCGCCGACGACGCGCGCCGTTACCGCGGCGAGGACGAGGTCAAGGCCGCCTGGACGCGCGAGCCCTTCATCCGCCTGCGCAACTACCTGGTGAAGGCCAAGGTGTGGGACGAGGCGCAGGAGAAGGCGTGGATCGAGGAGTGCGCCGCGAAGGTGGACGAGGAAATCAACGCCTACCTCAATACGCCGGTGCAGCCCGTGGAAGCGATGTTCGACTATTTGTACGGCGATCCGCCGCCCGACCTGCTGGCGCAGCGCGAAACGGCCATTGCCCTGGAGAAGCGCAATGGCTGAGTCCACCAACGCACCTGCCGCGATCACCCTCATCGAAGCGATCACCCAGGCCCTCGCCTACGAGATGCGCAACGACGACGCCGTCCTGGTGCTCGGCGAGGACGTCGGCGTCAACGGCGGCGTGTTCCGCGCCACCGCCGGCCTGTCCGCGACCTTCGGTCCCGAGCGCGTGCTCGACACGCCGCTGGACGAGACCACCATCGCCGGCCTCACCGTCGGCATGGCTTCGCAGGGCATGAAGCCGGTCGCCGAGGCGCAGTTCGACGGCTTCATGTACCCGATGGTCGACTTCATCGTCTGCCACGCCGCGCGCATGCGCTACCGCACCCGCGGCCGCCTGACCTGCCCGATGGTGCTGCGCGTGCCGTGGGGCGGCGGCATCCGCGCGCCGGAGCACCACAGCGAGGCGAACGAGTCGATCTTCACCAACGTGCCGGGCCTGCGCGTGGTCATGCCCTCCTCGCCCGCGCGCGCCTACGGCCTGCTGCTCGCCGCGATCCGCGACCCGGATCCGGTGATCTTCATGGAGCCCAAGCGCATCTACCGCCAGTACAAGGAAGTCGTGCCGGACGACGGCGAGGCGCTGCCGCTGGACGTGTGCTACGTGCTGCGCGACGGCACCGACGTGACCCTGGTGACCTGGGGCGCGCAGGTGAAGGAGACGCTCGAGGCCGCCGACGCGCTCGCGAAGGAAGGCATCAGCGCCGAGGTCATCGACGTCGCCACGCTCAAGCCGCTGGACTTCGCGACCATCGCCGAGTCCGTGTCGCGCACCAACCGCTGCGTGATCGTGCACGAGGCGGCGAAGACCGCCGGCTTCGGCGCCGAAGTCGCCGCGCGCCTGGCCGAGGAATGCATGTACGACCTCGTCGCCCCCGTCGAGCGCGTCACCGGCTACGACACCCACATCCCGCTGTTCCGCCTCGAGATGAAGTACCTCCCGAGCGTGGACCGCATCGTCGCCGCCGCGAAGCGCGCGGTCGCCCATTCGTAAGGAACGACGGCAATGAGCAAGAAATTCCTGCTTCCCGACCTCGGCGAAGGCCTGCCGGACGCGACGATCGTCGAGTGGTACGTCAAGGAAGGCGACGTCATCCGCCTCGACGAGAACCTGGTGTCGATGGAAACGGCGAAGGCCGTGGTCGACGTGCCTTCGCCGGTCAGCGGCAAGGTGCTCAAGCTCGCCGGCGGTCCGGGCGACATCGTGGTCACCGGCACGATGCTGGCCGAATTCGAGGTCGATCCGTCGATGCCGCAGCGCGCGGAAGGCCAGGACACCGGCCACCACCACGGCGCCGCCGCCGACCACAGCGTGGGTTCGCAGGATCCCGCACCGGACGACCGCGTGGTCGCGTCCGACGAAGGCGGCGCGATTTCCGACAAGGGCGCCCCGGCGCCGAAAGGCCACACCGACGGCGCGGCCGCGGCGGCCAATGCCGGCAAGAGCCGCGACGACGCGGGCACCGTGGTCGGCGCGATGCAGTCCTCCGACGCGGTGCGCAGCGAAGCCGCGGTCGCGGTCGGCGGCGTCAAGGCGATGCCGGCGGTGCGCGCGATGGCGCGGAAGCTCGGCGTCGACATCGCGCGCGTGCGCGCCAGCGGCGCGGACGGCACGGTCACGATGGCCGACGTGAAGCAGGCCGCGGCCGACGGTTCGGCGAAGGCCGGCACCGCCCCCGCTGCCGCGCAGGCGCAGGCGCCGATGCGCGCCGGCCCGATGACCAATGCGTACGCCGCCGCGCCGGCTCCGGCCGCCGCCTCGCAGCGCAGCACGCTGTCGCAATCCGGCAAGCCGATGCGCACCCAGCCGCCCGGCGTCGCCGCCAGCGGCCAGCCCGAGCAGCTCAAGGGCGTGCGCCGCAACATGGCGCGCGTCATGGCCGACGCGCATGCGCAGGTCGTGCCGACCACGCTGGTCGACGACGCCGACCTGCACGCCTGGCTCGGCAAGCAGGACATCACCGCGCGCCTGATCCGCTCGATCGTCGCCGCGTGCAAGGCGGTGCCCGCGCTCAACGCGTGGTTCGACGGCCAGTCGCTGTCGCGCACGATGCATCCGCACGTGGACATCGGCATCGCGGTGGACACCGACGACGGCCTGTTCGTGCCGGCGCTGCGCAACGCCGACATGCTCGATGCGCAGGGCGTGCGCGCCGGCATCCAGCGCCTGCGCAGCCAGGTCGAATCGCGCACGATCCCGGCCAGCGAGCTGTCCGGCTACACGATCTCGCTGTCGAACTTCGGCATGTTCGCCGGCCGCTACGCGACGCCGGTCGTGGTGCCGCCGTGCGTGGCGATCGTCGGCGCGGGCAAGCTGTCGCACGACGTGGTCGCGGTGATGGGCGGCATCGAGGTGCACCGCCGCATGCCGATCTCGCTCACCTTCGACCATCGCGCCGCCACCGGCGGCGAGGCCGCGCGCTTCCTCAAGGCGCTCCTGGACGACCTGGCCCTGCCGCAGTAACCGCGCGGCGATTCGGCCTAGCCGCGCCTGAGCCAGGCGCGGCGCACGAAGATCGCGACCACCAGCACCAGCAGGAACACGCCGTAGCCGGCGGACGTCGCCAGGATCTGCGGCCACATCGCGCCGTACTGGCGGTCGGCGTAGCCGTGCGCCCAGTGCAGCGTCCCCACGAAGGCGGCGATCGCGACCAGGAGCGCGACGACGTCGAACGCGCGGCGCCGCGCGTGCCGCGGCTGGCGCGGGTACAGCCAGTACAGCACGGCGAGGATCAGGAACCAGGGCGCGAACAGCAGCAGCGCCAGGTCCGGCATGCCGGAAAGATTCACGCCTTCGCCTCGTCGGCCGCGCGCAGCGCGTCGAGTGCGGCGCGCACCTCGGCGGCGTCGACGCCATCTCCCGGCGCGAGGTCCGCGTCGGCGCCGGCGAAGCCGTCGCGGCGCAGCGCGGCGATGCGCGCACCGGCGTCCTTCGGCGAATCGAAGCCGCGGCTCAGCAGCAGCGTGCGCTCGCCGTCGACCAGCTTGAAATGGAAGCGGCCGTCCGCTTCCCGGTACTGCTTGAACGCCGGCAGCGAGGCCTTCGCCGCGCGCGCAGCCGATGCCTTGCCGGCCGCACCGGCGCCCGCGCCGAGGTCGCGCAGGCCGACGGCCTCGCGCAGCCGGCGCATGAACGGGATCGCATGCGACTCGCGCAGGCGCGAAGCGCCCTCGCGCAGCAGCGCCTCGATCCGCTCCGGGTGCGCCATCAGCGCGTCGTAGCGCTCGCGCATCGGTGCGACCTCGGCGTCGATGCGCTCGAACAGCTTCTGCTTCGCGTCGCCCCACCCCATGCCGTCGGCAGAGGCCTGGCGCATCTCCGCCGATTCGTCCGCGCTCGCGAACGCCCGATGGATCTCGAACAGCGACGAGCCCTGCGTGTCCTTCGGCTCGCCCGGCGCGCGCGAGTCGGTCACGATCGACAGGATCAGCTTGCGCAGCTGCTCGCGCGGCGCGAACAGCGGGATCACGTTGTCGTAGCTCTTGCTCATCTTGCGGCCGTCGAGGCCCGGCAGCGTGGCCACCTGCTCCTCGATCGCCGCCTCCGGCAGCACGAAGTACGCGTCGCCGTAGAGATGGTTGAAGCGCTGCGCGAAATCGCGCGCCATCTCGATGTGCTGCACCTGGTCGCGGCCGACCGGCACCTTGTGCGCGTTGAACAGGAGGATGTCCGCCGCCATCAGCACCGGGTACATGTACAGCCCGGCGGTGACGCCCGCATCCGGATCCTCGCCCGCCGCTTCGTTGCGGTCGGTCGCTGCCTTGTACGCGTGCGCGCGGTTGAGCAGACCCTTGCCGGCGACGCAGGCGAGCAGCCAGGTCAGTTCCGTGGTCTCGGGAACGTCCGACTGCCGGTAGAAGCGCACCTTGTCCGGATCGAGACCGCAGGCGAGCCACGCCGCGGCGATCTCCAGCGTCGAGCGCTGGACGCGCGCCGGGTCCTGCACCTTGATCAGCGCGTGGTAGTCGGCGAGGAAGTAGAAGCTCTCGACGCCGGGCGCGCGACTGGCCGCCAGGGCCGGCCGGATCGCGCCGACGTAGTTGCCCAGGTGCGGGGTGCCGGACGTGGTGATGCCGGTGAGGACGCGGGTCGTGGCCATCGCGCCAGTTTACATCCCGGCCGTTTGCCGGCGCCCCGCAACCCCGCCCGCCGGCGTCGCGCGTTCCGGTCCTTACCCCGATCGGAGCTCGCCATGATGCGCAGGTTGTCTTCGCTGCTGTTCCTCCTCGCCGGCGCCCTCGCCTGGCATCCCGCCGCGGCCCAGGCGCAGCCCCTGGTGCGGCTCTCGGTCGTCGACCGCGATACCGGCGCCGAACTGCCGCAGTACCCGGGTCGCGGCCAGCGCTGGATCGCCGGCGCCCCCGGCCATCGCTACGCCGTTCGCCTGTCCAACCAGGGCGGGGAGCGCGTGCTGGTGGTGCTCTCGGTCGACGGGGTCAACGCGGTCAGCGGCGAGACCGCCGCGACGGCGCAGGCGGGTTACGTGCTGGATCCGCGGGAGACCGCCGACATCGCCGGCTGGCGCAAGTCGCTCGACGATGTCGCGGCATTCGTGTTCACCGACCTGGGCGACAGCTACGCCGCGCGCACCGGACGGCCGGACAACGTCGGCGTCATCGGCATCGCGGTGTTCCGCGAACGGCACGCGGTGGCATGGAACGCGCCCGAGCTGGCATCCGAACCCGTCGACGCCGCCGCAGCGCCGCCGCCTTCGGCGCCGATGCCGGTGCCCCAGGCCAGCGCCAGGGCAGCGGATGCCGCGGGACGCAGCGCCACCGCGCAGGCTGAATCCGCCAGGCAGCGCTTGGGCACCGGCCACGGCGCGCGCGAGTGGGCGCCCATCGGGACCACGGACTTCGTGCGCGCCAGCCGTGCGCCGGCGCAGGTGAGCGAATTGCGCTACGACGCCGCGCGGCGCCTGGCCGCGCTCGGCATCCTTCCGCGCTGGGGCTCGCCACCGCGCGTGGTGCGACCCGTCGCATTCCCCGGTGGCTTCGTCCCCGATCCGCCGTCCGGCTGACAATAACCGACGCAACAAGGCCCGGCGACGAGTCGCCGGGCCCCGGTTGCAGATGCGCCGCGCGATGGATCACGCGCGGATCGCGGGAGGCATCAGGAGAGCGTGCGCTCGAAGTCGCGGACTTCGGTTTCCGCGCGATCCCGGTCCCAGCCGTACTGTTCCTGCAGCTTCCCGGCGAGATACTTGCTGTCGCCCTGCTGCACGTCGAAGACGTCGTCCGTGAGGTCGCCCCACTTCTGCTGGGCCTTGCCCTTCAGCTGGGTCCACTTGCCGGCGATGATGTCGTTGTTCATGCGGTGCTCCTCTCGATGGGGGAATCCGGCGCGAAGGCCGGATCCCCATCGTGGCGGCGCGTACGTTGCCGCCGGGTCAAGGAAGCGTTGTTCAGCAGTTGCCGCTGACGTTGTCGGTGCAGTCCTTGGCGGTGTCCTGGATCGAATCGCCGGCGGACTCGAGGTCCTTGCCCATCCCATTGACGGTATGGCAGGCACCCAGGGTGCCCATCATCGCAAGCAGCAGTACCGCAGCCAGTTTCCGGTTGATACGCATGGAAGTCTCCTGTTCCTGTCGGCCGAGCGGCGGTGCGCCCTCGTGCCCGCCCATGGAATCCGGCGGGGCGTGAATTCGGCGTCGATCCAGGCCAGGCGGCTCGGCCGCCGTTCAGCGTCAGTCGCGCATCAGCGTCGACTTGCCGAACAGGCTCTCGACGAGGTCCACGGTCAGCACCGCGGTCGCGTTGCGGTTGTCGAGCACGGGGTTGAGCTCGACGATGTCGAGGGAGCCCATGCGGCCGCTGTCGGCGATCATCTCCATCACCAGCTGCGCCTCGCGGTAGTTCGGCCCGCCGGGCACGGTGGTGCCGACGCCCGGCGCGATCGCGGGATCGAGGAAGTCCACGTCGAAGCTGACGTGCAGGTGCGTGTTCGCGTCCACGCCGGCCAGCGCTTCCTCCATCGTGCGCTTCATGCCGACCTCGTCGATGTAGCGCATGTCGTAGACGTCCAGCCCGTACTGCTTGACCAGGCGCTTCTCGCCCTCGTCGACGGAGCGGATGCCGACCTGGCGCACCTCCGCCGGGCGCAGCGCGGGCGCGCTGCCGCCGAGCCGCGTGAGCGCATCGGGACCGATGCCGCACAGGCAGGCCACGGGCATGCCGTGGACGTTGCCGGAAGGCGTGACCTCGTGGGTGTTGAAGTCGGCGTGCGCGTCGAGCCACAGCACGCGCAGCTGCTTGCCGGTGTCGCGGCAATGGCGCGCGACCGCCGTGATCGAACCGATGCCGAGGCAATGGTCGCCGCCCATCATGATCGGCAGGCGACCCTGGCGCAGCTCGGCGCCGACGGCGTCCATCGCCGCGCGGTTCCAGGCGACGACCTCGTCGAGGTGGCGATAGCCTTCCACCGGCGGCTGCCAGGGATTGCGCGGACCGTCGAGGTTGCCGCGATCGGCGACGTCGATCCCGCGCGCGGCGAGCGCTTCGCCCAGGCCGGCGATGCGCAGCGCGTCCGGCCCCATCAGCGCGCCGCGATGGCCCGCGCCGATGTCGGTCGGCACGCCGATCAGGGACACTGGCGGATAACTTCGGCTCATCGTCGCTCCATGCGCTGCGGCAGTGCTGGTGCCGGCACCCGGATTCGAACTGGGGACCTACCGCTTACAAGGCGGTTGCTCTACCAACTGAGCTATGCCGGCGTGGCTGCCGGGATTCTAGCGCACCGTGCCGGGAAGCCCGCCGCGCGCAGCGATGCGGCCCGGCGCTGCGCGGCGGACTCGGTGCCGTAGCGGCCGAGCGCGATCGTGTTCGCGTCGGCGCCGTCCCGGACCACCATGTAATCGCTGAAACCCGATTCGGCGATGCGCGCGGCCGTCGCCTGCGCGGCGTCCGCGGAGGGCAGGCGCGGCAGGTACACGCGCCAGCCCGCGGCGGCGCCGTCGCCGCCTTCGCACGCGAGGGCCGGGCCGGGCCCGGACACGGGCGAAGCCGTATCTTCGGCCGCCGATGCGCGCGGCAGTTGCGCGGGCGGCGGCGCCGCGCGCCGCGGGCGCGCTGGCGCGGCGCCCGGCACGGCGGGGCGGGGCGCGGCGGCGCCCGCAGCGCCCGCGAGATGCAGCCGCGCCGCGCCGGCGGGCGGCGACG
>JBQCJF010000150.1:0-8723 GCA_051953015.1 Luteimonas sp.
TCGCGGGGCGCGCCGCGCTCGCCCGCGGCGCGCTGGCGGCATTGGCCGAAGCCGCCGCGCTGCGCGGCCTCGCCGGGCATCGTCATCGCGCGCGCTGGCAGGGCGCGGCCGTCGAGCGGCAGATGCCGCTGTTCGCCGGCGTCGCGCCCGCCGCCGAGGAACGCATCGCGATCCCGCCGCCCAGCGCCTTCGAGGACACGCGCGCCGACTACGCCAGCACCGGCCTCACCCTCGGCGCGCACCCGCTGGCGCTGCTGCGCCGCGCATTGCAGCAACGCCGCTACGGGCGCGCGCGCGACCTGGAAGCGCTGGAACACGGCCGCCACGCGCGCCACGCCGGCCTGGTGATCCTGCGCCAGCGGCCGCAGACCGCCAGCGGCGTCACCTTCATGACCGTCGAGGACGAGACCGGCCTGGTCAACGTGGTGGTCTGGCGCGACCTCGCCGAGCGCCAGCGCCGCGTGTTCCTCGAATCGCAGTTGCTGGGCATCGAGGGCCGCATGGAGATGGCCGACGGCAGCCGCCACCTGATCGCCACGCGGCTGGAGGACCTGTCGCCGCTGCTGCGCGGCCTGGCGACCGAATCGCGCGACTTCAGGTGAGCGTCAGGCGATCGGATTCCGCAGCCAGAATTCCGCCACGTCCTCGTCCTCGAACACGCGCGCATCGAGCCCGACCTCGCGCGCATGGATCTCGCAATACTCCAGGTCCTCCACCCCGTGCGGTTTCACGTGGGCGATGCGCACGTCCTCGAGGCCCTGGCCGCGGGTCGCCTGCACCAGCGACTCCCATTCCGCGCCCGTCAGCGCCCGCCCCTGCAGCCGGTCGACCAGCAGCAGCGAACGCGGCCGGTGCGCCCGCACCTGCGCCAGGATCTGCTGCCAGCACGAGACCGTCGAGGCGAACGAGCTGGTGCCCTCGGCCCAGGCGCGCAGGCAGTCGCCGTCCAGCGCGAACCGCATCCTGCAATCCGCGCCATGCGTCAGTCGCGAACCCCGCATCCCGCCTCCCTGGCCATCGCCCGCACTCCGCCCACGATCACGCTCCCAGCGCCGCCTCGATGTCGCCGGCGAGCGACTCCGGCGCGTCGGTCGGCGCGTAGCGCTTCAGCACGCGCCCGTCGCGACCGACCAGGAACTTGGTGAAGTTCCACTTGATCGCGCCGATGCCGAGCAGGCCGCCCTTCTCCTGCTTCAGCCACTTCCACAGCGGGTGCGCGTTCGCGCCGTTGACCTCGACCTTCGCGTACATCGGGAACGTCACGTCGTAGCTGAGGGAACAGAAATTGCGGATCTCGGTGGCGTCGCCCGGCTCCTGGTGGCCGAACTGGTCGCAGGGGAAGCCGAGCACCACCAGGCCGCGGTCGCGGTAGTCGCGCCACAGTTTCTCCAGGCCCGCGTACTGCGGGGTGAAGCCGCACTTCGAGGCGACGTTGACCACCAGCAGCACCTTGCCGGCGTACTGCGAAAGCGGTTGCGGCGTGCCGTCGAGGCCGTGGGCGCTGAAGTCGAAGGCGGTCATGGCCATGGCGGGCTCCCGTTCCGGCGCGTTCGCCGGGTTCCAGCGGTCTTTTTTCGCCCTTTCCGGGCCCGGAGTAAAGTGGGGGGCTTCCGGCCGCGCGCCACCCCCAAAGGACTGCCCATGATGAAGACCCCGCTCGCCATCGCCCTGGCTGCCGCCATGGCCGGCCTGACATCCTGCGCCAGCACCGGCGCCCCGGCCGCATCCGCCCCCGACACCGCCGCGGTCGACGACACCGCCGCCGCCAGCGCCTACGCCGGCCCGTTCGCCGACGTCAGCACGCTGCCCTACCACGCGCCGGACTTCTCGAAGGTCCAGGACGCCGACTACATCCCCGCCTTCGACGAAGCGATCCGCCGGCAGCGCGCCGAAGTGGCCGCGATCGCCGCCAACCCGGCTCCAGCGACGTTCGAGAACACCATCGTCGCGCTCGAGAAGACCGGCCGCATGCTCGGCCGCGTCAACATGGCCTTCAACGCCGTGACCTCGGCCAACACCGACGACGCGCTGCAGAAGGCGCAGGAAGACGTGGCCCCCAAGCTCGCGGCGCTGCGCGACTCGATCTACCTCGATCCGCAACTCTTCGCGCGCATCGAATCGGTGTACGACCAGCGCGCCTCGCTCGGCCTCGATCCCGAATCGCTGCGCCTGGTCGAGTGGTACCGCGACGATTTCGTCCACCACGGCGCGCGCCTGTCCGACGCCGACAAGGCGCAGCTCAAGGCGCTGAACACCGAGGAATCCACCCTCAGCACCGCGTTCAACACCAAGCTGCTCGCCGCCGCCAAGGCCGGCGCGCTGGTCGTGGACGACAAGGCGAAGCTCGCCGGCCTCACCGACGGCGAGATCGCCGCCGCCGCGCAGGCGGCGAAGGATCGCGGCCTCGAGGGCAAGTGGGTGCTGCCGCTGCAGAACACGACCCAGCAGCCGGCGCTGCAGTCGCTCGACGACCGCGCCGTGCGCCAGGAGCTGTTCGAGGCCTCGTGGACGCGCGCCGAGAAGGGCGACGCCAACGACACCCGCGCCACCATCGCCCGCCTCGCCCAGCTGCGCGCCGAGCAGGCGAAGCTGCTCGGCTACGACAGCTACGCCGCGTGGAAGCTCGACGACCAGATGGCGAAGAACCCGGCCGCCGCGCTCGGCTTCATGAACCGCATCGCCCCGGCCGCGACCGCCCGCGCCCGCACCGAAGCGGCCGACATCCAGGCCGCGATCGACGCCGACGGCGGCAACTTCAAGCTCGAGCCCTGGGACTGGCAGAAGTACGCCGAGCAGGTGCGCAAGGCGCGCTACGACCTCGACGAGTCGCAGGTGACGCCCTACTTCGAGCTCGACCGCGTGCTGCAGGACGGCGTGTTCTACGCCGCCAACCAGCTCTACGGCATCACCTTCAAGGAGCGCCACGACCTGCCCGTGTACCAGCCGGACGTGCGCGTGTTCGAGGTCTTCAACGCCGACGGCAGCCCGCTGGCGCTGTTCTACTGCGACTACTTCAAGCGCGACAACAAGCTCGGCGGCGCCTGGATGGACAACCTGGTCGGGCAGTCGAAGCTGTTCGGCGAGAAGCCCGTCGTCTACAACGTCGCCAACTTCACCAAGCCCGCGCCCGGGCAGCCGGCGCTGCTGAGCTTCGACGACGTGGTCACCATGTTCCACGAGTTCGGCCACGCGCTGCACGGCATGTTCGCCAACGGCCAGTACCCGAGCCTGTCGGGCGCGAACACCGCGCGCGACTTCGTCGAGTTCCCGTCGCAGTTCAACGAGCACTGGGCGAGCGAGCCGAAGGTGTTCGCACATTACGCCCGCCACTACCAGACCGGCGAGGCAATGCCGCAGGCGCTGGTCGACAAGATCGACAAGGCCGGCAAGTTCAACAAGGGCTCCGAGATGACGGAGCTGCTGTCGGCGGCCCTGCTCGACATGTCCTGGCACGCGCTGCCGGCCGGGCTGCCGCTGCAGGACGTCGACGCGTTCGAGGCGAAGGCGCTGAAGGACAACGGCACCGACCTGTCGTACGTGCCGCCGCGCTACCGCTCCAGCTACTTCCTGCACATCTGGGCGAACGGCTACGCGGCCGGCTACTACGCCTATCTGTGGACCGAGATGCTGGCCGACGACGCGTACGCCTGGTTCGACGAGCATGGCGGCATGACCCGCGAGAACGGCGATCGCTTCCGCGAGATGGTGCTCTCGCGCGGCAACCGCGAGGACCTGGCGAAGATGTACCGCGACTGGCGCGGCCACGATCCGCAGATCGAGCCGATGCTGGAAAACCGCGGCCTGAAGTAGAGCCGACCCATGGTCGGCTGACGGACTCCGCAAGGCAGAGCCGACCAGTGAGTCGGCTCTGCAGGACGCGGATCAGCAGGGCTTGGACACTTCGCGCACGACTTCGGCCGTGCGCTGCTGGCCGCCGTTGAGGGCGATGTCGGCCTGCGCGACGACGCCGCACAGGCGGCCTTCGCCGTCGACCACCGGCAGGCGCCGCACCTGCGCCGATTCCATCGCCGCGCAGACGTCGGCGAGGCTGGTGTCCATCGGCACGCTGCGCACCGGCGTGGTCATGTAGTCGCCGGCGTTGCAGCGGGTGATGTCCTTGCCGCCGGCGACGGCGCGCACGGCGATGTCGCGGTCGGTCACCACGCCCAGCGGCGCGCCCTGTTCGTCGACGACGGGGATCATGCCGCAGTCGTTCTCCAGCATCATCGTCGCGACCTGGCGCAAGGGCGTATCGGGCCGGCAGGTGGCGGGGTTGGCGGTCATCACGGTATCGAGTTCCATGGGGGACTCCTGCTGCTGACGGGACGCCCCACCATGCCGCCGGCGTGGTTGCGCGGGCGTGAATCCGCGCGCCGTGCCTTTCGTCATGGGCCCGGCGGGCGGGGGCCGGGTTACGCTCCGTGTTCACGAAACGTGGGGGAAAATCATGATGCGCCGCATCCAGCATCCGCTCGCCATCGCGCTCGCCGCCGCCGCGCTCGGCGCCACGCCGGCGCTCCAGGCCGCCAACGCGGCCGTCCCGACCCCTCCATCGCAGGATTCCGCCGTGCCCGCCGACCACGCCGACGCCATGCAGGCCAACCCGTTCTTCGCCGAAAGCCCGTTGCCGCTGCACTACCCGCAGTTCGACAGGATCCAGGACAGCGATTTCGCGCCGGCCTTCGACCGCGGCATGGCCGACGAGCTCGCGGAGGTGCGCGCGATCGCGGACAACCCCGCGCCGCCCACCTTCGAGAACACCATCGTCGCGCTGGAACGCGCCGGCCGCATCCTGAACCGCGCGCAGGGCGTGTTCTACAACCTGGTCGGCGCCGACACCAACCCGGCGCGCGAGCAGCTGCGCGCCGACTACGCGCCGAAGTTCTCCGCGCACCGCGATGCGATCGTGCTCGACCCGAAGCTGTTCGCGCGGATCAAGACGCTGCACGACGGGCTGGCGACTTCGGCGCTCGACGCCGAAGGCCGGCGCCTGGTCACCAAGTACTACGAGGACTACGTCCGCGCCGGCGCCAGCCTCTCCGACGCCGACAAGGCGAAGCTGCGCGACATGAACGGCGAACTGGCGAAGCTCGGCACGCAGTTCAGCCAGAACGTGCTGGCCGAGGTCAACGATTCCGCGGTCGTCGTCGACACGCGCGCCGAGCTCGCCGGCCTGCCGGAGGGCGACATCGCCGCCGCGCAGGAGGCGGCGAAGGCGCGCGGCCTCGACGGCAAGTACGTCATCGCCCTGCAGAACACGACCGGCCAGCCGCCGGAAACCTACCTGGAGGACCGCGCGCTGCGCGAGCGCCTCTACCGCGCCTCGGTGGCGCGCGGCAGCCGCGGCAACCAGTGGGACAACACGGCGCTGGTCTCGCGGATCATGCAGCTGCGGCTGGCGCGCGCGAAGCTGCTCGGCTTCCCGGACTACGCGTCGTTCGTCCTGTCCGACGAGACCGCCGGCACGCCGAAGGCCGTCAACGACATGCTCGGCCGGCTCGCGCCGGCGGCGGTGCGCAACGCGAAGCGCGAAGCCGCCGACCTGCAGGCGATGATCGACAAGGAACAGGCGGCCGCCGGCAAGCCGACGTTCCAGCTCGAGCCCTGGGACTGGGCCTACTACAGCGAGAAGGTGCGGCAGGCGAAGTACGCCTTCGACGAATCGCAGCTCAAGCCCTATCTCGAGCTCGACAACGTGCAGCAGAACGGCGTCTTCTACGCCGCGGGGCAGCTCTACGGCCTGACGTTCAAGGAACGGCACGACCTGCCCGTCTACCACGACGACGTGCGCGTGTTCGACGTCTTCGACAAGGACGGCAAGCAGCTGGCGATCTTCATCTCCGACATGTACGCGCGCCCGTCCAAGCGCGGCGGCGCGTGGATGAACTCGTACGTCGACCAGTCCGGCCTCACCGGCTACCTGCCGGTGGTCGCCAACCACCTCAACATCCCCAAGCCGGCGAAGGGCGAGCCGACGCTGCTGACCTGGGACGAAGTCACCACGATGTTCCATGAGTTCGGCCATGCGCTGCACGGCATGTTCTCAAACGTCGAGTACCCGTACTTCAGCGGCACCAGCGTGCCGCGCGACTTCGTCGAGTATCCCTCGCAGGTCAACGAGATGTGGTCCGACTGGCCGAGCGTGCTCGCCAACTACGCGAAGCATTACAGGACCGGCGAACCGATGCCGCGCGAGCTGCTGGACAAGGTCCTGGCCAGCTCGAAGTTCAACCAGGGCTTCGCGACGACCGAGTACCTCGGCGCGGCGCTGCTCGACCAGCGCTGGCACCAGATCGCCGACGCCTCGCAGATCCCGGCCGCCGACGGCGTGATGGCGTTCGAGGCGGCGGCGCTTGCGAAGGACGGCGTGGACTTCGCCGCGGTGCCGCCGCGCTACCGCACGCCCTACTTCAGCCACATCATGGGCGGCTACGCGGCCGGCTACTACGCCTACATCTGGTCGGAGGTGCTCGACGCCGACACCGTCGAGTGGATCAAGGCGCACGGCGGCCTGACCCGCGCGAACGGAGACCATTTCCGCGACACGCTGCTCTCTCGCGGCGGCAGCGTGGACGCGATGCAGCTGTTCCGCGACTTCGCCGGCCGCGCCCCGGACATCAAGCCCCTGCTGGAGCGCCGCGGCCTCGACTGACCGCTCTACAGGTCCGGCAGGGTCTGCTTGAGGGCCTGGCGCCAGCCGTCGCCCAGCCAGGGATCGCTGCGCTGGCCGGCGGCGCGGCGCAGCGCGCGGTCCAGCGGGTAGTCCTTGCCCGATTTCGTGCGGCCGAGCTCGCTCCAGGCGAGCGGCACGGCGACGCCGGCTTCGGGCCGCGCGCGCAGCGACCAGTTGGTCACGCTGGTCGCGCCGCGGCCGTTGCGCAGCCAGTCGATGAAGATGACCCCCTTCCGCTTGGCCTTGGTCGCGGTGGCGACGTAGCGCTGCGGCGCCTGCGCTTCCATCGCGCGGGCGAACGCCTCGCAGAAGGCCTTGGCGGTCGGCCAGTCGGCTTCCGGCGCCACCGGCACCACCACGTGCAGGCCCTTGCCGCCGGACAGGCGCAGGAAGCTCTCGAGCCCCGCGTCCTGCAGGCGCGCGCGGATCTCGCGGGCCGCCGCGCGGATCGCGTTCCAGTCCACGCCCTCGCCCGGGTCAAGGTCGAACACGAGGCGGTCCGGATGCTCGACGTCCTCGATGCGCGCGCCCCAGGGATGGAACTCGAGCACGTTCATCTGCACCAGCTCGAGCAGGCCGGCGACGCCGTCGACGTAGACGTAGTCCTCGCTGCCGCCGTCCTTCTCGCGGATCGGCACGGAACGCACGTTGCTTCCCAGCGTGGCCGCGTGGTGCTTCTGGAAGAAGCACTGGCCGCGGATGCCGCCCGGGCAGCGCACCAGCGACAGCGGGCGCTCGCGCAGCTCGGGCAGCAACAGGGGCGCGATCTCGCGGTAGTAGTCGCAGACCAGCTGATTGGTGATGCGCAGCTGGGGATAGACCACGCGCGTCGGGCTGCTGACGCGCGGGATGGCGTCCGCGCCCGCATCGCCCGCGGCGCCGGCGCCGCGCTTCGACGCGCGTTTCGCCGCGCCGGCGGCGGTGCGTTTCGCCGTGCCGGCGGCGCTGCGTTTCGACGCGCCGGTGGCTGCGCGTTTCGAAGCGCCCTTCGCGCCCGCCGTCGCGCGCGCGGGCGCCTTGCGGCTGCTGCCGCGCGTTGCCGTGTCGCCGATCTCGTCCACGCCCTTGTCCTCGCGCAAGCCCTTGAAGCTCGCCTGCCGCAGCAGGCCCTCCTTGCCCCAGCCGCGGTATTCCAGCTCGACCACCAGCCGCGGTTCGATCCAGGTGACGTCGCGCGGCCGGAACGGGATGTGCGCCGGCAGCGGCACGGTCGCCTCGCGCCGCGCCAGCGGCTTCATGCGCGCGGCCAGGTTGCGCAGCATCGCGTCGTCGAAGCCGGTGCCGACGCGGCCGACGTACTGCAGCGCGCCGTCGCGGTGCGTCGCCAGCAGCAGCGCGCCGAAGCCGGTGCGCGAGCGCTTGGGCGCGGTGTAGCCGACGACGACGAACTCGTCGCCCTGCGCGTGCTTGGTCTTGATCCAGGTGCCGGTCCGGCCCTCGGCGTAGTGGGCATCGCGACGCTTGCTGACGATGCCCTCCATGCCCTGGCGCTTGCTGGCCTCGAACACCTCGGCGCCATGGCCGACGATGTGCTGGCTCAGGCCGAGCACGGGCGCCGCGCCCTCCAGCAGTTCGGCCAGCAGCGCCTTGCGGTCCTCGAGCGCGGCGCGCGACAGGTCGTGGCCGCCGAGCGACGGCAGGTCGAACAGCATGCAGCGCAGCGGCGCGTTCGAGTTGCCGGAGATGACCTTCTGCAGCAGGCCGAAGTCGTCGTTGCCCTGCGGCGTGAGCGCGACGAGCTCGCCGTCGAAGGTGACATCGTCCGCGCCGAGCGCCTCGAACGCCTTGACGAGGTCCGGGTAGTCGGGCGTCCAGTCCAGGCCGTTGCGCGAGCGCAGCTTCGCGCGGCCGCCGGCGATGTCGACCAGCATCCGGTAGCCGTCCCACTTGAGCTCGTGCAGCCAGTCGTCGCCGGAGGGCGGCGCGGCGCGTAGCGTCGCGAGTTGCGGCCCCGGCGGCGTCCAGTTGCGCGGCTTCGCGCGCGCGCCCGCCGTCGCCGCGGCGCGCGCGGCCCAGTCGATCCGCCGACGGCGCGTGCTGCGACGCTCCG
>JBQCJF010000151.1:0-4775 GCA_051953015.1 Luteimonas sp.
CAACGGCGCGCCGCCGCCCGTGCGGACGCCGGCGGAACAGGCCGCCGCGGCAGCGGCCGACGCCGCGAACGGCGCGCCGTCCCGCCCGCAAGCCGTGATCCGCCGCGGCACGGGCCACGTGATCGACACCGATGCGGCCGCCACCGCGCCGGCGCTGCCGACCTCGGGCGCGGGCTCCACGTTCAACTTCGAAGGCACGCCGCTCCCGGTCGTGGTCAAGGCGATCCTCGGCGACATGCTCGGCCAGAACTACGTGATCGCGCCCGACGTGCAGGGCACGGTCACGCTCTCGACGCCGCGCCCGGTCGGCGCCGCGGGCGCGCGCGACCTGCTGGAGATGGTGCTGGGCTGGAACAACGCGCGCATGGTCTACAGCGGCGGCCGCTACAACATCGTCCGCGCCGACCAGCCGCTGGACGGCAGCCTCGCCGCGCGCAGCGGTCCCGCCGCGCTCGCCAACGGCTACGAGACGCGCGTCGTGCCGCTGCACTACATCTCGGCGACCGAGATGGCGAAGGTGCTGAAGCCCTACGCGCGCGCCAACGCGATCGTCAACGCCGACCCGGGCCGCAACACCATCACCGTCGCCGGCTCGCGCGCCGAGCTGGAGAACTACCTGCGCACGATCCAGGTGTTCGACGTCGACTGGATGGCGTCGATGTCGGTGGGCGTGTTCCCGCTGCAGTCGGGCCGCGCGTCGGACGTGGTCGAGGACCTGGAGAAGGTATTCGGCGAGCAGGGCAAGTCGCCCGTCGCCGGCATGTTCCGCTTCATGCCGCTCGAATCGGCGAACGCGGTGCTGGTGATCACGCCGCAGCCGGCCTACCTCGACAGCATCCGCGACTGGCTCGATCGCATCGACGGCGCCGGCGCGGGTCCGCAGCTGTATTCCTACGAGCTGAAGTTCGTGCAGGCGAAGGACCTCGCCGACCGCCTCGCCGAAGTGTTCGGCGGCGGCGCGTCGCGCAGCGGCGGCTCCGGCGCGCCGAGCCTGATGCCGGGGCTGCAGTCCACCGAGATCAAGGACGGCGGCGTCGGCGACGATTCCACCAGCAGCGCCGCGATCGGCGGCGGCAGCGACGGCGGCGGCCTGGGCGAGGGCACGATGTCGCTCGACCCGCGCCCGTCGGGCAACGGGTCGGTGACGCTCGAGGTCGACGGCGACCGCGTCGGCGTGTCGGCGGTCGACGAGACCAACACCCTGCTGGTGCGTTCCAGCCCGCAGGCCTGGCGCTCGAACCGGGACGTTATGGAGCGCCTCGACGTGATGCCGATGCAGGTGCACATCGAGGCGCAGGTGGTCGAGGTGAAGCTCGGCGGCGACCTGAAGTACGGCGTGAGCTGGTACTTCGAGCAGGCCGTGAACCGCTCGACCGCCGACGGCGGCGCGGGCCTGCCGTCGGCGCTCGGCCGCGACATCTGGGGCGACATCGCCGGCAGCATCCGCCCGGCCGGCGGCGCGGTGCCGGGCCTGAACTGGACCTTCCTCGGCCGCAACGCCGCCGCGGTGATCAACGCGCTGGACGAGGTCACCGACGTGCGCCTGCTGCAGACGCCGTCGGTGCTGGTACGCAACAACGGCGAGGCCACGCTCAACGTCGGCACGCGCATCCCGATCCAGTCGGTGTCGTTCAACCCGGGCGGCGTCGCCGACACCGGCACCTTCAGCCAGGTGCAGTACCTCGACACCGGCGTGATCCTGAAGGTGCGGCCGCGGGTGACGAAGGACGGCATGGTCTTCCTCGACCTCGTGCAGGAAGTCAGCTCGCCCGGCGCGGTGCCGGCCAGCTGCGCGTCGAACGCGGCCAACTGCAACGTGCCGATCGACACGCGCCGGCTCAAGACCGAGGCCGCGATCCGCAGCGGCGACACGGTGATGCTCGCCGGCCTGATCAGCGACAGCGCCGAGAACGGTTCTTCGGGCGTGCCCTACCTGAGCCGGATTCCGGTGCTGGGCTCGCTGTTCGGCACGCGCACCGCGAACACCGGGCGCAACGAGGTGATCGTGCTGCTCACGCCGACGATCATCCGCGACCCCGAGGAAGCGCGCACGCTCACCGACGAGTACACCCGGCAGTTCCGCGCGATGGAGCCGCTGCAGCGCGCGAAGGCGCGCGGACGGCGGCGCCCGCCTTGCCGGCTTCCGCGCCGCGTCCGAAAGCCCCGGCGGCTTCCGCGCTGCCCATCGTGCTGGTGCCGCTGGGCACCGACGACGCGGCGCTGGACGCCTGCCTCGCCGCGCTCGACGCGGCCACGCCGGCGGGCACGCGCGTGTGGCTCGCGGACGACGCGCAGGCCGGGCCGCGCGGCCTGGCGATCGTCGAGCGCTGGCTCGCGGCGACCCGGCTGGAGGCGACCTGCACGCGTCGGCAGCGCAGCGTCGGCGAAGCCGCGCACCTCGCCGAAGCGCTCGCCGCCTGCGGCGACGCCGACGTGGCCGTGCTCGCGCCCGATGCGGTGCCCGCGCCGGACTGGCTGGCGCAGCTGGCCGCGTGCCTGCGCCGGGATCCCGCGATCGGCACCGCGACGCCCTGGTGCAATGCGGGCGAAGCCGCGGCCTGGCCGCGCGTGGGCGAGATCGCGCCGATGCCCGCCGACCTGCCGCGGCTCGCGAGCGCGTGCGCGTCGATGCCGCCGCACCATCCGGAGCTGCCTTCCGCCGTGGCCCATGCCGTGCTGCTGCGCGGCAGCGCGCGCGCCCGCGCCGGCGGCGTGGACGCGGCGAGCTACGGCTCCTGGTACGCCGCGCTCGCCGACCTGTCGTTGCGCCTGGCCGGCATGGGCTGGCGCAACGCGCTGTGCGAGACCGCGTTCGTCGCGCGCGGCGGCGAGGGCGCGCCGGCCGACGGCGACCTCGACCTGCTGGCCGCGCGCTGGCCCGCGTGGCATGCGCGCCTGGCCGAATTCCTGATGCAGGACCCGTTGCGGGCCATGCGCGAGGACCTCGCGCGCCGCGAGCGCCTGGTCGATCCCCCGCTGCCGCAGGGCGAGTTCGCGTTCCCGGGTTGAAGGGCGGCGCCGCCCGGCCGGGATTCGCCGCCGTGGCTACAATCCGGGGATGACGGGGACGGGCCACGAGCTTGGGCTGGACGAGGACGCCGGCGACGGGATCGCCGCGGTCGTCGTCACCCACCAGAGCGCGTCGACGATCGACGACTGCCTCGCGCGCTTGCGCGCCGCCGACGGCGTGGTCGCGATCCGCGTCGTCGACAACGCCTCCGGCGACGACACCGTCGCGGTCGTGCAGCGGCACGCCGCCGCCGACGCGCGCGTGCACTTCATCGCCAACCCCGACAACCCCGGCTTCGCCACCGCCTGCAACCAGGGCGCGGCCGACGTGGGCGCTGGCGCCGCCTGGCTGGCGTTCGTGAACCCCGATTGCCTGGTCGAATCCGATTCGCTGGCGCGCCTGCGCGAACGCGCGCGAGCGCTCGGTGGCGGACTGGTGGGCGCGGACCTGGTCGGCGAGGACGGCGCGCACGACGCCGCCGCGCGCCGCCGCGACCCCGACTTCGCCGCGATGCTGCGCTCGCCGCGCGCTTCGCGCCTGGACGTGCCCGCCGATCCGTCGCAGCCGTTGCAGCGCGTCGACGCGGTGTCGGGCGCGCTGATGCTGATGCCGCGCGCGCTGTTCGCGCGCATCGGCGGCTTCGACGCGAACTACCGCCTGCACGCGGAGGACTTGGACCTGTGCCGCCGCGTGCGCGCCGCCGGCGCGGCCGTCGCCGTGGCCAACGACGTCGTGGTGCTGCACGTGCGCGGCGTCTCCAGCCGCGCGCGGCCGATGTTCGTCGAATGGCACAAGCACCTCGGCCTGTGGCGCTACTTCCGCAAGTTCGAGGCGCCGCGGCGCGGCCTCGCGACCCAGGCCGCCGTGTTCCTCGCCATCTTCGCGCGGTTTCCGTACGCAGCGGTCGTCAGCATGCTGCGAAGCGCTCTTGATCGATAGCATGCGTTCGCTCACGGGTCGTGAGATTGCGCAGGAACACGCCCGATTGGAGCGCGAGGCGGCCTTGGCGCTTGGGCGCATCCTTTTCGAATATTCCCGCCTCGACATGGACGTCGGCCTGATGCTGGCATGGGTGAACGGGAGCCATGATCCGCGCGCCCTGAGCGAGAAGCTCGAAGGCGACAACTTCAATTCCAGGCTCGAGAATTTGAAGCGAACCGCGTCGGCGACGTTCCCGGGCGACGCAGCGGTGTTGAACGCCTACCTCGCATGGCTCGATGAAGCCCATCGCATGCGGCAGCTGAGGAACGACTTGTTCCACGGACGCTGGGGCATCAATCCGACGGCGGGAACTGTTTCGTGCATCCGTGGCTTGCCGGCGTCTCCGACGCAAAGGGAAGTGCAGTATTCGATCGAGCAGCTGAACGAGGTCGTGGAGTCGCTGCGGGACTTGCGTCGCAGGCTGCGCGAGCTAAGAAGCGATACTCCGCTATGAGTGAGGGGGCGCGGAGACAGGCGAACGCATCCGCATGCGCGGGCGAATCCGCCGCGTACGGTTCGCTGAGAGCTTTAGCGGGCGCGGTTGAGGGTGTCGCGCAGCTCGCGCGCGGCGGCGGCCGCGGCTTCGGCGTAGTCGTCGCCGGACGAGGCGTAGAGGATCGCGCGCGACGAACTCACCACCAGGCCCGTGCCGTCCGCGGTCTTCGCGTTGCGGACGACGGCCTCGGCGGCGCCCCCCGGGGCGCCGCCCCCCGGCACCCGGCAGGGCACGTCGTCGGCGACGATAGCGCGCACATCGCGCCGCTGCTCCCGCCCCGTCGCGCCG